>NZ_JBIVMF010000023.1:0-115703 GCF_044752945.1 Streptomyces sp. NPDC088554 | reverse complement strand
AAGACTCCCTCATCGGCGACAGCCCCGTCCACGGCCCCGAAGGCATCCGCTTCTACACCCGCACCAAAGTCGTCACCACCCGCTGGCCCCACCGCGCGCAGGAGACCAAGGCCGGATTCAGCTTCCCGACCTCGGACTGATCCTGTCGGGTGACCTTCGACCGGAAAGCGGACGCGGTCTGGTACATGCGATTCCACAGCGACAACGCCGGATGGGGGCACCCGGCCGGAGGCTGGGGAAGTGCGTGCCAGGACGTGGACGCCCGATCAGAGGTCACCCGACAGGCTCTGGGCCTCCGGCTCCCCCACCCCTCTCTTCGAAAGGCAACCCCCATGACCGTGCGTATCGGTGTGATCGGCACCGGAATGATCGGACAGGACCATATCCGCCGGCTGACCCATGTGATCACCGGTACGCAGGTCACCGCGGTGTTCGACATCGACACCGCGCGCGCCGAGGAGGTCGCCGCGTCCGTCGGCGCCCGCGCCCTGCCCAGCGGCTCCGAGGTCATCACGGCGGACGATGTCGACGCCGTCGTGATCACCTCCTGGGGCCCGACCCACGCCGAGCACGTCCTCGCCGCCATCGCGGCGGGCAAGCCGGTCTTCTGCGAGAAGCCGCTCGCCACCCTCCCCGAGGACTGTCTGAAGATCATCGAGGCGGAGACCGCCCATGGCACCCGGCTCGTCCAGGTCGGCTTCATGCGGCGGTACGACGCGGGCTACCGGCAGATGAAGGAGGTCATCGCGTCGGGCCGGATCGGCGAGCCGCTGATCGTCCACTGCGCACACCGCAACCAGAGCGTCCCGGAGTCCTACACCTCCGCGATGGCCGCGCAGGACACCGCCGTTCACGAGATCGACGTCCTGCGCTGGCTGCTGGACGACGAGATCCGCTCCGTACAGGTGCTGAGGCCGCGCAGGACCCGCAAGCGGCACGAGCACCTCCAGGACCCGCAGATCATGCTCTTCGAGACCGCTGAGGGCGTCCGGATCGACCTGGAGGTCTTCGTCAACTGCCAGTACGGGTACGACATCCAGTGCGAGACCGTCGGCGAGGAGGGCACCGTCCGGCTGCCCGACCCGGCGGCCGTGGCGGTACGCGGCGGCGGCAGCGCCTCCACCGGGATCCTCCAGGACTGGAAGGGCCGCTTCGAGGCCGCCTTCGACACCGAGTTCCGCGAGTGGGCCGAGTCCGTCGCGACCGGCACCGAGCCCACCGGCCCCTCCGCCTGGGACGGCTACGCCGCGACGGTCATCACGGACGCCCTCGTCCAGGCGCTGGAGTCCGGCGAGATCGTCCGTGTCGACGCCCTGGAGAAGCGCCCCGCCTTCTACGGCGGAGCCTCCTGACCGTACGAACCGCCTGAACCCCAACGACCGCCGCCCGGCCGGACCCACGGAGTCCGGCCGGGCGGCGGTTTTGTGCTGTCGGGACCGCTTCGCGGTGAATCGGGCCCGATTCCGTCCGGCCCCTGCCCGAAGAATTTTCCGGATGAAACCGCAGGCCAACGGTGTGATGACGATGTAATGACCACCCCCCGGCCGGAAAGTTGGAAAGTTTCCGCACGCGACCTGAACGGATGGGGCACTGTTCTCGTATTCAAGAACATCGGCTCCTTCGAACGTGATCGCTCAGGGACGGGAATGACCGGCAACCGATGCCGGCGGAAGGGCGTGGCCGGCAGTGGACAGGGAACCGATCACGGTCACGACCGCCTATCACGTGGCGCAGGGCCGTGAGCGGGAATTCAGCTCGTGGGCCATGGCTTTATTGGGTGCGACCGCCCGCGCTCCGGGGTACTTGGGCGGTGGCGTACTCGCTCCCGGAGATTCCGGGGTCGAATGGCATGTCATTCACCGGTTCGACTGTGAGAGATCCGCCGGAGTATGGGAGGAATCCGCCGCCCGGGTGCAGTGGGCGGCCCAGGGGGACCGGCTCGCCAGAGAGACGGGACACCGCAGGATACGCGGGCTGAAGCCCTGGTTCGAGGGCCCGGCGGCACTGCCCCTGCCGGTGCCTCCCAAGCCTCCGCCGAAATGGAAACTGTGGATGGTGAATATGAGTGCGGTCTTCCCTCCCGTGCTCATATTCAATCTGACGGTCATTCCCTACCTCAACCATTTCAATGCTCTCGTACGGACTCTTATTCTCTGCCTGGCCGTAACAGCCATTGTCACCTGGGTACTCATGCCTCGCCTCCAGCGCTTTCTCAAAAAATGGCTTTACCCGCCATTGCGGGCGCTGCGCGGACGGCACAAGCGGCGGTCCCGCGCAAACGGGCGGGCCGCATGAAGGCTGCGTAAAGAACCGGAAGGCCCCGGAAAGACGAAAAGGAGGTGGGCCGGGTGAAGACTCTGCTCATCGACAACTATGACTCGTACACGTACAACCTGTTTCAGCTGATAGCCGAGGTCAACGGCGAGGAGCCGGTCGTCGTGCTCAACGACGCCCCGGCCGGCGCCGAGCTGGATCTGCTGGAGTTCGACAACGTCGTGGTGTCCCCGGGGCCTGGACACCCCGGCAGAGAACGCGATTTCGGTATCGGTACGACCCTGCTGGCGCGGGCGAACATCCCCGTACTGGGAGTGTGTCTCGGGCACCAGGGCATCGCGATCGGCGAGCAGGGCGCGGTGGGTTCCGCGCCCCTGCCCCGGCACGGCCATCTGTCCACGATCAGACACGACGGCCGGGGGCTGTTCCGCGGAATACCGCAGAACTTCACCGCGGTGCGCTACCACTCGCTGTCCGTGCGCGAGCCGCTGCCGTCGACCCTGGAGGCCACCGCGTGGGCCGAGGACGGGGTGCTGATGGGGCTGCGGCACCGTACGCGCCCGCTGTGGGGTGTGCAGTTCCACCCCGAGTCGATCCTCACCGAGTTCGGCCACCGGATGCTCGCCAACTTCCGTGACATGACGGCGGCCAGACCCCGTCCCGCCCGGCCCCGGGCCCCGAAGCAGCGGCAGGGCGCCGGGCCCGGAGCCGCCGCGACGCCCGCGGAGGCCGGTGTGTCCGGCGGTGGCCATCGGCTGCACAGCAGGGTCATCGGCACGGCGGTCGATCCCGAGACGGCGTTCACCCGGATGTCCGCCGACGCGCCGCGCGCGTTCTGGCTGGACAGCTCCCTGGTCGAGGCCGGGCAGTCCCGCTTCTCGTTCTTCGGGGACGGCAGGGGCCCGCTGAGCGAGTTCGTACGGTACGACGTCGAGGCCGGCCTCAGCGAGATCGAGCGGCCGGGACAACCGGTCCGCCGGGTCGAGGGCAGTGTGTTCGACTACCTCCGGGAGCGGCTGGCGCTGCGCGCGGTGGACGCCCCGGAGCTGCCCTTCGACTTCACGACCGGCTATGTCGGCTATCTGGGGTACGAGGTGAAGGCGGACTGCGGTTCGCCGGGCCGCCACCGGGCCGACACCCCGGACGCCTGCTGGCTCTTCGCCGACCGGCTGGTGGTCGTGGACCACCAGGAGGGGAACACCTACGCCGTCTGTCTCGCCGAGGACACACCGCTCGGCCTGCGGGACGCCACCGACTGGCTCGACACCGCCGTGACGGAGCTGAGCGGTGTGCCCGCCGCCCCATCCCCCTGCGAACCCCGGCCCTCCGTACCGGGGCACGGCCTCGATCTGACCGCCGCCGAACCGTGGCTGGTGCGCGACCGCGCGGGCTATCTCGCCGATATCGAGTCCTGCCAGCGGGAGTTGAGAGAAGGGGACAGTTACGAGATCTGCCTCACCAACGCCGCCAGACCGCCCGCGCCACGTGACTCGTACGACTACTACCGGGTGCTGCGACGGTACAACCCGGCGCCGTACGCGGCCTATCTGAAGTTCGGGGAGGTCGATGTGGCCTGCTCGTCCCCCGAGCGGTTCCTGCGGATCACCCGGGACGGGGTCGCCGAGGCCAAACCGATCAAGGGCACCGCGCCGCGTGGCGCCACCGAGACGGAGGACGCCCGGCTGCGGGCGTCGCTCGCGCTGGACGAGAAGACCCGCGCCGAGAACCTGATGATCGTCGATCTGCTCCGCAACGATCTGGGGCGGGTCTGCGAGACCGGGTCCGTACGGGTCCCCCGGCTGATGGCGGCCGAGACGTACAGCACCGTGCACCAGTTGGTCTCCACCGTCGAGGGGCGGCTGCGCCCGGACACCGACGCGGTGGAGTGTGTCCGCGCCTGCTTCCCCGGCGGTTCGATGACCGGCGCGCCGAAACTGCGGACGATGGAGATCATCGACTCGCTGGAGACCGAGGCGCGCGGTGTCTACTCCGGCGCCATCGGCTATCTCAGCTGCAACGGCGCCGCCGATCTCAATATCGTCATCCGCACGGCCGTGTTCAGCGGCGGCCGGATGCGGCTGGGCGCGGGCGGCGCGATCGTCCTCGGCTCGGATCCGGCGGCGGAGTACGACGAGATGCTGCTGAAGACCGCGGCCCCGATGCGCGCCCACCGCGACCTCACGGTCGGGGAGGCCACGCGGGCCGCCACTCCCACGGCGCCGCTGGTCCCGCTGGTGGCCCCCCTGGATACCGCCGTCGCCGTCGCAGAGGAGCCGGTCCGATGACACCCCCGTCCACACTGCGGCTGACCCCCCGCTCCGCGTTCCGCTCCCCCACCGGGCAGACCGCCGAGCGGCCCGCTCCGGGCCGCGGCCACCCGGACCGCGCCTGTCCGGGCAACCTGGCGGCCGATCTGGCCGATCTGGCGGTACGTCACCACTGGACCGACCGGCCCGCGTTCCACCAGGACCACCGGGTCTGGACCCACGGCGAGGTGCACGGCCTCGCCGCGCGGGCGGCCACCGTCCTGGCCGACCACGGGGTGCGCGCGGGCGACCGGGTGCTCCTCGCGCTCCCCGACTCCATCGCGTGGGTGACCACCTTCCTCGCCACCGCGCGGCTCGGCGCGGTGGCCGTGCTGGCCAACCCGGAACTGCCCACGGACAACCATGACTTCATGGTCGAGGACGCCGGCGCCACCCTCTGTGTCACCGGTCCGGGGCTGGAGGACCGCTTCACCCCCGACAGGCGTCTCTGCGCGGACCAGTTACTCGCGCTCACCTGCACCGCCGCCCCGGCCGCCCCCCATCCGGCCGGGTCGGACACCCCCCTGTACATCCAGTACACCTCCGGAACCACCGGGCGTCCCAAGGGGGTTGTGCACCGCCACGGCGACCCGGAGGCGTACTACGAGTTCATCGGGAGGCGGCTGCTGCGGATCGAGCCCGACGATGTCACCCTGTCGGTCTCCAAGCTCTTCTTCGCCTACGGCTTCGGCAACGGGTTCGTCTTCCCGCTCTTCTCCGGCTCCTCGGCCGTCCTGGTCGGCCGGCGCCCCACCCCGGCCGCCCTGGACGAGCTGGTCGCCCGGCACCGGGTCACACTGCTGTACTCCGTACCGTCGGCCTATGCCGCTCTGGTGGCCGACCGGTCCGACGGGCACGCGGTGTGCTTCTCCTCCGTACGCGCCGCCGTGTCGGCCGGGGAGGCCATGCCCGCCGGGCTCGGCGAGCGGGTGACCGAGCTGCTCGGGGCACCCGTCCTGGAGCAGCTGGGCTCCACCGAGGCGGGCCACGCCTTCTGTGCCAACAGCCTCTCCCACAACACACCGGGTACGGTGGGCCGGCCGGTGCCCGGGTACGAGGTGGAGCTGCGGGACCCCTCGGGGCGTCCCGTGGCCGAGGGCGACGAGGGCGAACTGTGGGTCAAGGGACCGACGTTGACCTCCGGCTACCTCAATCTGCCCGAGGCCACCGCGCGGACCCTGTCCGGCGGCTGGCTGGCCACCCACGACCGGGCCCGCCGCGAGCCGGACGGCACGTACCGCCATCTGGGGCGGTCGGACGACATGGAGATGGTCGGCGGCATCACCGTCTCCCCCCTTGAGGTCGAGGGGGTGCTGCGGACCCATCCTGGGGTACGGGAGGTCGCCGTGGCGGCGGTCACCGACGAGGCGGGCGCCTCCCGGCTGCGCGCCTTCGTGGTGACGCACCCTCAGAACGCGTCCGAGACAAGTGAGTCCGACATCCCCGAGGAATCCGTGGACCGCGTGGACCGCGTGGACTCCGAGAAGTTCGAGAAGTTCGAGGAGGAGATCCTCGCCCTGGCCCGGCGCCGGCTGGCCCCCTTCAAGGTGCCTCGGACGGTGCTCGTGGTGCCGTCGCTCCCCCGCACCCCGACCGGCAAGCTCCGGCGCCATCTGGTGCGCCAGGGCTCCTGGTAGCCCCCACACATCAGGAAGGAACGGCCCCCATGCGTCACACCCTCTTCTCCGAGCGCGGGTTCTATCTCGGCATGATGTTCCACCGGGCCGCCGCCCGGTTCGGCTCCGTACCGGTCAGTCTGGACCGGCCGCTGGACGTATGTCCCGGGGCGGGGCTCGGCCTCGGCTATCCGGAGCTGGCCGCCCTCGTCGACGATCTGTCGGCGCGGCTGTGGGCGGCCGGGGTCCGGCCGACCGAGCGGGTCGCCATCCACAAGTCGGACAACTTTGACATCGCGGTGCTGACCTGCGCCGCCTCCCGGATCGGCGCGGTCCCCGCGCTGCTCTCGCCCGGCCTGGACGGGCCGGTCGCCGGCGAGCTGCTCGGGCGTCTCGATCGGCCCTGGCTGATCACCGACCGGGCCAAGCTGGACGGTCCGCTGTGCTCCGCGGGCCCGGCGGGCGGCGATGTCTCCGCTCTCGTACGCGAGGTGCTGACCGTCGACGACGGACCGGGGCCGACCCCGGGCGTACCGCTGGAGAAGTTCGCCGGGGCGCCCGCGCACGCGCCGGTACGGCTGCATCCCCGCGAGCCCTCGCTGATCACCCACAGCTCGGGCACCACCGGCACCCCGAAGCTGGCGGTGCACTGTGCCAACACCATGTGGAACCGGCTGGTCCCGCAGAAGGCGATGGGGTGGCCGACCCGGGGCGAGACCGCGGCGCTGCACATGTCCTTCGTCCACTCGCGCTTCTACCATCTGCTCGGTGTGCTGCTGAACTTCGGCTCCCCGCTGGTGATGATCGTCGACCCCGACCCGGCCGCCGCCGGACCGCTGCTCGCCGCACACCGCCCCGGCATCGTCGAGACGCACCCCAACACCTTCGTCCTGTGGGAGGAGTTGGCCGAGGCGCCCGGCGATCCGCTGTCCTGGGTGCGTTCGTACGGCTCCACCTTCGACGCGATCCATCCGCGCACCGTCCAGCGGCTGCTGGGCGCCTCGCACCGGCGCGCGCCCTGGCTCATCCAGCTGTACGGGCAGAGCGAGACGGGCCCGGTCGCCTTCCAGTGGTACACCCGGCGCGGAGCCGCCCGTACGGACGGACGCCGGGTCGGGACCGCGATCCCCGGATTCACCCGGATCCGGATCGCGGACAGCACGGGCAGGCGTGCCAAGGCCGGTACCGCAGGCCGGATCGAGGCCCGCACCCGGGGCAGGATCCTCACCTATCTCGGCGCGCGGGATACCTATGACCGCCAACTGCGGGACGGATGGTGGCAGATGGGGGACATGGGCTATCAAAGCCGATGGGGCGGGCTGTATCTGATGGACCGTGAGATCGACCGGATCGATTCCATGGAGAGCAATCTGGAGGTCGAGGACGTACTGATGTCCCGCCTCGAAGAGCTGCGCGAGATCGTCATCGTGCCCGGCGCCGAGCGCGAGCCGGTGCCGGTGGTGTGTGTACGGGGCGACGAGCCGCTCGACACCCGGCGGTGGGACGAGGCGACCACGGACCTGCCGAGGATGGCGACCCCCCTCCAGTGGCGGTTCGACGATCTGCCGAGGACCTCCACCTGGAAGATCAAGCGGGTCGAGATCGTCCGGATGCTCGCCGAGGGCGCGCTGCCGGCCGCCCGGTTCGGGGTCTGAGATGGCGCCGCCCGTGCTGGTCGTGGGCGCCGGTCCGGTGGGCATGGCGGCGGCGCTCGCGCTGCGGGCGCGCGGGCTGCCGGTGACCGTGCTGGAGGCCGACCGGAAGGGCCGTGAACGGCCGGGCAGCCGGGCCCTGTTCGTCCATCGCGAGACGCTCCAGCTCCTGGACGCGATGCGGCCGGGGCTGGCCGCCGAGATCACCGCGTACGGCCGGACCTGGCACACCAAACGCACGCTGTACCGGGGGCGGGAGGTGTACGCGCGCACCTTTCCGCCGCCCGAGGACGGGCCGGGGGCCGGTTTCTCCGCCGCCCGCACACCGTTCACCAGTCTGCGGCAGGTGGACACCGAGCGCTTCCTGCTCGCCGCGTGCGACAGCGCCGGGGTGCGCTTCGAGTGGGACGCCCGGGTCGGGGACGTCCGGGTCTCGGCGAACACCGTCGAGGTCACCACCGAGGACGGCCGGAGCTGGACCGCGAGCCATGTCGTCGCGGCGGACGGCGCCCGCTCGGCGGTGCGGCGGGCGCTGGACATCCCCATGGAGGGCACCCGCTCGTCCGGGTTCCATGTCGTGGTCGATGTCGCCGACATCCCGGGGTCCGAACTGCCGCTGGAGCGGGTCTTCCACTACGAGCACCCGAGAACCGACGGCCGCAGTGTGATGCGGGTGCCGTTCACCGGCGGTTTCCAGCTCGACCTCCAGTGCCGGGACGACGACGACCCGGAGGAGTACGGTACGGACGAGGCGGTACGCGGCTGGCTGCCCGGTGTGGTGGGCGACGGCTACGCCGACCGGGTGCTGTGGGTCTCCACGTACCACTTCCTGCGCAAGGTGGCCGGCGCGTTCACCGATCCGGGGCGGCGGGTGCTGCTGGTCGGCGAGGCCGCGCATCTGTTCCCGCCGTTCGGCGCGCGGGGCATGAACAGCGGGATCGCGGACGCGGCCGCAGCGGCGGCAGCGGTCGCCGCCAACTCCCCTGCCGCGGTCGAGGAGTTCGCCGTGGCCCGGCGGGAGGCAGCGCTGTTCAACAGCGCGGCGGCGGGGACGGCCCTGGCGCATCTGCGTCCCGAGCGCCGGATCGTCCGGGCGAAGCAGCGGGTGGCGGCGACGCTCTCCTCCGTCCTGCCCTGGTGCGGGGCGTGGCTGGAGCACGCGCCGTACGGCCCGCGGCACGGCTCGGCGGCGAGCGCGGGCCGCAAGTACTGACACCACGGGACAGCACGCGGGACAGCACACACGGAGCAGCCGGGAGGCACGGCCAGGATGACCACCACACACATCGAAGCGACCTCCACAACGATCGGGGGACAGGTTCTGGGCTGGACGCCGGGGCGTGGGCTCACCCTCGTGGACGAACCGCCGGACCAGTTCCACGGGCTGCTGCCGGCCGCCGATTCCTGGCTGGTGCTGGACGGCCGGGTACGCGCCCTGGCCCGGCACCGCGAGCGGTTCCTGACCGCGTGCGCCGACGCCTCCGACCTGCCCGCCGTCCAACTGGTCTCGTTCTGGCGGGACATGACGGCCGCGCTGCCGCGCGAGGGCGCCTGGTTCCCCCGCGTCGAGCTGCTGACCGCGGACCACTCCCCCCGGCTGCGGGTACGGATCAGATACTCGCCCCGGCGTACCTCCGGGGTACGGGTCTGGGCCTCGGGCCAGCCGGATCCGCGTACCGTACCGCGCCGCAAGGGGCCCGACCTCGACACACTGACCGGGGTACGGCACCGGGCGGGCGACCAGGGAGCCGACGAGGCCGTACTGACCAGCGCCTCGGGGCTGGTGCTGGAGGCGACCAGTTCCAGTGTGCTGTGGTGGGAGGACGACACACTGTGTCTGCCCTCACCCCGGCTGCCGGTACTGCCCGGGGTCACCACCGCGATCATCCAGGACCACGCCGGGGAGTCCGGGATCCGGGTCCTCCACCGGGAACGGACCTTGGCGGAGCTGGCGGGCCGCGAGGTGTGGCTCGTCAACGCCCTGCACGGGATCCGCCCGGTGACCAGCTGGCTGGGCCCACCGATGCTCGCGGGTCCGGCTGCACACGCCGCGCGGTGGCAGAAATGGCTGAATGGCATCGCGGAGCCGCTGCCGGACCACTGATCCGCGAATCACCGAACCTTCGGGCGGCGGACTCACCGGGTCGCCCACTCGCCGCACAGAATTCACCTAAAAGACATAAACGGGCGCGCCGGGTCGAAAGGATCGACCCGGCGCGATATTCGGCGTTCAGGAATTCTTCGGGGCGGGCCGATAACCGCCCGGCACCATACGTGTCGCGATGGCGATGCGGTTGTACGCGTTGATGACGGTGGCCGCCCAGATCAGCGCCGCGACCTGCTCCTCCGTGAAGACCCCGGCCGCCTCCCGGTATACCGCGTCAGGCACCTGGCCGTCGTTCACCAAGGTCACAGCCTCGGCCAGGGCCAGGGCGGCCCGCTCCCGCTCGGTGAAGAACGGGGTCTCGCGCCAGGCGTTCAGCGCGTAGACACGCTGCTCGGTCTCGCCCTGCGCACGGGCGTCCTTCGTATGCATATCGAGACAGAAAGCGCAGCCGTTGATCTGCGAGGCGCGGATCCTGATCAGTTCGAGAAGCTCCGGTTCGACCTTGGCGTCGCTCGCGGCGGAAACGGCGGCGGCGTGCAGCGCGCCCATCGCCCCGGAAACCTGCGGGGTTATTTTCTTGAGGGCGACACGGGGCGCGGTTTCGTTATTCGTCATAGCCGAACTCTATTACCCGGGAAAGCCCCGGCGCGTACCGAATCCAGGATTCGGTACGCGCCGTTGTCAGGAAGTACGCGGCTCGCGACGCGAGCTGACGGTATGTCAGTAGGGGCCGTTCACGTTGTCGATCGAGCCGTACCGGGCGGCCGCGTAGTTGGCGGCGGCGGTGATGTTGGCGACCGGGTCGTAGCTGTCGAACGACGTACCGGGCACGTGGTACGCGCGGAAGGTCGGGTCGATGACCTGGAGCAGGCCCTTGGACGGAATCCCGGCGGCGGCGTTGGAGTCCCAGAGGTTGATCGCGCGCGGGTTGCCCGAGGACTCGCGGATGATGTTGCGGTAGAGGCCGTTGTACGTGCCGGGGATGCCGCGCGCGGCCATGATGTCCAGCGACTCGCGGATCCAGCCGTCCAGGTTGTTGGCGTAGGTCTTGGCGGCGGCCGGAGCGGCGGCGGGCTTGGCGGCCGTCGCGGCCTTTCCGGCGAGCGCCAGCTGGAGACCGGGCTTGATCAGCTCCGGGTTGCCGCCGATGACCGTGCGGTTGTTCTCGTACAGCTTCTTCCAGCCACCACTCAGGGAGTGGGCGGCGGCGATCCGGGAGAGGGAGTCGCCCACGACGACGGAGTAGGTCGCGGTGGTGGCCTTCTGTACGACGGTGGTGACCGTCGGTACCGACTTCACGGCGGCGCTCTGCGCGGACGGCGCCGCGTGGGCCGTGGTGGCGGCCATCAGCGGAAGCGCGAGTACGACGGCGCTGCCCGCGCCCGCGGCGACGAGCCTCCTGGCGAGCGGACCGGCTCCGGTACGACGGTGCTTGGCCTTTGTGGGCATGACGAATTCCTCTCCGTCGCCTGCGAGGTGAGCTGTCGGATTCGGGCTGGAGATGCCCGGTCGCGGTATGAGCGCGACTTCACCCCTAGCCGATCCCCGGTCTCTGAATCGGCGGCTTACCTGGGTTCCCCGCTCCTGCCGTACGTGTGAGTGAGTGGATGAGTGTGGTTTCCGGACAGCGGCAGGATTCGGCGTTCCACCCGGATTGACGAGAACGTAAGCGAGAACGCCAGGACAAAACAAGTCCGGAATTCACGAGCAGCCCTCGCGGGCCGTTCCGAACGGGAAAGATCAAATTATTCGCCCGCCGCCGGGGGGCTCAACTTTCCTTTGCCGTGAGCCGAATGGACGGGCAGTCAGAGACCGCGAACCCACCACGGGCGTGACGCACATCACGGATAAAGTGGATCATCCGCCCCAACAAGACCCAACATGAGCGACCATATCCCCCAAATACCCCAGACACGAAACTAGCGACAAAATTACCTAAAACGCCCATAGTGACAACAGGGCTCGCGGAGATCATCCCGGCACACGGACCCCCGATCCGGATAATCCACAGAGCGAGGGAACGAATGAGAATGATCGAATTCAAAACCCCTCACTCGCCGCCCGGGACCGCCCGGACCGCTCTCCTTCCTCCCTCTCCCGTCGCCCCGGACCCGACCCTTTTCCCGCACCTCTCCAAATCCCTTCGGAAGCCGCCGAGTTCGACAGCCGATCCCCTTACCGCACCAGGGAGAAAGGGCGTTGACGAGAAAGGGTCCTGTCGTATTTCGCACCGGCCCGCCCGGCACCAGGCACCCGCCAGCAGGAAACACGCGGGCGGGAGCCGCCGGGGCCGGCGGGCGGCCTGTCGGGCAGGGCTCCCAGCAGGCCCCGACTGTACGGGGGGCGGGGGGCAGGGCGCCGAAGGAGGCGGCGGCCTCGGCCGGTTCGACGAAGCGCCCGGCGCCCATGACCGCGATCCGGTCGGCGACGGGAGGAGGGCCGGCCACCGCTGTCCGGCGAGCGGGGCGCCCGCGCGCCCCTGGATGAGGGAGCCGAGGCTCGCGGTGCGGGAGGACGGCCCGTGCCCGAGGGGTTAAACCCTCAAGGTCATTGCCCGCCCCTTATCCCGCTCTTTTATTCCGCCCCCGTCGTCCCCAGGCCACCCGGGGTGTTCGCGTACCCAACCAGCAAATCTGGTACGGAACTCGGCCGAGCGCAACCATACTTTGCGCCACCCTCACAGCTCCATACAAGATCGCCGACGGAAGGGAGGACTAGACCTGGACGACTTCGTATGGCCATGCTTAAGGTGGATCGTTCAAGTGAGAGGGGTGGAAGTGGCGTTCGCTTTACACCGTCACATCTCCCCTGTCGAAGGTGTGTACGCATTTGACGAGGGGGCCGCGCTTTCGAAGATCCATATCGTCGACGGCGGCATTGACGGCGCCCGGCTCGCTCGCGGACGGGGCCGGTACGCCATCATCCGGCCTCTCTTCTCCGCCGTCGCGGAAACGAAGGACGAACGCTTTCGCCGCGAGACCTTTCCCGGGAACCCCTATGCGGTACCGCGCGAGCAGCGGTCGGGGGAAGGCCGGATTCGAAAAGCAGTTCGCTTGAAGCCATCGTCGCCACACGGACCGCCACTGGGGGAAATCTATATGTCGGATCTACGGCCACCTGAGATCGGCGTACGAAGCGGACGCGCTCAACGCGGCACGTGACGCGCACCGGGGAGCGGTGCGGGCCGCTCCCCGGGGTTCGATACGCGCCGCACCCTGCGGCGCACATCAGGTCCGGCGCCGGACATCCTGGCGCTGCCGGGTCACCCTCGCGATGCTCGGCCGCGCCGGGGCAGGGACAGCTCGGTTTCCGGCGGCCGTCCCACGCGTTCCCCGAGGCCGTCGTATCCGGGAGATACGCGAGGCGTTGCACCTTTCCTTCGACGTCTTGAAAGAAGGCTCATTTGTCCGACCGGAACAGCTCTCGATCCATGCTCGCCCGCGGCCTGAGCGTCCTGCGGTGCTTCCGCCCGTACGAACGGGAAATACCACTCTCCGAGCTGGCGCGACGGGCCGACATGCCGAAGGCGACGGCTCACCGCATCGTCGCCGTATTACTGAAGGAGCACATGCTGGAGCGCGGCGAGAACGGCCTGCGGCTGGGTGTGGCACTTTTCATGATCGGTACTCGGGTGCCGGGGCAGCGGGAACTGCGGGACGTGGCCCGGCCATTCGTCGAGCGGCTGCACCATCTCACCCGTGGTGGCGTGTTCGTCTTCATATCCGACACGCTCGACGCGGACACCGCGTTGGTCGACCAGATCCACCATTCCCAGGGCAACGAAAAGGAGTTCGGGGAACAGGTCGCGATCTCCACCCGCGCCGCCCGGGAAACCCTCAGATTTCATGGAAGAACCGGTACGCGAAACGTACCGCCGATCCGCACGGGAGTGAAGGGAGGAGGCATCGGGGCATTCGGTGGTGAAGAGGTGATACACGTCCGCCGGAAGGATCTTGTCATTCTGCGTACGGCCGAAACCGTCGCCCTCGCGGCCCCGTTGCTGCTGTCGCCCGACACCGTGATCGGCGCCCTCGCCGTCTCCGCGCCGTCCGGCTGGCTCCTCGAAACACAGGCGGCCTCCCACCTCCAGGCAGCCGCCGCGGCTGCCTCCCGCGCCCTGCAACGCACCCCGGCGCTGGCCCGCCGGTCCTGACGCCCGCGGGCGGGCCCGACCCGCGGCCTCAGGGCACCCGGCCCCGGGCGCCCCGAGGCTGCGCCCGCGCGGCCGGGCGGACCGAGGTGATCAGGCTCGGCAGCAGCCGTCCGGCGAGGTACTCGGCTCGCGCGGCGGTCAGCGTGTCCCGGATCAGGTCGGTCGCGGCCTCGCCGTAGATCCCGGCGATGCTGCCGCGGAAGAGCCGCACCACCTTGAGCCGCTCCGCGAGCAGCGCCAGTGCCCACGGCGTCAGGTCGTGCCGGACCACGTCCGGGAACCCGGCGTCCGCCAACTGCCGCAGCCGGTCCGGGAGCGGCGTCGTGAAGAAGACCCCCTCCGGATGTGTCCCACGGAACGCCCGCGACGGAGGTGCCGACGTGGGCGTGAGACTGACCTCCTCGGTGAGGACCAGCGCACCGCCCGGCCGCAGCAGCCGCGCGGCCTCCCGCAGGACCGCCCCCGGGTCGGGGAAGTGCGGCATCGACCCCGTCACCACCACCACGTCGAGCGAACCGTCCGGCAGCGGGACCTCGGCCGCCGACGCGCACACCTCGGTGATCCGCGTGAACCCGTGCCGTTCGCTGATGCGGCGGCCGACCGCGACATGCTCCGCCACCAGCTCCACGCCGTAGGCGCGCCGCACGGATACGCCGACCGTCGCCAGCCGGTCCACCAGGTGGCGCAGGGCGCCGCCGAACCCGCTGCCCAGCTCGCAGAGCGCCACCGGCGCGGACGGGGTGCCGGTGTCCACGGCCCAGGCCCGTACGACATCGGCCACCAGGTCACAGCCCTGTGGCCCGAAATGGCCCATCTGGTCGAGTCCGAGCAGCCCGCTCGGGCCCTGTTCCCCGGTGAACTCGACGATCGACCGCTCGGTACGCTCCCAGTCGTGCAGGGCCGGGAACAGCTCCCGGTGGTAGGCGTACTGCGCTCCGCGCTGGTCCGGGGGGTCGGCCGACCGCGCGCCATGGCCCGGCCCCCCGGTCACCGCGCGTCCCGGCGCGGCAGAGCGGTGGACGTACAGGGCGTGAACGCACAAGTGGACGTACAGGTGGACGTACAGGGCATGGGCGGGCGGGTCACGGGCACGGGGACTCCTCCTCGGGAACCGGGGGACGGCTTACCGGACGAGCGGCGGACCGGACGGACAGCCACCGGCGTACGCGGTGACGCGGTGCGGCTCACGACGGCGACGGGGCGCGGAACTCGTCCGGCACCGCGGCGCACACCGCGTCCAGCACCGACAGCGCCTCCTGCGCCTCCTCGTCCGTGGCGACGAGCGGCGGCAGCAGACGCAGCACCTCGGGCCGGCCCAGACAGGGGGACACCACCAGACCGGACCGGCCGAGTTCCATCAGTACGTGTCCGGCCACCGCGTCCGTACCGAACTCCACGCCCCACAGCAGCCCCCGCCCCCGCACCTCGGTGACGAGCGAGGGGTGGCGCCGGGCCAGGTCGGTCAGGCCCGCCGCGAGCAGCCCGGCGAGCCGGTCGCCGCGCGGGGCCAGTTCCTCCACGGCGACCAGGGTGGCCAGGCCCGCGGCAGCCCCCAGCGGGTGGCCGGAGAAAGTCGTGGTGTGGACGAACGGGTCCTCGGCCAGCGGCCGGTACAGCTCGGGCGTGGCCACCACCGCGGACACGGGCTGCACCCCGCCGCCGAGGGCCTTGCCGAGCAGTACCGCGTCCGGTTCCAGGCCGCTGTCCGCGCCGGCCAGCCGGGGTCCGCAACGGCGCAGGCCCGTCTGGATCTCGTCGGCGATCACGAAGGCGCCGTGTGTGCGCGCGGCGTCGCCCAGCGCCCGCAGGAAAACCGCGTCCAGGGGCCGCACCCCGCCCTCGCCCTGGACCGGTTCGACCAGGACGGCGGCGACCTCGGGGCCCGCGAACGCGGCCGCGATCGCGGAGACGTCCGGTGCCAGGTGGGTCACCCCCGGCAGCAGCGACTCCAGCGAGCGGCGGTAGCGCGGGTTCCAGGTCGCCGCGAGGGCGCCGAGGGACTTGCCGTGGTAGGCCCCCTCGACGGCCAGGACCCGGGTGCGCCCGGTCGCCAGGCGGGCCAGCTTCAGCGCGGCCTCCACCGCGTCGGAGCCGTTGAGGCCGAGCCACACCTTCGTCAGCCGTCCGGGGTCCGCCCAGCCGGCGAGCGCCCGCGCGAAGCGGGCCGTGGTGGGGTTGCCCAGGACCCGGGTGGAGACCGGCATCGCCTCCAGCTCCCGCCGTACCGCGCGCACCACATCCGGGTGTCGCTGCCCGAGCAGGGTCACCGCGTAGCTGCCGAAGTCCAGCAGGCTGCGGCCGTCGGACAGCCGCAGCCGGGCGCCCGCGCCGTCGGCCTCCACGGCGCCGGTGCCGTTCATGCCGTACACCAGGGCGAGTTGGGGCGACAGGTGTGCGCGGACGGCGGCGAGCGCGCTCCGCGCGGGTTCCTGGCCGGTGAGCGCTGTCATAGAGGGATCGGTCTTCCTCTCGTCTCTCGTGTCGCGGACCGCGCGCCCACCGTGGCCGGGCGGCGGCCGCTCCCTCCGTACGAAAGTACGAAGGGCGGGAAGGACGGGTGGGTCACGGCGGCGGCGCACCCCCACGGCCAGTAGTTCTAGTCCGCCGCCGACTCCCGGGGAAGCCGCGTTCCGGCAGCCGGAACGTTGCCTCTTCCGGGGTACGGCCGTTGGCAGGATGGCGGGGGCCGGCCGCCCCGACCGCGCCCCGCCGCCGCCCCGGCGGGCCCGGCGCCCCCGTGGCCCCGGAGTCACCGCCCGCGATCCGGCCGGGCGCCGTCCCGCCCGGGACCGCCGCGGGCCCCGCCCGCCACCGCTTCGTAGCCGAAAGGTGCCCGACCACATGCAGACCACGTCAGCCGGTGCCGTCGCGTTCCCGAACGCCGACACCCTCGCCCGGCGCCTGGACGCGTTCCTGGAACAGCGCGGCCTGACCCGGGAGGTGGTGCGCGGCGAAGCCGACCAGGGCATGGGCGCCCCGGTACTCGCCGTCGTCGCCGGTTCGGTGCTCGCCGGTTTCGGCAACCACCGCAGCGACCTCGACCTCCTGGTCCTCGTCGAGAACGACCGGCTCACCCGCTTCCCGATCCAGTCCCACGAACACGGCTCCCTCATCGACGTCAACATCCGCCGGGCGAGCGCCGTCCGCGTCACCACCGCGGCGCTCGCCACCACCCCGTGGCCACGGTTCGACAGCGTCACCGAGGACGCGTGGAACCACCGGCGACGCGCCCTGAACACCGTCGGCCGCCTTGCCCTGGGCCTGCCCCTGACGGCCGAACCGCCCTGGGACGACTGGCACGCCTCCCTGCGCGCGCCCTGGCTCGCCGAGGCGATCACCCGGTGGTACGCCGTCGAGGCGCACCGCCTGGCGCTCGCCGCCCGCTGGCTGCTGCCGTACAAACCCCACGCCGCCGCCGCCCGTGCCCGGGAGGCCGTCGTCGCCGCCCTCAACGCCCGCGCCGCCGCCGCCGGCGAGCTGTACTTCGCGTCCAAGTGGGCGGGCGAGAAACTCAAGGTCCTGGGCGACACCGAAGGGCTCGCCGTGCTGCGCGCGGCCCTCGTCCCCGAGGTCGACGTACCGCGTGCGCTGGCCGACGTCGACCGCCTCGTGGGCGCCCCCGACGGGCTGCACGCGGTGCTGCGCTGGGCCGCCGGCGTCACGACGACCCCCCTGGACGACCGGACCGTGACGGACCGCTGGCAGCTGCGCGCCGTGGAGACCCCCGGGGTCGGCCTCCCGCCCGGCGACGGCGACACCGTCGTCTGGTCCGGCCCGGCGGACACCCGGCCCCCGGACGACCTGCTGCGGCTGTTCGTACACAACCTGGTGTGGTGCGCCGTGGCCCACCCCGACCCGGAGGTGCCCGCGTGAACCGGACAGCGACGCCCGTCGCGACCGAACCGACCGATCTGCGGCGGCTGCTCGTCTTCCGTGCGCACGGCGCCGCCCGGCTGCTGCTCGGCTGCCGCGCCCGGCTGGAGGACGTCGAGGGCGCCATCGTCGCCGGACAGCACGAGACCGCCGTCCTCATGGCGTACGAACTCGTACAACTGTCCCTGTCCGTAAGAGGGTTGCGCACCGAGGGCGAGCTGACGTACGGACGCGACGAGGTCGCCTTCGACCCGTTCGCCGGTGTACCGGAGGACGAGATCCGTGCCGGGCTGCGGCTCGCCGCCGAGGGCCGCGACGCCACCGGCGAGGACGGCACGGCCTGGCTGGCACGGCTCCACGCCCATGTCCGCGTCACCGAGGCGCAGCTCGGGTACGCCGAGCCGCTGCCCGACGTCCGCTCCGGCAGCGGCATGCTGAAGGGGTTCAAACTGGCCCGGACCTGGGAGCCGCTGCTGCGCCGCGCGGCCCTGCCCGACCTGCTCCCGGACGCCTGGAAGCGCCGTGCCGACTGATCCCCCGCCGGGTCCGGCCGACGCTCCGGTCCTGTCGCTGCGCGGTGTCGGCAAGCGGTACGGCGCCACCGTCGCCCTGCACGACGTGAGCCTCGCCATCCCCGAGGGCCGGATCGTGGGCCTGCTCGGCCACAACGGAGCCGGCAAGTCCACCCTGATGTCCCTGGCCGCCGGGCTGCTGCGCCCGGACACGGGCACCGTCGAGGTGTGCGGCCTGCCGGTGGCGCGTGTCCGGAACCGGCTCGGCCTGGCCCCCCAGGATCTCGGCGTCTACCCACCGCTGACCGTGCGCCAGAACCTGCGGTTCTTCGCCGAGCTGGCCGGGGTGCGCGGGCGCGACGTGCGCCGGCGCACCGAGGACGTCGCCGAACCGCTCGGCCTGACCGCCCTCCTCGACCGGCGGGTCGCCCGGCTCTCCGGCGGCGAGCAGCGGCGCGTACACACCGCGGTCGCCCTCCTGCACCGCCCCCGGCTGCTGCTGCTCGACGAACCCACCGCGGGCGTCGATGTCGAGACCCGCACCCGACTCATCGGCCACGTCCGGGAGCTGGCGGCCACCGGCACGGCCATCTGCTACTCCACCCACTACCTCCCCGAGGTCGAGGCGCTCGACGCCGATGTGGCCGTCCTCGACCACGGGCGGATGATCGCCGGGGGGCCACTGCCCGACCTGGTCCGCGACCACGGGGACGGCTGGGTGGAGCTCACCTTCACCGGCGCCCCGCCCGAGCTGCGGCTGCCGTGGCCGGTCACCGCGGACGGGGAGTCGCTGCGCGTCCGCGCCGACCAACCGCACCTGGCCGTGCCCGGGATCCTGGCCGCCCTCGGCGACCACGCCTCCCGGCTGGCCCACCTGAACGTGGTCCGGCCCAGCCTGGAGAACGTATTCCTGCGCCTGACCGGACAGCGGTACGCGGCGGCCACGCCCCCGTCGACCGGGACACCCGACGGACCTCCCCCGGACGGGCGACAGAACACGGAGGCGGTGCGCCATGCGTGACGGATCCCTCGGCCGGGTCGTCGCCCTGGTCCGGCAGGACGGCCGACTGCTGCTGCGCGACCCCGCGCCGCTGATCGTCCGGACCGTCATGCCGCTGCTGATCATGGTCTTCATGCAGCCCCTGTTCCGGGCGGCGCTGCGCGCCGGCGGCGAGAGCGATGCCAACGGCGCCGAGCAGGGTGTGCCGGGCATGGCGGTGATGTTCCTGTTCTTCCTGGTCAACCTCGTCGGCTTCGCCACGTTCCGGGAACACGGCTGGAACACCTGGGACCGGCTGCGCGCCGCGGGCGCCCGCCCCGGCGAACTCCTCGCGGGCCGCGTCGTGCTGCCCCTCGTGGTCGCCGTCCTCCAGTTGGCGGTGGTCTTCGGCGCCGGTGTGCTCCTGTTCGACCTGCGGGTACGCGGTTCCTGGACGGCGCTGCTCGTGGTCGCCGTCCCCCTGTCGCTGTGCGTGGTGATGGTCGGCATGGCGTTGGCGGCGGTGTGCCGCACCATCGCCCAGCTGAGCGTCCTGGCCAATCTGCTCGCCCTGTTCTTCGCCGGGCTCGGCGGCGCCCTCGCCCCGCACGCCACGCTGCCCGCCTGGACCCAGCCGCTGGCGCCCGGGGTCCCCAGCTACTGGGCCATGCGCGGCTTCACCACCGTCATCCTCGACGGCGGCGGGGTCGAGGACGTCCTGCTGCCCGCCGGAGTGCTGTGCGCCTTCGCCGTCGGGCTCACCGCGCTCACCCTGCTCTTCTTCCGCGCCGACCAGCGCAAGCTCTCCTGGTCCTGAACGCGCCGCGGCCCCGAGCCCCTTCGGAGCCCCTTCCGTCAGAGAGAGGCACCCCATGCCCGCCGTCGTGGTCTTCGACTGCTTCGACACCCTTGTCACCTCCGCGCCGCTGCCCGGCCCCGAGGTGTGGACCGCGTCCCTGGCCGACACCCTGGACCTGGACGCGCGCGACGCGGGCGCGGTCGCGCGGTCGGTCTTCGCCACCCTCCACGCGGCCATGTCCGACCGGTCCGCGCTCCAGCCGGCCACCCTCGGCCTGCTCGACGCCGCCCTGCGCGAACGGGGTACGCCCCGTGGCATCCCCGCTCAGGAGCGGGCGCTGTGGCGCGCGCTCGGCTGCGAGGACCCCGGCCAGTACGGGCTGTGCGTGCCGGTGGCCGACGCCCTGCGGCGGGTCGCCGACGCCGGGCACACCGTACGGCTGCTGTCCAACTGCTACCTGCCCTCCCCGCTGATGCGGCGCCTCCTGGAGCGCCTGCGCGCCCCCGGCGTATGGGAGCAGGGCCTGTTCACCGCCGACGGAGGCCCGAAGAAGCCCGACGCACGCGCCTTCCAGCAGATCGGGGAGGGCGCCTTCGACCGGCGCGTCATGGTCGGCGACTCCCCCGAACTCGATCTCGTGCCCGCCGCCGCCCTGGGCTGGGAGACCGTCCGCATCGATCCCGTACGACCCGACCCGGCGCCCCTGTACGCCCTCCTCGGGTGCTGAGCGCTCCGTCGTACGCGACACCGGCCCTGTCGTACGCGGCACGGCTCGTCGTACGCGGCACCGGCCCGGAGCACGCCCAACAGCCGGGGAAAACAGCGTTCCGCACAAAGAAACACCCGCTGAATTCCACCGACCGGCCTCCTACCGTTCCTGATGGCGCCGCTCGAAGCGGCCGTACCGCCGCGACCCCGGCGCCGTCGCCTTCCCGCGCTCACGCAGAAGGAGCCACCCATGCACTGCCCCGCTCCGCCTCCGGCGCCCCGGCCCGTCTCCGACGGTGCCGCCGCATGACCGCTCCCGCCGCCGACGCCCCTCCCCCGCACCTCGCCCTGCTCGACGCCGGGTGGCGCACCCCGCCGCTCCCCGTCCCGCCCCGCGAGGGCGCCTGCGGACCCGAACGCATCCGGGCCCTGGCGGCCGCGGGCTACGCCGCCCTGCCCATCCCCGGCGAATTCGGCGGCGCGGGGGCCGGGCTGCCCGAGGTGGCCGCCGCCCAGCGCGTACTGGGCCGGAGCGACCCGTCCGCGGCCATCGCGCTCAACATGCACGCCTTCACAGTCGGGCTCATGGCCGACTACTGGGAGCGCCACCGCGACACCACCTGGATGCTCCTGGAGGGCATCGCCGAGGCCGGCGCCCTGGTGGCCTCCGCCTTCGCCGAGCCCGGCGGCAGCCCCAACTTCATGAGCAGCCGCTCCGAGGCGGTCCCGGTGGGCAAGAGCTACCGGGTGACCGGGGTGAAGTACCCCTGCTCGCTCGCCACCACCGCCACCCTGGTCTGTCTGACCGCCCGGGTCACCGGCACCGACGAGACGATCCTCGCCCTGGTGCCGCGTACGTCGCCGGGGCTGACCGTGGAGGGCGAGTGGCCCTCGCTCGGCATGACCGGGTCCGACACCGCCCGGCTCGTACTGCGCGATGTGGACGTCGACGACCGGCTCGTCTTCCACCGCGGCCCCGCCGACGTCATCGACGACACCGTCGTCTCCGGGATGGTGTGGTTCGCGGTGCTCCTGACCGCCACGTACCACGGTGTGCTCAGCGGTCTGCTGGACGAGGCCGCCCGCCAGATGACCGGCGCGGGCACCTACGGCCCCCGGACCGCGCTGCTCGGCCGCGCCACCCGCGAACTGCTCGTCCTCGGCGGCGCCTGCCGCCAGCTGAGCACGGACTTCTCCGACGGGACCCTCACCGGACACGCCGCCCTCGCCTCGGCGGTGGGGCTGCGCGCCTCGCTCAGCGAGACCCGTGACCGGGTGCTGGCCGCGCTCACCCCCGTACTCGGCGGCCGTCTCTACGGGCGGGGCCAGCGCGCCGCGGACCTCCTGGTGGACTCCCTCGCCGTCCACCACCATCCGCCCTCCCTGCTCACCTGCGACGAGGCCATCGGCGCCCACTGCACCGGCCGTGACATCACCTTCGACCCGGCCCGCTGACCCGCCACCGTCCCTGCTCCGCTCTCTCCCGCGCATCCCTCGAAGGAGACCCGCAGCCATGCCCCACGTCGAGGTCCAACTGCCGATCAAGGCCCCGGCGGCCGACGCCTGGCAGGCCGTCATCAGGCTGGAGGACTACGCCGCCTACATGGAGAACGTCGAGTCCGTCACCGTCCTCGGCGAGGACGGTGACGGAGTGCGCACCAGCGCCTGGTCGGTCCTGCTCAAGGGCTCCGTCCTGGAGTGGGTCGAGAAGGACGAACTCGACGAGGACGCCCGGGTGATGTCCTTCTCCCAGACCTCCGGCGACCTCGACGAGTTCACCGGCTACTGGCGGGTCGACGACCTCGGCGACGACACCTCGGTGGTGACCTTCTCGGTCGCGTTCGAGATCGGTATCCCGCTCCTCGCCGACATGCTCAACCCCGTCGCGAGCAAGGCGCTGCGGGAGAACTCCGAACACATGCTGCGCGCCATCGAGCGCCGCATCACGACCGCCCCATGACCGGCCCCGTCCTGGTCACCGGGGCCACCGGCGCCGTCGGCAGCGCCGTCCGCCGCGCGCTGGAGAGCGCCGGCCACACGGTCCACGGGGTGAGCCGGCGCGGCGGGTCCGGCCCCGGGCAGCACGCCTGGCGCGTCGGGCAGGACGCGCCGCCCGACGCGCTGCGCGGACCGTGGAAGGCCGTGGTGCACTGCGCCGCCGACACCCGCTGGAACCTGCCCGCCGACAAGGCCGAACAGGCCAACGTCGACACACTGCGCGCCGTGCTCGCCGTCATGGATCCCGGCACCCATCTCGTCCATCTGTCGTCCTCGTTCGCCACCGGTCTGGCGGGCGATGTCACCGCCACCTCGCCGGACGCCTACCGCAACTCCTACGAGTGGTCCAAGGCCGCCGCCGAACGCCTGCTGCACGCCGAGCGGGACCGTGCGGACATCGTGCGGTTCCCCATCGCCATGGGCGCCCGCGCCGACGGCCACCTGGACCGCTACAGCGGCTTCTTCTGGCTGCCCGCGGCCCTGTGCAGCGGCGCCGTACCCGCGCTGGTCGCCGAGGACAAGGCGTTCCTGGACATCATCAGCACCGACGATGTCGCCGCCCACGTCACCCGGCTGGTGGCCGGCGGCCCCCCGGACGGGGTGCGCCTGTCCGTCCTGGGGCGCGGCGACCGGGCCCAGCGGACCGTCGGCGCGTTCGACACCGTACGCGAGGCGCTCAACGACTGGCGGGCCGCGCACGACCTGCCGCGGCTGGAGGGCCTGCCCTATGTCAGCCCCGAGCAGTGGAACCGCTTCTACCTGCCCTTCGCGGAGGGGCACCTGGACCGTACCCAGCTGCTGCGCGTCACCGCCTTCCGCTCCTATCAGGGGTACCTGTCGGTGACCGAGCCCTTCGCGGTCACCCACCAGGTCGACGACACCACCGGGACGCTGTTCCGCTCCATCCGCCGCTGGGCCGCGACCCACGAGACCGCCGCCCGCCGCACCCCCCGGCCCTGGCGCGCCTGAACCGCCCCGCTCCCGACCTCCCGGCCAGCGCCGGGGCCCGTCCAGAAAGGAACACCCCAGATGAAGGCCATACGTGTCGCGCTCGCCGGTACCGGTAACTGCGCGTGGAGCTTCAGCCAGTTCGCCGCCCAGGCGCAGGCCGCCCCCGAGGCGTCGCTGCCGGGCCTGATGTGCCCCACCGTCGGCGGCTACCGGCTCGCCGACGTGCGGGTGGTGGTGGCGTTCGACGTCGACGCCGACAAGGTCGGCCGCCCGCTGGCCGCCGCCTTCGAGGCGCCCGCCATCTCGGCCACCCGCTTCGCCGAGCTGGGCGCCGACCGGGACGCGCCCGTCCTGGCGGCGCCGCTGCTCGACGGCCTCGCCGGGCCGCTGAGCAGCGTGATCACGCCCGCCCGGGAAGTGCGCGACGCCACCGCCGAGGGCGTCGCGAAGGCCCTCGTCGAGCACGATGTGGACGTCCTGGTGATCGCCCTGCCCACCGGCGCCGCGCAGGCCGTACGCATGTTCGCCGAGGCCGCCCTCACCGCCGGCGCGGCTGTGGTCAACTGCACGCCCGAGGTGGTCGCCCGCGACGCGGAGCTCAGCTCCCGCTTCGCCGACTCGGGCGTACCGCTGCTCGGCGACGATCTGCGCAGCCACGTCGGCGCCACCACCCTGCACACCGCGCTCATCGAACTGCTCCTCAGCCGTGGCCTGGAGCTCGACACCACGTACCAGCTCAACGTCGGCGGCAACACCGACTTCCTGAACCTGGCCGACACCACCCGCTCCGCGACCAAGTTCACCTCCAAGGCCAACGCGCTGCGGGCCGCGGGTATGACCGACGTCCACGGGGTGGCCGGGCCGAGCGGCTTCATCGGGCACCTGGGCGACACCAAGCTGTGCTTCGCCAACGTACGGGCCCGGTCCGTCCTGGGCTCGGAGGTGCAGATCGACCTCAAGCTCACCGTCGAGGACAGCCCCAACGCCGCCGGCGTCATCGCCAACGCCGTCCGCGCCGCGAAGACCGCCGCCGACCGGGGCCTGTCCGGAGCCGTGCACGGGCCCGCCCCGATGCTCTTCAAGAGCCCGCCGAACGGTCTCCCCGAGTCGCAGGCGCGCGCCGCGTTCCTCGACTTCGCCTCCTGACCCGCACCACGGCCACCCCCTCCCCGCCACGAGAGAGACGGACCATGCTGTCGATTGAACGGCACCATCAGTCGGTCGAGGACCTGCCCTACGAACTGGTCGAGCGCAAGGGGGTGGGCCACCCCGACACCATGTGCGACGCCATCGCCGAGCGCATGTCCCGCTTCTACTCGCAGTACTGTCTGAGCCGGTTCGGCGGCGTCGCCCACCACTGGTTCGACAAGGTCACCCTGTACGGCGGCGGCGCCGACATCGACTACGGGCGGGGCGAGCTCACCGCGCCGTACCGGGTCAAGGTCTTCGGCAAGTGCGCCTTCCGCGTCGGGTCCGTCGAGATCCCCGTGCGGGACCTGATGTTCCGCGCCGCCTCGGAGGTCCTGTCTGAGGTCACCACCGGCTTCGACCCCGCCCGGCACCTGGTGGTCGAGCTGGGCGTCGTCGACCACCAGGGCTCCGGCCGCGGGGTCTCCCGCTACCAGCCGGCGAGCCCGGCGGACCTGGTGCGGCCGTACGCCGCCGGTCTGGTGTCCAACGACACCAACCTGCTGCACGGCTACGCCCCGCTGTCCCGTCTGGAGACCGCCGTACTGGGCCTGGAGAACCTGATCAACGGCCCCGACTTCAAACGGCGCCACCCGGACACCGGCTGGGACGTGAAGGTGTTCGGCAGCCGCCGCCGCGACACCTTCAGCCTCGTGGTCAACATGCCCTTCCTCGCCGCGCACATCGAGTCCATGGACCACTACCGGGCGCGCAAGGCCGTCGTACAGAAGGAGCTGGAGGAGTACACGCGGTCCCTCCTGGGCCCGGCCGACTTCACCATGCTGATGAACGCCACCGACCGCAACGGCCGCCCCTATCTCACCGCGCTCGGCTCCGTCGCCGACACCGGCGACGTCGGTGTCGTCGGCCGGGGCAACCGCGTCAACGGGCTGATCACCCCGATGCGGCCCATGAGCATCGAGGCGCCCGCGGGCAAGAACCCGCTGGACCACACCGGGAAGATCTACAACGTCATGGCGATGCGGCTCGCCCGCCAGGTGCACGAGCAGTGCGGCGGCCCCGCCCAGGTGCACATCTTCACCTCCAAGGAAGCCCCGCTGGAGCGGCCCGACGAGGTCGTCGTCACCGCGCCCGAGGCCGACGAGCAGACGGTACGCGCCCTCGTCGAGGCGGCCGTCGCCGGCTCCGGCGACCTGACGGCCGAACTCATCGAAAAGGGCATCACCCTGTGGTGACCGCCGCCGGGGCGCGCGCCCTGGCCGCCGCCGCCGGGCGGGCCGCCGAGCGACGGGACACCGGTCCCGCGCCCGTCGGCCCCCCGGAGACCGGCAGCCACTTCGCGGTCCTGGTCAAGCCCGAGGTGATGACGCCCGCGTACGCCGAGGACGCGCTCGCCACGGCCGTCGACGTCCTCACCGCCGACGGCGTCCGGGTGCTGCGGGCCGCGGTCCTGCCCGCCGCGGACTTCACCCGCCGCGGCCATCTGCTGCTGCACTACCCCCGGCTGCACCGGGTCGCCGCCGACGGCGCCCGGGCCCTGACCACCGCGGCCCGCCGCGCCCTGCTGGCCCTGCTGCCCGGCGCGGACGACGACGACGCGTTCGGCGCGTACGAGGCCACGACCCGCGAGGCGGGCCTCACGCCCGAGGCGCTGGAGGAGCGCTGCCGGTCCGGGGGCATCCACAAGCTGGGCTCGGGCTCCTACGCCTCGCTGGTCGAGGTCCACGGGCGGCCGGTCGCCGTCCTCAACGGCTTCCTGCCCGCCCTCACCGAGGGCTACCGCGCGCCGGGCGCCCAGGTCGGCCTGCTGGAGTGCCACAGCCCCCGCGAGATCGCCGCCCTGCGCGGTGATCTGCTCGGCGCGCTGCACCCCGGCGCGGCCGACCCCGCGTCGCTGCGCGGCTCCCTCGGCGCACTGGGCGGGCGGCACGGCATCGCGCTGTCCGAGGGCCGCAACGCGGTGCACCTGTCGGCCGGGCATCTGGAGGCGATGTTCCAGGTGTGGCGCTACTTCGGCGCCCCGGACCGGCGCGGCCCGGGGGACACCGCGTTCGGACGGACCCTGACCGCCGCCGGCGTACCGGAGACGGCGCTCGCGGCGCTCGCCGCCGACCCTGATCTCCCCGCCGACCCTGCTCTTCCCGTCGGCACAGCGGAGACCCTCTCCCCGCACGGCGCCACCGAGGGCCTCGCCCGGGACGCGGTCCTGGAGCGCGTACGGCACTGGACCACCCGACAGGCCGGGGACGGCCGCAAGGAGAAGCCATGACCACCGGCACCGGAGACACCATCCCCCGTGGCACCAGAAGGCTCACCGGCCGCACCGCCGTGGTGACCGGCGGCGCCCAGGGCATCGGCGCCGCCGTCGTGGAGCGGCTGTGCGCCGAGGGCTGCCAGGTCCTCGTGTACGACAAGAGCGCCGAGCACGGCGAGGCCGCCGTGGCCCGCTGGCGCGAGCAGGGCCACGCCGTGGCGCTCGCGGTGGGCGACGTCACCGACGGGGACGCCCTCGCGGCGGCCTTCACGGGCCTGCCCGACGGCTGGCCCGCGCCGACGCTCCTCGTGAACCTCGCGGCCGGTTTCGTGTTCAAGGGAATCGAGGCGACCGCGGCCGACTGGCACGCCGCCCTGGACCCCACCATCGTCGGACTGTCCCTGGCCACCCGGGAGTTCGTCGCCCATCTGCCGGACCGGGACGCGGACGCGGCGATCGTCAACATGGCGTCCATCTCCGCGCACATCGCGCAGAGCGGCTACCTCACCTACAACACCGGCAAGTCCGCGGTCCTCGGCTTCACCCGGTGCATGGCCCAGGACCTCGCGCCCCGTGGTGTCCGCGTCAACTCCGTGAGCCCCGGCACCGTATGGAACGCCAACAACGAGCGCCACCACCGCGAGGCCCTCGGCCTGGACCGGGCCGCGGCCGAGGCCGCCCCCGAGCACGGCGGGAAGTTCCTGCTGGGGCGGTTCGCCGACCCCGCCGAGGTCGCCGCCCCGATCGCGTTCCTGCTCTCCGGCGAGGCCAGCTTCGTCACCGGCGTCGATCTGCCCGTCGACGGCGGATATCTGGCGGTGTGAGCGTGATCGATCTGCACACCCAGCACGAGCGCTGCGGACACGCCACCGGCTCGTTGCGGGACTATGTCACCACGGCCCTGGAGATGGGCGTGCGCGTCCTGGGCCTGTCCGATCACACCCCGATGTTCGCCGCCGCCGAGGACCACGCCCTGCCCCGGGTGGCGATGCCCAAGTCGGAGTTCCCGGCGTACGTCGCCGAGGCCCTCGCCCTGAAGGAGGAGTTCGCGGGCCGCATCGAGGTCCTGGTCTCCGCCGAGGCCGACTATCTGGCCGGCGCGACCGAACCGTACGCGCGGGAGCTGGCCCGCTACCCCTTCGACTACGTCATCGGCTCCGTGCACATGTTCGAGGGCAAGGACATCTTCGACACCAGCCGCTGGGACGGTCTGGACGACGGCGAACTGCCCGCCGTCAAGGCGCGGTTCTTCCGTACCGTCGCGGACTGCGCGCGCACCGGTCTCTTCCACGTGATGGGCCATGTGGACGCGCTCAAGGGCAACCACCCCCGGCTGGGGACGGTGCCCGCGCCCGCCGCCGCCGACGAGATGCTCCGGGCGATCCGCGACTCCGGGGCCGTCCTGGAGGTCAACACCTCCGGCAACACCAAGCGGCACGGCGGCTGGTACCCCGAGACCGACATCCTGGAGCGCGCCCACCACTTCGGCGTCCCTGTCACCTTCGCCTCCGACGCCCATGTGCCCGAGCGCCTCTGCGACCAGTACGCCGACGTGGTCCGGGTGCTGCGCGGCATCGGCTTCCGGCAGTGGACGGTCTTCCGGTCCGGCCTGCCCCACGTCCTGCCGATGGAGTGACGGCCACCCCGTCCCGTACCCCGCCCGCGACACAGCCCGCCCCGGGAGGAGCGCCCATGCGCGTCACCGACACCACCACCGCACAACCCGCCGGAGCCGTCACCCGCCACCTACGGATACGCACCCACCATCCGCTGCGGCTGATCACCGCCTCCACCGGATCCGACGCCCTGGTGTCGGAGACCTTCTGGCCGCCGGGCATGCTGGGCGTCACGGCGGTGGACCGCGCGTCCCGGCCCGAGCTGACCGTCGTCGACCTGGTCCGCGAGCCCGCCGACATCGCCGCGCTCCTCGACGACGCCGCCGCCACCGGCACGGCCGGCGACTTCGAACTCACCCGTGGCTACCGCCAGCCCCGCCACGACGGCGCCACCTGGACCGTGTTCACCCTGCGCGACGTCAACGCCGACGAGGTGGCCGCCCTCGTCCGCAGCGAGGACCGCCTCACTCTGGTGCGGCCCCCGACCGGCCTCGGGGACCGGTGGCTCACCCGGATCGTCCGCGACATCGCCACCCGGATCGCCAAGGCGGAGGGCTCCCTCGTCCTGCACTCCTCCGCGTTCGTGCACGCGGGCGGCGCCTACCTCGTGATCGGCGACTCCGGCGCGGGCAAGTCCACCACGGCCGTCGCGCTCGCCCGGCTGCTGCCCGACGCGGGGTGGATGGGCAACGACCGCATGCACCTCGACCGGCACACCGACGGCTACGAGGTGACCGCCTGCCCGCTGCCGCTGGCGATCAACAAGGGCTCGCTCGACGTCATGGGCGTCACCGACTTCGCGTCCTGGCCGATCCGCGCGGGCCTCCCGGCGCCGGGGTCGGACTGGGACCAGCTGCACGGCGAGGACAAGCTCAAGCTCAGCTCCCAGGAGGTCCACCGGCACCTCGCCGTGCCGGTCGTGCCCCGCGCCGAACTCGCCGGGGTGATCCTCCCGTCCATCGACCTCACCGCCGACTACTCCTTCGCACCGGCCGACCCCGGTCACACCGCCGGGGTGGTCCGGCGCAACTGCTTCTCCCTGGACGACAACCTGTACGGCGAGGACTGGCTCGGCGTGCCCGTCCGGGACCGTACCGAGCCACCGTCCGTCGACGCGTTCCTCGGTCACCTCGCCAAGCTGCCCGTGCTGCGCTGTACGGTGACCGGCGCCGCCGACGTGGCCCGGCTCGCCGACGACTTCCGGGCGGCCGTCCGCAGATGACCGGCGCGGCGGTGCCCGGCGGCCCGCTCAGTGGCCGTCGGGCGCCGCCGTGTCCAGCTCCGCCGCCACCGCCGCCACCAGCGCGGCGTTGTCCGCGAAGCGGGCCCAGAACCGCCCGACCCAGCCCAGGTACCAGGGGCCGAGGTCGGCGCCGCGCCGCACCAGCAGGTCGACGTGGTCGCGCCGGGGCAGGAACCACAGCGCCCCGAGCCGGGCCAGGTCCACCGCCTGCCCGTACGGCACGCCGACCCGGCCGCGCAGCCGGCGCAGGAAGTCGCGGACGGCGGCCGGGTCCAGGACGAAGTCCCCGCGGCCCCGCCGGCACGACAGCCACAGCGCCTTGCCCGCGTCCGCGGGCCGCCGGGAGAAGCCGGTCTCGTCCCAGTCGATCACCGTCCAGCGGCCTGGCCCGGCCGTGATCAGGTTCCGGCCGTGCAGGTCCCCGTGGTGCACCACCAGGGAGTCCGCCCGGGTGAGCCGGGCCGCGCCGGCCAGCGCCGCCGGCAGCTGGGCGTCCACGGCGCGCGCCGGCACCGCCCACTCGCCGGTGAGGAGCGGCGCCACCCGGGCCCGCTCCCGCTCGGCGTCGCCCAGCCAGGCGGTGGCGTAGTCGCCGACCAGCCCGTCCTCGACCGCCGTGCCCCGTGCGCCCGTGGCCAGGGCCGCCAGGACGTCCATCACTTCGGGCAGCTGGGCGCGCGCGTCGTCGGACGGGGCGCCCGGCGCGTACGGCCGCACGACGACCAGCCGGTCCCGGCCGCCCGCGCGGACGGTGGCCAGGTCCAGCACCCGCGGGTACCAGGGCGCGCCCCGCAACAGGGCGTCGACCCGGCGGATCCGGGACGCCTCGACGGCGCCGGACCGTTCCGGGCAGTGCACCTTCACCGCGTAGGCCACCCCCGCCTCGACGAGCCGGTACGAGGCGTTGAGGCCACGGCCCGACAGCTCCTCGGCGGCCCCGGCCGCGACGCGTGCCGCGGCCTGCCGGGCATCCGGCGCGGCGGGCGCGCTCATGGCGTACGACGGCCGGCGGCGGGCCCGGTGTCCAGCCAGCCGGTGACCGAGGCGACCAGCTCGTCCAGCGGCCGGGAGCTGTCCTGGCGCAGCACCGGGCAGTCCAGCGTGGCCAGCCAGCGTTCGTCCTTGGCCTGGCGGCCGGGGGCGTCGCCGTTCTCGTAGCCCCGGGCCCACTCCATGAAGTCGTGGTGCGCGGCCTCCTGGCTGCCGCCCCGCCCGATGGTGTCCCCGTACCGTACGACCTCGCGGCTCATCAGCCGCCCCATGCGGGTGTCGGCGTCGATGGTGAGGAACACCACCGCGTCGACCTCGGCGATGACGGGGTCGCCCCAGCCCCGCAGCGTCCCGGAGAGCACCCACGCCTCGCGGGGCACGAACAGCGTCCGCATCAGCGCGAGCCGCTCCTCGACGGGCCGTTTGTGCTCGTAGGGAGGGGTGCTCGGCAGCCACAGGTAGTCGTCCACGTCGGCGTGCGGCACCGCCCAGAGGGTCGCCAGGGCCCGCCCCAGGGTGGTGCTGCCCGCTCCGCTCGGCCCGGTGACCAACAGCCGGTGCCCGGCCATGGGGCGCCTCCTCTTCCACAGTCCACGGTCGATCTTCACAGTCCACGGTCGATCCAACCACCCTACCCACACGGCGGGTTCGTCCCGGCACGGATGTACGGGGGTTACGCTCACCGCCATGCCGACCGCCCTGGTGACCGGAGTCTCCCGTGGTCTGGGAGCGCATGTGTGCCGCGCCCTGAAGTCCTCGGGCCACCGTGTGCTGGGCGTGGGCCTGGCCGCCGCGCCCGGCACCGGCGATCTCGACGGCTACCGGGTGGCCGACCTGCGCGCGCCGCTGCCCCCGGACCTGTTCGCCGGTGAGGAGGTCGACGTCCTGGTGCACAACGCCGGGGTGTACCTGGACGACCCGCGCCGTGGCTACGGCGACCTGTTCGCGCTGTCGGTGGCGGATCTGCGCGACACCTTCGAGGTCAACCTGTTCGGCGCCGCGCGGATGGTCCTGGAGTACGCCCCCCGCATGCTGGACCGCGGGTCGGGGCGCGTGGTGTGCGTGTCCTCGGGCATGGGCCGCCTCCAGGACGCCGACGGCGCGTCGTTCGCCTACCGCTCGTCCAAGCTGGCGCTGAACTCCCTGGTCCTGTCGGTGGCCCGGCACTTCGCCACGGGCACCGGCGACCTCGCCGCGTTCGCGTACTGTCCGGGCTGGATCCGTACCGGGATGGGCACCGACGAGGCGCCGCTCGACCCCGGCCCCGTCGCCGAGGACCTGGTCCGGCTGCTGGCCCGGCCCGCCGCCGAGGCCAACGGCCGGTTCTTCCGGGGCGGCGCGGAACTCGGCTGGGACGTCCGCGGCCCCTTCGTGGGCCCGGCCGAGGAGCCCGGCGAGGAGCCGCCCCGGAGGCCGGGCGCCGGGCGCGGGTGACGCCCGGCCGCGTACGGCAGCCGGCGTTCCGCCCAGCGGAATCGCCCCGGACAGACCCGGACCGCCTTGCCATGCTCGGTGGAGCGGTCCCGCGCGGCGTCGCGCCGCCCCCGTACGGGACCGGGTCGCCGCGCGACGCGGTGCGAACCGGCCCGTGGCACGGGCCCCACCCTGATCCGGAGGTGAGCCCGGCATGCGACCGACCGAAGCGCCACGCCCGTACCTCGTCCGCTCCCGCTTCGCGACCACCGGCCTGATGTGCGTACCGTCCGTCGCGGCGGAGATCGACCGACTGGCCCGCCCCTATCTGACGGTGGAGCCCGGCCTCGCCGGTCCGGGCGACTGGCAGGTGGGCGCGGGGCTGCCGGCCACCCCCGGGGCCGTGCCCGAGCCGGTCCGCGCGCTCGGCGAGCCCACCGTGGAGTACGCCGTCGACCATGCCGCGCGCCGCCTGTTCCACCTGGCCCCGGAGGGCCCGGCCTGGGCCTGCCAGTCGCTGCTGCGGGCCACCCGCGCGGTGCACCGCTCCGCCGCCGCCCGCGGCGGCATGCTCTTCCTGCACGCCGGGCTGGTCGAACTGAACGGCCTGGGCGTGGCCCTCGTCGGCGGCAGCCGCGCGGGCAAGACGTCGTTCGTGATGGCCGCCGTCCTCGACGGCCAAGGCGTCATGGTGTGCAACGACGACGTGAGCCTGTCGGCGGACGAGACCGGGCGCGGCGTACTCGGGGCGGGCTGGCCCCGGTCGGTGTCGGTGCGCCTGGACACCCTGGACCTGCTGTTCGGGCCGGAGCGGGCGCGGGCCGTCCAGGACGGTCTGACGCACCCGGCGAACGCGACACTGCCGAGCCTGCGCGCCTCCGGTGTCGAGCGGCACGGCACCGCGCTGATCTACCCCTGGGAGTACGCCGACCTGCTGAAGACGGAGATCGGGCGCTCCGCACGGGTGGACGCGCTGGTGCACCTGAGCCTGGCCGACGCCCCCGACGAGGCCGAACTGTCCGCCGTCGCGCCACGGGAGCGGGCCGCGCTGCTCGACCGGCATGTCCTGGACACGCCGAACAAGCACCTCAACATCTTCGGCCACGCGCCGGATCCGCGGATCCCTCTGCGCACCCGGGACGCGCTGACCGCCCTGCCCACCTTCCGCTTCCGGTACGTGTTCCGCGACGTACGCCGCGAGGTCGACCGGCTCGGCGCGCACCTGCGCGCCGCGCTCCCGGTGGTGTGAGGGCCGCGCGGGCCGCGGACCGGCCGCGCCCGGACGGGCCGACAGCCCACGAACGTACCGCCGACCGACCACTACCAGAGAGGGGCAGAGCGGACGTGCTCTCCTTCCGATCCCATATCTCCGCGGTCACCGCCATCGACGACTTCGACGAGCAGGACGTCCTCGCGCGCGTCCATCTGGCGCCGGACGACATCCTGCTGCTGTCCGGTTCCCTCGTGGACGGTTCCGGTACGCCCTCCTCCGACTTCGACTTCTGTGTGCTGGCCCGCGACAAGGACGAGCGCTTCCACCGCGACACGTTCCCCCGCGAGCGGCACATGCGGTACTACACCAGCGGTGACCGAGTGCGGGCGAGCTTCGACTACCTGTCGCGGAGCCTGCTCGGCGTGGACGTCGAGTACCGCACCGTGCGCGAGGTCACCGACATGCTGGCCGCCCACGCCGACCTGTACGCCTATCTGCGTACCCGGGCCCGCAAGTCCTCCGCGTTCGCGACCTCCGCGGTCGACTTCCGGCTGCTGTCGCGCCTCACCTACGGAGTGCCGCTGACCAACGCGCCCGCCTTCGAGGAGGTCGCCCGGCTGGTGCGGCCCGGCGAGGTCGCCTACACCGCGTTCCGTACCGCCGTGGGCAGTTACCCCGACTTCCGGGACCTGGCGGGCATGTGGGCGCAGGGCGACCACGAGTCCGCGCTGATCGCCGCCCGCAAGCTCGGCACCGACACCTTCCGGGGCCTGACCCACGTCCACGGCAACACCAACCGCAACCCCAAGTACCTGGCGCGGTTCCTGACCCGCCTGCCGCAGCGGCTGGCCCCCGTCACCGACCGGTTCCGGCATCTGAACGCCTACGGTGTCGCGGAGCCCGCCGCGGCGGCCGACGCGGTGCTGGAGTGGCTCGACCTCGTCGACCTGGCCTTCGCCGAGATCCGCCGGGTCCGTGACACCACCGAGGCGTTCGTGAGCGGCGCGGACTTCATGGACCTGCTCAAGGGCGAACTGCACCGGACGATGAGCTGGAACGCGGAGATCTCCAACGAGTACTGCTTCCGCGCCCGCGAGGCCACCGACGACGTACCGCCGCTGCGCGACCTGCTGACCGCGCTGACGCGGCGCCGCGCGGCCGGCCTCGGCCTGCCGCTGCGGGACTGGGCGGAGGGCCGCGCCGCGCCCGCCGGGGAGGACAACAAGTCCGCCTGACCTGCCGGCCGCGCATCCACCCGCCCCGGCCCTCCTCGCACGTCCCCTCCGTCCCAAGGGAGACAAGCTCGTGTGCCGCATCTACGGCTACCTCGGCGCCGACCCCGGCCGCGCCGCGATGGACCGCGCCCGCGACGCCCAGCTGTCGGGCGGTCCCGACCAGCAGGACCGGGTGTGCGGGGACGGGTGGGGGCTCGGCTGCAACCGCCTGTCGATCCAGGACCCGGCCCACGGCCGACAGCCGTTCACCAACGCCGACGGCTCCGTCGTCCTCGTCTTCAACGGCGAGATCTACAACTTCCGCGCGCTGCGCGACGAACTCGCCGCGCACGGTGTGAGCGTCGAGGGCGATTCCGACGGCTCGGTCCTGCTGCCCTTCTACGAGCTGTACGGCGAGGACTTCGTCGACCGGCTCGACGGCATGTACGCCATCGCCGTGGTCGACCTGCGCGCCGGACCGCGGCTGCGTCTGTGGTGCGATCCGCTCGCCGTCAAGAGCCTCTACTACCGGGTTACGGACGACGGCGTCGTCTTCGCGTCCGAGCTCGACGGCCTGACCGCGCTGTGCGGGCACACGCCTCCGCTCGACCCGGCGGCGGTGGACCACTACCTGAACTGGCAGTGCCTGCCCGCCGGTGCGACCTGGTACCGGGACGTGGCCACCCTGCGGCCCGGCGAACGCCTGGAGCACGACGGGCGGTACGCCGTCCGGCCCGCGGCGCGCGCCCCCGCTGCCGTGCCGCCCGACGCGGAGTGCGGACCCGAGGCCCTGCGCGCCCTGCTCGACCGGGAGACCGCCCGGATGTGCCGGCAGGAGTCACCGGTGGCCCTCCAGCTCTCCGGCGGCCTCGACTCCGCGGCCCTGGCGAGCCTGTTGTCCGCCCACCGGTCCGATGTCACCGGCTTCCACGTCACCCACGAGGGCACGCACGACACGGACGAGGAGCGGTACGCGCGCGCCGCCGCCGCGCACGCGGGCATCCCCCTGGAGGTCGTCGAGGTGCGCGAGGCGGAGGTGCCCGACCTGCTGCCCGCGATGGTGCGCGCGCTCGGCACGCCCAACGCGACCCCGCACGCCCTGAGCGCGTACGTACTGTTCCGGGAGATCTCCGCCGCCGGATTCCGCGTGTGCTTCGTCGGCGACGGCGCCGACGAACAGTTCGGCGGCTACCGCCGCTACAGCACCGCCCTGGCCGCCACCGACGGCACCTGGCCCGAACGCTATCTGGACCGCCTCTCCCTGGTCCCGCACGCCGAGTACCGGAGCCTCTGCTCCCCCGGCTACCGGGCCCTGCTCGACGAGGGCACCAGCAGCCGGCGGCAGGCCAGGGAGCTGCTGGACCGGGCCGCGGCCTCCCGCCTGGAGCGGTTGCTGACGTTCGACCGGCTGTACAAGCTGCCCGCGCTGAACCTGCGCAAGCTCGATCACCTGTCCATGGCCCACTCGGTCGAGGGCCGGGTGCCCTACTGCCAGCCGGCGGTCACCCGCTTCGCGCGCCGCGTCCCCGACCCGCTGAAGGTCGACGGCGACCGGCGCAAGGGCGTCCTCTGGGACGCGGGCGCGCCCCTGATCCCGGCTGCGGTGCGCCAACGCCGCAAGCAGCCCTTCACCTTCCCGGTCTCCCATTTCCTGCGCCCCGGCGGGAAGTTGTGGGAGTTCACGACCGATATCCTGACCCGGCCCCGCCTGTGCGCGGCCGGCTACCTGAGCGGGACGGCCGTCCGCGACGTCCTCTCCGCCCACGCCGCGGGCCACGACCGGGCGAAGCTCCTGTGGGGCCTGATGGTGCTCGAACTGTCCTTCCCCGGCCCGTCCGCCTGACGTCCTGCGGTACCGTCCGGCACACATGGGCCCGAACTCTCAGCGGAAAGGCACATCACGGTGCGCAACGTCTACGTCGTCACCCACCCGGAGGCGAGCCACCACGTCGACGGACTGGTCGGCGGCTGGTACGACTCCGAACTCACCGAGAACGGCCGCCGGGACGCCGCCGCCCTCGCCCGCGCACTGCGCGTGCGGATCCCCGAGGACGCCGATGTCGACGTGATCTCCTCCGACCTGCTCCGCACCCGCGGCACCGCCGAGGAGATCGCCGGACAGTTCGGCGTCACCCCGGTATGGGACCCGAGGCTCCGCGAGAAGTCGTACGGCGAGGCGGAGGGCCGCCCCCAGGAATGGCTGGACAAACGCTTCCTGCCGCCCCCGGCCACCGGGAACCGCATGGACCACCACGAGGGCGTCCAGGGCGCCGAGACGAAAACGGTGTTCGCCGAACGCGTCTACGCCGCCATGGACGACATCCTGCGCCTCGACAGCGAGCACCAGATCGTCGTCACCCACGGCTTCGCCCTGACCTTCGTGGTAGCCGCCTGGGCCCGCCTCCCCGTCGACGCACTGGGCTACGTCAACTTCCGCGCCCCGTCCGGCAGCGTCACCCACCTCCGGGAGGACGACTTCTTCCACAACCGCCAGATCGTCCACCTGGGCGACACCGGCCACCTGACCTCCTGACCGACCGGAACCCGCCCCGTCATGCGCGCCTACAGCGAACCGCTGGTACGCGCCCGCCACAAGGTTCCCGGACGGCGCCGGAGGGGAACGGGCGGGAAGCGCCCGTGCGGCGCTTCCCACTCTCGGCCCCTTTCACGCCCCGCGCGTGGTGGTACACCTCACCATCCGGATCTGGTCGTGATCCGTCGCGTCGCCGAGCGGACCCGTAGGCTGACCGGCGCAGCTGGTTCGCACCCGTCCGCCAGGCGGGAGGCGTCGTAAGAGGGAACCCGGTGGGAATCCGGGACTGCCCCGCAGCGGTGAGTGGGAACGACCGCCGTCATACGCACTGGGCCCGACATACAGGGGCTGGGAAGCGACGGCCAGTAGGCGTCCTCCATCAGGAGGATGTGCCCGCGAGTCCGAAGACCTGCCCGTTGCCCGCGTACGACCACTCGTGCGCGGATATCCCGGTGACCTCGTGGGCGGGTCGGCGTACATATCCGGCGGACGACCGCGCTTTTGCCGCGCGGGTCGCTTTCCGTCGGGTTCGTCATCCTTCGCGTCCTCGTCCCGTCGCCGGGATCTCAGGGATTCATCTCGCGAAGGAGATCTCCGTGACCACTGAGACCGCAGCCGCGGCAGCACGGGCCACCGTGTACGGCTACCCCCGCCAGGGCCCGAACCGGGAACTGAAGAAGGCCATCGAGGGGTACTGGAAGGGCCGCGTCGACGCCGACGCCCTCCGGGCCACCGCCGCCGAACTGCGCCGCACGAACTGGCAGGAGCTGGCCGAGGCCGGCATCGACGAAGTGCCGACCGGCGATTTCTCGTACTACGACCACGTCCTGGACACCACCGTCATGGTCGGCGCGATCCCCGCCCGCCACCGGGAGGCCGTGGCCGCCGACGCGCTGGACGGCTACTTCGCGATGGCGCGCGGCACGCAGGACGTGGCGCCGCTGGAGATGACGAAGTGGTTCGACACCAACTACCACTATCTGGTACCGGAGTTGGGCCCTGACACCATCTTCACGGCCGACTCGGCAAAGCAGGTCTCGGAGTTGCGGGAGGCCCTCGGCCTCGGGCTGACCGCCCGCCCGGTGCTGGTCGGCCCGGTCACCTATCTCCTGCTGGCCAAGCCCGCCCCGGGTGTGCCGACGGACTTCGACCCGCTCACGCTCCTCGACCGGCTGCTGCCGGTGTACGCCGAAGTCCTTGCCGCCCTGCGCGCGGCCGGCGCGGAATGGGCGCAGTTGGACGAGCCCGCCCTGGTCCAGGACCGCACCCCGGCCGAGCTGAACGCCGCAGCCCGCGCCTACCGCGATCTCGGCGCCCTCGCCGACCGGCCGAAGCTGCTGGTCGCCTCCTACTTCGACCGGCTCGGCGACGCGCTGCCGGTACTGGCCAAGGCTCCCGTCGAGGGGCTCGCGCTGGACTTCACCGAGGCCACCGCGGCCAACCTCGACGACCTGGCCTCCGTGGGCGGGCTGCCCGGCAAGCGCCTGGTCGCGGGCGTGGTCAACGGCCGCAACATCTGGGTCAACGACCTGGCCAAGTCCCTGTCCACGCTCGGCACCCTCCTCGGCCTGGCCGACCGGGTCGACGTGGCCGCCTCCTGCTCCCTGCTCCACGTCCCGATCGACGCCGCCGCGGAACGCGACATCGACCCGCAGATCCGGCGCTGGCTCGCCTTCGCCAGGCAGAAGACGAGCGAGATCGTCACCCTCGCCAAGGGCCTCTCCCAGGGCGTCGGCGCGATCACCGGCGAACTCGCCGCCAACCGCGCCGATCTGACCTCCCGCGCGACCTCGCCGATCACGCACGATCCGGCCGTACGGGCCCGGACCACCGCGGTCACGGACGCCGACGCCCGCCGCTCCCAGCCCTACTCCGTACGCACCACCGCGCAGCGGGCGCACCTCGGGCTGCCCCCGCTGCCGACCACCACCATCGGTTCCTTCCCGCAGACCGGCGAACTGCGCGCCGCCCGCGCCGATCTGCGCGCGGAGCGCATCGACACGGCCGGTTACGAGGAGCGCATCAGGGCCGAGATCGGCGAGGTGATCTCCTTCCAGGAGAAGGCCGGTATCGACGTCCTGGTCCACGGCGAGCCCGAACGCAACGACATGGTCCAGTACTTCGCCGAACAGCTGACGGGGTACCTCGCGACGCAGCACGGATGGGTGCAGTCCTACGGCACCCGCTACGTCCGCCCGCCGATCCTGGCCGGCGACATCTCCCGCCCGGAGCCGATGACGGTGCGCTGGACGGCGTACGCCCAGTCCCTCACCTCACGCCCGGTCAAGGGCATGCTCACCGGTCCGGTCACCATGCTGGCCTGGTCCTTCGTCCGCGACGACCAGCCCCTCGGCGACACCGCCCGGCAGGTCGCCCTCGCCCTGCGCGACGAGGTGAACGACCTGGAAGCCTCCGGAACCTCCGTGATCCAGGTCGACGAGCCGGCCCTGCGCGAGACCCTGCCGCTGCGGGCCACCGACCGCCCGGCCTACCTGGCGTGGGCCACCGAGGCGTTCCGGATCAGCACCAGCGGGGTGCGTGAGGACACCCAGATCCACACGCACATGTGCTACGCCGAGTTCGGGGACATCGTCCAGGCGATCGACGACCTCGACGCCGACGTCATCAGCCTGGAGGCGGCCCGCTCGCACATGCAGGTCGCCCGTGAACTCGCCGCCCACGGCTACCCGCGCGAGGCCGGCCCCGGGGTGTACGACATCCACTCCCCGCGCGTTCCGAGCAGCGAGGAGGCCGCCGAACTGCTCCGTACCGGCCTGAAGGCGATTCCCGCCGAGCGCCTCTGGGTCAACCCCGACTGCGGTCTGAAGACCCGCGGCTGGCCCGAGACCCGCGCCTCGCTGGAGAACCTGGTCACCGCCGCCCGTACGGTCCGCGAGGAACTCTCCTCGTCCTGACGGCAAGCCCAGTCCGCCGGGGAAGGACGCACCCACCGTCCTTCCCCGGCCCGGCATCGGAGAAAGCACCAGCACATGGCTCTCGGCATGCCCAGCACCAGGGCAGACAGCGCGGTATCCATTCGCGATCTCCTCCAACGGGGAGGCCGCTCCTACTCATTCGAATTCATGCCGCCACGCAGCACGGCGGCCGAGGCCGGCCTGTGGACGGCGATCCGCCGTCTGGAAGCACTGTCGCCCACCTTTGTCTCGGTGACCTACGGCGCCGGCGGCTCGACGAGAGGCCGGACCGTCAACGTCACCGGGCGGATCGCCCAGGAGACCACCCTCACCCCGGTCGCCCACCTCACCGCGGTGGACCACAGCGTCGCCGAACTGCGCAACATTCTCGGCCACTACGCCGATCAGGGCGTGCGCAATATCCTCGCGCTGCGCGGAGACCCGCCCGGCGACCCGCTCGGTCCCTGGAGAACACATCCGCGGGGTGTCCGATACGCGGCCGAACTGGTCAGCCTGATCAAGGAATCCGGAAACTTCTGTGTCGGCGTCGCCGCCTTCCTCGAGATGCATCCCCGCTCCCCCGACCGGGACAGCGACATCCGTCACTTCGTCGACAAGTGCCGGGGCGGAGCGGACTTCGCCATCACCCAGATGTTCTTCGACGTCGAGGACTATCTCCGCTTCCGTGACCGGGTGACAGCGGCCGGCTGCGAGACACCGATCATCCCGGAGATCATGCCGGTCACCACCGTCCGCTCACTGCGACGTATTCCCACGCTCTCCACCGCCGTCTTCCCCGCCCGGCTGGCCGAGAGAATGCTTGCCCTGCGGGACGATCCCAAAGCGGTCAGAGCACTCGGAATCGGCCATGCCACCGAGATGTCCCGCCGTCTGCTCGCCGAAGGGGCTCCCGGACTGCACTTCATGACCATGAATTTCTCAACGGTGACGACAGAGATCTATCAGAACCTGGGACTCCATGAATAATCACCCAGCCCTCCCGCCCGTGGGAATCCATCGCCCTTCGCTGGTCGGGATCGTCAACATCACCACGGATTCGTTCTCGGACGGGAACAACTTCCTGACCGCGCACGCAGCGGTGGCCCACGCCCTCCGGCTGCGCGCGGAGGGGGCCGACGTCATCGAACTCGGGCCTGCCGCGAGCCATCCGGGAGCACAGCAGGTGACCGCGGCCGAGGAGATGAGGCGGCTGGCCGATGTGATCGACCAACTGGTCGCCGAGGGCATCCCGGTATCGGTCGACTCCTACCAGCCCGCCACACAGCGGTTCGCCGCCGCGCGGGGCGCCACCTATCTCAACGACATCCAGGGCTTCGGCGATCCCGCCCAGTACGAGGAACTCGCCGGCACCGGCTGCCGGCTCATCGTCATGCACTCCGTGCAGCGTCACGGCCTCGCCACCAAGGTACGAACCGACCCCACGCAGGTGTGCAGAGGCATCGAGGAGTTCTTCGACGAGCGCCTGGCCGCGCTGGAAACGGCCGGCATCCCTCACGACAGGCTGGTCATCGATCCGGGACTGGGCTACTTCCTGGGCAGCGGTCCCGAACCGTCACTGAGAACCCTGGCCGGTCTCGAACAGTTGAAAGCCCGCTTCGACGTACCGGTGCTCGTCTCCCCCTCCCGCAAGTCGTTCCTGCGGACGCTCACCGGCAGCGGCCTTTCCGCCATCGGTCCGGCCACCCTGGCGGCGGAACTGTATGCCGCTCGCAGGGGGGCGGACTTCATTCGTACCCATGACATCGCCGCCCTCCGGGACGCGCTCACGGTTTTCGAAGCCCTGGAATCGGCAAAGGAGGGGGTTTGGTGACGCGGCGGTGAACGTACCGGCCCCTGAGGTGCCCCCCGGAGTGTGGACACAGGGGTTCATGCCGCGAGTGTGAGTCTACGTTCTGTTTGGTGCTGTTGTTCGAACTCGACGGGTGAGAGGTAGCCGAGCGAGCTGTGGCGCCTTCGCCCGTTGTAGTACGTCAGCCACTGGAAGAGTTCCAGTCTGGCCTGGCTGATCGTCGTGAAGAGCCTCTGGTTCATCGTCTCTCTCTTCAGCCCCTGCCAGAAGCTCTCGGCGAGGGCGTTGTCGTAACTCGACCCGACGCGGCCCATGCTCCTACGGATCCCGAAACGGTCGCAGACCTGGGCGAACGTGTTCGAGGTGTATTGGGATCCCCTGTCCGCGTGGAAGATCACCCCGGCCACGCTGCCGCCCCGGGTCGCCACCGCCATCTTCAGCCACCGCGTCGTTTCTGAACTCCACCGGATATGGAGACTTCCGTCCCACCAGGACGCCCTTCCTCGGACCTACAGGATCCATTGTCAGAGTGTCCACACCACGGGAGTCACCTCAGCGTCACCGACGCATCAAGCAGGGGCATTCAGGCAGTTCCAATACCCGACTCCACCGTTACATCTCCAGCCCGACGCCCACCGGGCCGTACTCGGCGCCTGGGAACGCCTTGAGGCCCCGCTGACCCTTGCCATATAGAACGCCTGGACCGGCCCTTCCCCCTCTCGTCAGGCGAGAGAGGAAGGGCCGGTTCTTTGTCCACCGGCCTTGCGGGTCCAGCCCGGCTCCCGAGGCAGGCAGATGCCGATGGTGCCGAGACTTCGAGCGTCAACATCCACGCTGAGTAACGGCAAACTCCATGGTCAGAGCGGCGCCAGACCATGATCAACGAGCGTCAGATGAGCGTCGCGAGCGTCATTTCAGCGTCAAGACATCGCCCGCAGCACCCTCGACGCACATCATGCGCATCGACAAAACCCCCGCTCAGTCGTCCTTCTTCACCGGCTCCAGAATCGCCACGCACTCCACGTGGTGCGTCATCGGGAACAGGTCGAAGGCCCGCAGCGTGCGCGGCTTGTAGCCGCCCTCCCGGAAGTACGCCAGGTCGCGGGCGAGGGCGGCCGGGTCGCAGGCGACGTAGGCGATGCGGCGGGCGCCCAGGGAGGCGAGGTGTTTGACGGTCTGTTTGCCGGCGCCCGCGCGCGGGGGGTCCAGGACGATGAGGTCGGTCTTGGTGATGTGGGTGCGCGGGAGGACCTGGTCGACCTTGCCCTGTTCGATACGGACCCGGGGCATCGCCTGGAGGTTGTGGCGGGCGTCCTCGACAGCGCGCTTGCCGGATTCGATGCCGAGCACCGCGCCGGTCTCGCCGACGCGCTCGGCGATGGCTCCCGCGAACAGGCCGACCCCGCAGTAGAGGTCGAGCGCGGTCTCGCCCTTCCTCGGCATCAGGCCCTGCATCACGGCCTCGATCAGCAGCTGGGGTGCGCTCGGGTGCACCTGCCAGAAGCCGCCCATGCCGACGCGGTACGTACGGCCGTCGGCGCGCTCGCGGACGAAGGCGCGGCCGTGGACGCGGTGGACGCCGCCGTCCTGCTCCGCCACCCGCAGTACGGAGACGGGCTTGTCCAGCTCCACCAGCGGCAGCCGGCCGCCCTCGCGCGGGGTCAGGATCACCTGGCGGTCGCCCGAGCCCGACGCGGCGATGGCCTCGACCGAGGCGATCTGCGGCCATTCGCGCCGCTCGATGCCCAGCTCGCTGACGCCCTGCGTGGCGATCATGCAGTGGTCGACCGGCTCGATCTCGTGCGAGCGGTGCTTGCGCAGCCCGGCGCGGCCGTTCTCGTCGACCGCGTACTGCACCCGTGAGCGCCACGCGGGCACCTCGCCCTGGGGCAGCTTGTCGCCGGGCGCGGGCATGACGGTCCCGTCCCAGCCGGCCTCCTCTGGGGTGAGGCCCGCGAGCCGCTGGAGCTGCTCGGTGATGACCTCGCCCTTGAGGCGCCGCTGCGCGCCGGGCTTGGCGTGCTGCCAGTCGCAGCCGCCGCAGCGTCCGGGGCCTGCGTACGGGCAGGGGGCCTCGACCCGGTCCTTGGACGCGTCGATGATCTTCACCGCGTCGGCGCGGAGATAGCGCGAGTCCGCCTCCCCCTCCGTCACCCGCGCGAGGATCTTCTCGCCGGGCAGCGCGTGCCGTACGAACAGCACCCGGCCCTCGTCGGTACGGGCGATGCAGTGGCCACCGTGGGCGACGGGACCCACCTCGACCTCGTACTCCTCCCCGATCAGCGAAGCCTGCGGTTCTGTGGACATGAGGGAGTGGCTCCAAAAATCAAAAGGGGCGAAGGGAGAGTTCAGAGGGAGGGCGGGGAGGACGGGGAAGGAGATTGCGCGGCACTTTCCGGGGGCACCGGAGGCGGCCGCCGGACGACAGCCCACAAGTCTACGTCCGGCACGACCGCGCGCCCGCCACCGGAGCGGCTCCGCCCGTCCCGCCCCACCACGAGCCACCAACCGGCCCCTACGACTTCGACTTCGGCTTCGGCCGCGAGTCCGTCGGTCCCACCGGCCCCCGCCGCACCGCGCCCGGCGCGTGGTAGGCCGCGCGCCGCTTCGCCCGCTGCTTCGCCAGCTCGGACGACTCCAGCTGGTAGGGCACCGAGGTCACCATCACCCCCGGCGTGAACAGCAGGCGCCCCTTGAGCCGCAGGGCGCTCTGGTTGTGCAGCAGGTGCTCGTACCAGCGGCCGACCACGTACTCCGGGATGTAGACGCTGATCGCGTCGCGCGGGTTCTCGGTGCGCAGCCCTCGTACGTACTCGATGACCGGCCGGGTGATCTCGCGGTACGGCGAGTCGAGGATCTTCAGCGGTACGTTGATGCCGCGCCGCTCCCACTCCTCCTTGAGCACCTTCGTCTCCGCCACGTCCACATTGACGGAGAGCGCCTCCAGCGTGTCCGAGCGCATCAGCTTGGCGTATCCGAGCGCCCGCAGCGTGGGCTTGTGGACCTTGGAGACCAGCACGATGGAGTGCACACGCGACGGCCGTACGGTGTCCTCCGACGGGTCCTCGGCCGCGGCGATCTCCGCGCCGACCCGGTCGTAGTGTCCGCGGATCGCGGTCATCGTCCCGTAGAAGATCACCATGCCGAGCAGGGCGACCCAGGCGCCATGGGTGAACTTGGTGGCGAGTACGACGATCAGCACCAGCCCCGTGAAGAAGGCGCCGAAGGTGTTGATCGCCCGGGAGCGCATCATGTGGCGGCGCTTGGCCGGGTCGCGCTCGGTCCTCAGGTGGCGGTTCCAGTGCCGGACCATGCCGGTCTGGCTGAGGGTGAAGGAGACGAAGACACCGACGATGTAGAGCTGGATCAGCCGCGTGGAGTCGGCCCCGTAGATCCCCACCAGCAGCGCGGCGGCCCCGGCCAGCAGCACGATGCCGTTGGAGAAGGCGAGCCGGTCGCCGCGCGTGTGCAGCTGGCGCGGCAGATAGCGGTCCTGGGCGAGGATCGAGCCGAGCAGCGGGAAGCCGTTGTACGCGGTGTTGGCGGCCAGGAAGAGCACCAGCGCGGTGGCGGCGGCGAGCAGGACGAAGAAGAACGTCCCGCTGCCGAAGACGGCTGCCGCGACCTGCGAGATCACCGGGTTCTGGACATAGTCCGCGCCGAGCGGCACCCCGTTGTGGACCAGGTCCGTGCCGGGGTTCTCGGCCATCTTCACATCGGTGGCCATGGCCAGTCCGATGATCCCGCAGAACATCGTGACGGCGAGCCCGCCCATCAGCGCGAGCGTCGAGGCCGCGTTCTTGCTCTTGGGTTTACGGAAGGCGGGCACGCCGTTGCTGATCGCCTCGACCCCGGTCAGCGCGGCGCAGCCGGAGGAGAACGCCCTCAGCAGCAGGAAGACCAGCGCGAAGCCGGCCAGCCCCTGGTGTTCGGGCTTGATCTGGTAATCGGCCGTGGGGGCCTGCATCGACTCGCCGAGCACGAGTCCGCGGAACGCGCCCCAGGCGATCATGATGAACACGGCGCCGACGAACACGTACGTGGGGATCGCGAAGAGCTTGCCGGACTCGCGTACCCCCCGCAGGTTCATCAGGGTGAGCAGCACGATGATCCCGATGGCGACGAAGACCTTGTGCTCGACGACGAACGGGATCGCGGAGCCGAGGTTCTCCACTCCGGAGGAGATCGAGACGGCGACGGTGAGGACATAGTCGACCAGCAGCGCGCTGGCGACGGTGAGACCGGCCTTGGGGCCGAGGTTGGTGGTGGCGACCTCGTAGTCGCCGCCGCCGCTGGGGTAGGCGTGCACGTTCTGCCGGTAGGAGGCGACGACCGTGAACATCAGCACGACGACCGCCACGGCGATCCACGGGCTGAAGTGGTAGGCCGACACACCCGCGATGGACAGCACCAGAAGCACTTCCCCGGGCGCGTACGCCACTGAGGAGAGCGGGTCGGAGGCGAAGACGGGGAGCGCGATGCGTTTCGGAAGGAGGGTCTCGCCGAGCTTGTCGCTACGCAGCGCCCGCCCGATCAGGATGCGTTTGGGCACGTCGGTCAGTTTGGACACGGAAGGGATCGTATGCGTTCGAACAAGCACGGGTGAGGGCACCACCCTCCACCCGTCGCGAGTTATACGAAAGTCATACGGAAGCCGTATCGGTCCTGGGGCTTCTGTACTGCTATGGGGATGCCGCACCCTGGTCGGCCGCCGCATAAGCTCGTACCGGAGGACGGCCGTGAATCGGCTGTCCCGGTTGGTCCCCGGTATGTCGAGAAAGAAGAGTGAACAGGGTGTTTTCGCAGGTCATCCAGGCGACCAGGACTGCGGGGTAGCGCGGCGTGCACATCGTCATCATGGGCTGCGGCCGGGTGGGCGCGACGCTCGCGCACAACCTGGAGCAGCAGGGACACACCGTCGCCGTCGTCGACCAGGACCCCACCGCGTTCCGCCGGCTCGGCGCCGGTTTCGGCGGTCGGCGTGTCAGCGGGGTCGGATTCGACCAGGACACCCTCCGCGAGGCGGGGATCGAGGACGCGGGCGCCTTCGCGGCGGTGAGCAGCGGTGACAACTCCAACATCATCGCCGCCAGGGTGGCCCGCGAGATGTTCGGCATCGAGAACGTCGCGGCCCGTATCTACGACCCCAAGCGCGCCGAGGTCTACCAGCGCCTCGGTATCCCGACCGTGGCCACGGTCCGCTGGACCGCCGACCAGATGTTGCGCCGGCTGTTGCCGTCCGGCGCCGAGCCGCTGTGGCGCGACCCGAGCGGCGGGGTGCAGCTCGCCGAGGTGCACACCTCGGCGAGCTGGATCGGCCACAAGATCAGCAGGCTCCAGGAGGAGACGGGCGTCCGCGTCGCGTTCCTCACCCGACTGGGCGAGGCGATGCTGCCGACCTCCCAGACGGTCCTCCAGGAGGGTGACCTCGTCCATGTGATGATGCGCACCGATGACATCGAGAAGGTCGAGGCGGCCTTCGCCGAGGGCCCGGACGGAGGCGGGATCTGATGCGCGTCGCGATTGCCGGAGCAGGCGCGGTGGGCCGTTCCATCGCGGGCGAGCTGCTGGAGAACGGGCACGAGATCCTGTTGATCGACAAGGCGCCGACCGCCATCTCGGTCGAGCGGGTCCCGCTCGCCGAATGGCTGCTGGCCGACGCCTGCGAGATCACCTCGCTGGACGAGGCGGCGCTCCAGCGCTGCAATGTCGTGATCGCCGCGACCGGTGACGACAAGGTCAATCTGGTCGTCTCGCTGCTCGCCAAGACGGAGTACGGCGTGCCGCGGGTGGTCGCCCGGGTCAACAACCCCAAGAACGAGTGGCTGTTCAACGAGTCCTGGGGCGTCGATGTCGCCGTCTCCACACCACGGCTGATGTCGGCGCTGGTCGAGGAGGCGGTGAGCGTCGGCGATCTCGTACGGCTGCTGCGCTTCAGCCACGGCGACGCCAACCTGGTCGAGCTGACGCTGCCCCCCGAATCGGCCGTGACCGGCACCCAGGTCGGCGATGTGAGCTGGCCGGAGGACACGTCCCTGGTCACGATCATCCGGGGCGCCCGGGTCCTCACACCGAACCCGGAGGAGACCCTGGAGGCCGGCGACGAGCTGCTGTTCGTCGCGGCCCAGGCCCGTGAGGAGCAGCTGGAGGACCTGCTCTCGGTACGCCGCGAGGACGTCGAGGCCTGACCTCCCGTACCCACACGAGCACGTACACACGGACGAGCGCCGGACGGGCTGATCCTCAGCCCGTCCGGCGCTCGTCCGTGTACGGCTACGGCTGCCGCCGGTGTCCCGGCTGCACGGCTACACCGCGCTGGCTACGGCTACCGCCGGTGGCGGGCGCGCTCCCCGGATGCCTCTGTCACGCCTCCGGCCGTCGCGGCGGCCTCGGCCGCCCGTGCCTTCTCGGCTGCCTCCTCCGCCGCCTCCTCGGCCTCCATCTCGGCGAAGACGTCGATCGGCGGCGGCGCCTTCGCGAGGAAGACCCAGGTCAGATAGACCGCGAGCAGGAACGGCGGGATCTTCAGCGCGATCAGCACCCAGCCGAGCTGGGTGGTGTCCGCCCACCAGTAGAGCGGGAAGAGGATCGCGCACTTGGCGAGCAGGATCAGCCCCCAGGCCCAGCTGGCCTTGGCGTACGCCTTCTTGCGTCCCGGGTTGCGGGTGCGCCAGGAGAGGTTCTCCTTGAAGACCGGCCCGAGGATCAGCCCGATCAGCGGCACGCCCGCCAGGGTGGTGATGATGTACGCGAGCGCCAGCCCCAGCGTGTAGATCATGCCGGGCAGATAGAAGTCCTTGGCGTTGCCGGTCATCATCGCGAAGACGACGCCGAAGGCGACACCGAAGACGCCGCTGAAGGCGTGTTTGACGGTGTCCCGGCGGACCAGCCGGACCACGACGAGCAGCAGCGAGACGCCCAGCGCCGCGATGGCCGCCGTGTGCAGGTCCTTGTTGACGGTGAAGATCGTGACGAAGAGAAGTCCGGGGAGGACCGTCTCCACCATGCCGCGCAGGCCGCCGAACGCCTCGAAGAGCGCCGCCTCGGTGACCGCTTTCGCGTCACTCTCCTGATCGGGTACGGCGGAGCCGGGGCGGTCCGGGGAATCTGTCGAGGCGGCGGGCTTGTCGAATGACGTCACCGGCTACTCCTGTCCGAGCGGTCGGAGTTCGTATTTGGGGTTGAACAGCACCCGTCGGCCGTGGCTCAGGGAGATCCGGCCGGAGGCGATCAGCTTACGGCCCGGCTCGATGCCCACGATGGAGCGCCGGCCCAGCCACACCACGTCCAGCGGCGCGGTGCCGTCGAACAGCTCCGCCTCCAGCGCGGGGACGCCCGCCCGTGGACGCAGGGTGACCGTCCGCAACGTACCAGTCACCCGGACTATCTGGCGGTCGTCGCACTCGGAGATCCGGGTACAGCCCGACGCGTGCGCGTCCTCCCGCAGCTCCTCGGACTCCAGATCCTCCTGGGAGCTGGACAGCCGGTCGAACAGCCGGCGGAAACGGCCGGTCGGCTTCTCAGCACTCATGGCTAGAGCGTACCGGGGTACGGAGACCCCTGTTCCCCGTACGTCACGGCGGGACCAGCGCCGGAAGGCGCGGAAAGGCGCGGCCCCCGGCGCCGCACGGGCCCGGACGGCCCACGGCCCCCGGCGCCGCACGGGCCCGGGAGGCCACCGCTCAGCGTTCGAAGCGGTAGCCCATCCCCGGTTCCGTGACGAAGTGGCGGGGGTGCGAGGGGTCCGCCTCCAGCTTGCGCCGGAGCTGGGCCATATAGACCCGCAGATAGTTCGTCTCCGTGCCGTACGAGGGCCCCCAGACCTCCTGGAGCAGCTGTTTCTGGCTGACCAGCCTGCCGGTGTTGCGGACCAGCACCTCCAGCAGATGCCACTCGGTGGGGGTGAGCCGGACGTCCCGGCCCTCCCGGTGCACCTTCTTGGCGGCCAGGTCGACGGTGAACCCCTCGGTCTCGACGACCGCCGGGCTCTCCTCGTCCCCGCCGACCGGCTCGGCACGCCGGACGGCGGCGCGCAGCCGGGCCAGCAGCTCGTCCATGCCGAAGGGCTTGGTGACGTAGTCGTCGGCGCCCGCGTCCAGCGCCTCGACCTTCTCGTCCGAGGTGTGCCGGGCGGAGAGCACCAGGATCGGCACCCGGGTCCAGCCGCGCAGGCCCTTGATCACCTCGACGCCGTCCATGTCCGGCAGCCCGAGATCCAGCACGACGACATCGGGGTGGCGGGCGGCGGCCAGCTCCAGCGCGCTCGCGCCGTCGGAGGCCGCGTCCACCTCGTACTTGCGCGCCCTCAGATTGATCACGAGGGCCCGTACGATCTGTGGCTCGTCGTCGACCACGAGCACCCGGGTCATAGAGGTCCGCCTTTCTGCTGTCCGGCTCATGAGAGGGCCCGGACGGATGATTCGGTTCCGGCCGGCACGGGTCCGGACGCGGCTGAGAGATTGAGGACCATGGTCAGTCCGCCGCCGGGGGTGTCCTCGGCGGCGAGGGTGCCGCCCATCGCGTCCACGAACCCGCGCGCGACCGCGAGGCCGAGACCCACGCCCGCGCCGCGCGGGGCGTCACCGTGGCGCTGGAAGGGTTCGAAGATACGATCCTTCGCCTCGTCGGGAACACCGGGGCCCCGGTCCACGACCCGCACCTCCACCCGGTCGCCGAGCGCGCTGGCGGCGACGGTGACCCGGCGTCCGGCGGGGCTGTACTTGACGGCGTTCTCGACGATGTTGGCGACCGCGCGCTCCAGCAGCCCCGGGTCGACGGCCACCATGGGCAGCGATTCGGGGATGTCCAGCTCCACGCTGTTCTCCGGTACGCCGCCGAGCGCCATCGGGACCACCTCGTCGAGGTCGATCTCACGCATCAGCGGGGTGACGGTACCGGTCTGGAGCCGGGACATGTCGAGGAGGTTGCCCACCAGATGGTCGAGGCGGTCCGCGCCGTGCTCGATTCCTTCGAGCAGCTCGGCCCGGTCCTCCTCGGACCACTCGACGTCGTCGGAGCGCAGCGAGGTGACGGCGGCCTTGATGCCCGCGAGCGGGGTCCGCAGATCGTGGCTGACGGCCGCGAGCAGGGCCGTACGGATCCGGTTGCCCTCGGCGAGCTCGCGGGCCTGTTCCGCCTCGCCCACCAGCCGCTGCCGGTCGAGGACGACGGCGGCCTGGGCGGCGAAGGCGGCGAGCACCCTGCGGTCCTCGGCGGGCAGCACCCGCCCGGAGAGCGCCAGCGCCATGTGGTCGCCGACCGGCATGTCCACGTCGGCGGCCTCGGGGCGGTCGACGGGCTGCGGTCCGACGCTGCCCGCGCGGGTCCAGGGGTCGACGTCGCTGTGGCGTTCGAGCAGCGCCACGGACTCCATCGCGAAGGTCTCGCGGACCCGTTCCAGCAGCGCGTCCAGCGCGGTCTCCCCGCGCAGCACGCTGCCCGCCAGGAAGGAGAGGATCTCGGACTCGGCGCGCAGCCGGGACGCCTGGTGGGTGCGGCGGGCCGCCAGATCCACCACCGAGGCCACCGAGACGGCCACCGCGAAGAAGATGACGATCGCGACCAGGTTCTTGGGATCGTTGACGGTCAGGGTGTGGGTGGGCGGCGTGAAGTAGTAGTTGAGCAGCAGCGAGCCCACGGCGGCGGAGGCGAGCGCGGGCCGCAACCCGCCGAGCAGGGCCGCCAGTACGGTCAGGAACAGGAACAGCAGGACGTCGTTGGCGAGCCCGAGGGTGTTGTGCAGCTCGGTCAGCAGCAGCGACAGCAGGACGGGCGCCACCACCCCGGCCAGCCACCCCGAGACGATCCGGGAGCGCCCGAGCCGCGCCCCGCGCGCCACCGGCAGCCCGCGCCCCTTGGCGACCTCCTCGTGCGTGACGATGTGCACGTCCAGGTCGGGCCCGGACTCGCGGGCCACGGTGGCGCCGACGCCGGGGCCGAAGATGTACTGCCAGGTCTTGCGCCTGCTGGAGCCCAGCACGATCTGGGTGGCGTTGACACCCCGGGCGAATTCGAGCAGCGCGGACGGGACGTCGTCGCCGATGACGTGGTGGAAGGTGCCGCCGAGGTCCTCGACCAGTTTGCGCTGGACGGCGATCTCCTTGGGCGAGGCGGCGGTGAGGCCGTCGCTCCTGGCTATGTAGACGGCGAGGATCTCGCTGCCGGAGCCCTTGGCCGCCATCCGGGCGGCGCGGCGGATGAGCGTACGCCCCTCGGGGCCGCCAGTGATGCCGACGACGATACGTTCGCGGGCCTGCCAGGTGGTGCGGATGTTGTGCTCGCCGCGGTACTGCTGGAGGTACTCGTCCACCCGGTCGGCGACCCAGAGCAGCGCCAGCTCGCGCAGCGCGGTCAGATTGCCGGGGCGGAAGTAGTGCGAGAGCGCGGCGTCGACCTTGTCGGGCTTGTAGACGTTGCCGTGGGCCATCCGGCGGCGCAGCGCCTGGGGCGACATGTCGACCAGCTCGATCTGGTCGGCGCGGCGGACCATCTCGTCGGGGACGGTCTCCCGCTGCCGTACACCGGTTATCGACTCGACGACGTCGCCGAGCGACTCCAGGTGCTGGATGTTGACGGTCGACACGACGTCGATGCCCGCCTTGAGCAGTTCCTCGACGTCCTGCCAGCGTTTGGCGTTGCGGGAGCCCGGCACATTGGTGTGGGCCAGTTCGTCCACGAGGGCGACGGCCGGGGCGCGTTCCAGCACCGCGTCGACGTCCATCTCGGTGAAGACGCTCCCCCGGTACTCCAGCTCCTTGCGGGCGACCGCCTCCAGCCCGTGCAGCATCACTTCCGTACGCGGCCGGTCGTGGTGCTCGACGAAGCCCACGACACAGTCGGTGCCGCGCTCGACCCTGCGGTGCGCCTCGGAGAGCATCGCGTAGGTCTTGCCGACGCCCGGTGCCGCGCCCAGATAGATCCGTAGCTTGCCGCGTCCCATGGCCCCATTGTCCGCCTGGTCGGCGGACGCGCCCGACCCGCCCGCCGGCCAGGCGCTCTCCCCCGCTCCGGTCATCGCGTGGAGCCACCGCCGGTCAGCTCCCGCAGGGCGATGTTGAGCGCCAGGACGTTGACCCGGGGCTCGCCCACGAAGCCCAGCACGCGCTGCTTCGTGTGCTCCTCGACCAGCCGCCGCACCTCGGGTACGGAGAGGTGGTTGCGCTCCGCCACCCGGTGGACCTGGAGCCGGGCGTACGCGGGCGAGATGTCGGGGTCGAGTCCCGAGCCCGAGGAGGTCACGGCGTCCGGCGGGACGTCGGCGGGGCGCACCGGGTGGCCGGGGGTGGAGTTGTCCCTGACGACGGCGGCCCGGGCGGCCTTCACCGACGCGATCAGCTTCGCGTTGTCGCCGGACAGGTTGGTCGCCCCGGACAGCAGCAGCCGGTACTGGGTGTTGACGCTGTTGGTGCCCAGACCGTTGGAGGGGCGCGGCTGGAACCACTTCAGGTCGGGCTCGGGGCTGCTCTGCCCCTTCTTGAGCGGCAGGTCGTAGCGCTGCCCGATGAGCGAGGAGCCGACGACCTTCCCCGCCTGCCGGACCTCGGAGCCATTGGCCTGATGGGGGAAGAGCCCCTGGGCCAGTCCGGTGACCGCCAGCGGATAGAGCACACCGCACAGGACGGTCAGGACGAGGAGGGCGCGCAGTCCGGCGCCGAGGAGCCGGGCCGTATTGCCCGCGGAGCTGTTCATGGAGGACACGCCGTTCACCCGATCCCGGGTATGAGGGAGAGGAGCAGGTCGATGAGCTTGATGCCGATGAAGGGCGCGACCAGCCCGCCGAGGCCGTAGATCCCGAGGTTCCTCCTGAGCATCCGGTCGGCGCTCATCGGCCGGTAGCGCACGCCCTTGAGAGCGAGGGGTACGAGCGCCACGATGATCAGCGCGTTGAAGATGACCGCGGAGAGGATCGCGGACTCGGGCGAGGACAGCCGCATGATGTTGAGGCGGTCCAGGCCCGGATAGACGACCGCGAACATGGCGGGGATGATCGCGAAGTACTTCGCGACGTCGTTGGCGATGGAGAAGGTCGTCAGCGCGCCCCGGGTGATGAGCAGCTGCTTGCCGATGCCGACGATCTCGATGAGCTTGGTCGGGTTGGAGTCCAGGTCGACCATGTTCCCGGCCTCCTTGGCGGCCGAGGTACCGGTGTTCATGGCCACCCCGACATCCGCCTGTGCCAGCGCCGGCGCGTCGTTCGTACCGTCGCCGGTCATCGCGACCAGCTTGCCGCCCGCCTGCTCGCGCCGGATCAGCGCCATCTTGTCCTCGGGGGTGGCCTCGGCGAGGAAGTCGTCCACGCCCGCCTCCTCCGCGATGGCCTTGGCCGTCAGCGGGTTGTCGCCGGTGATCATGACGGTCCTGATGCCCATGCGGCGCAGTTCCTCGAACCGCTCGCGCATCCCGTCCTTGACCACGTCCTTGAGGTGGATGACGCCCAGGACGCGCGCGCCCCTGTCGTCGTCCACGGCCACCAGCAGCGGTGTGCCGCCGGCCTGCGCGATGGTGTCGGTGAGCGTCCTGGTGTCCGCGGAGATCTCGCCGCCGCGCTGCTCGACCCAGGCGACGACCGACCCGGTCGCCCCCTTGCGGACCTCGCGGCGCGCGCCGTCCTCCGTGATGTCGACGCCGGACATCCGGGTCTGCGCGGTGAAGCCGACCCACTCGGCCCCGACCAGCTCGCCCCGGTGCCGCTCGCGCAGCCCGTACCGCTCCTTGGCGAGTACGACGACGGAGCGGCCCTCCGGGGTCTCGTCGGCCAGCGAGGACAGCTGTGCGGCATCGGCGAGTTCGGCCTCCGTGACGCCCTCGACCGGGACGAACTCGGATGCCTGCCGGTTGCCGAGGGTGATGGTGCCGGTCTTGTCGAGGAGCAGGGTCGAGACATCGCCCGCCGCCTCGACGGCCCGTCCCGACATGGCGAGCACATTGCGCTGCACCAGCCGGTCCATGCCCGCGATCCCGATCGCGGAGAGCAGCGCGCCGATGGTGGTGGGGATCAGACAGACCAGCAGCGCGATCAGTACGACCATGCTCTGCGCGCTGCCCGCGTACACGGCGAACGGCTGGAGGGTGACGACCGCCAGCAGGAAGACGATCGTGAGGGACGCGAGGAGGATGTTCAGCGCGATCTCGTTGGGGGTCTTCTGCCGGGCCGCGCCCTCGACCAGGGCGATCATCCGGTCGATGAAGGTCTCGCCGGGCTTGGTGGTGATCTTGATGACGATCCGGTCGGAGAGCACCTTCGTGCCGCCGGTCACGGCCGAGCGGTCGCCGCCCGACTCCCGGATGACCGGCGCGGACTCACCGGTGATGGCCGATTCGTCGACGGACGCGACGCCCTCGGTCACATCGCCGTCGCCGGGGATGATGTCGCCCGCCTCGCAGACGACCAGATCGCCGACGCGCAGCTCCGTACCGGGCACCCGCTCCTCGGTGCCGTCGCCGATCCGGCGCGCGACCGTGTCGGTCTTGGCCTTGCGCAGGGTGTCCGCCTGCGCCTTGCCGCGCCCTTCGGCGACCGCCTCCGCCAGATTGGCGAAGATCGTGGTCAGCCAGAGCCAGCCGGCGACGGCCCAGCCGAACCAGTCGCCGGGGTCGAGCGCGGCGAAGACCGTGCTCAGCACGGATCCGACGAGGACGACGAACATCACGGGCGCCTTGATCATCACCCGGGGGTCGAGCTTGCGTACCGCCTCCGGGAGGGAGCCGATCAGCTGCCGCGGGTCGAACACACCCCCGCCGGGACGTGTGGTCGGTCGAGCGGTCATGACGCCAGCCCTTCGGCGAGAGGCCCGAGCGCCAGCGCCGGGAAGTAGGTGAGACCGGCGACGATCATGATCGTGCCGACGAGGACAGCGCTGAAGAGGGGTTTGTCGGTACGGAGCGTGCCCGCCGTCCCGGGTACGGGGCGCTGCTCGGCCAGCGAGCCCGCCAGCGCGAGGACGAACACGATGGGCACGAAGCGGCCCAGCAGCATCACCAGCCCCAGGGTCGTGTTGAACCACTGGGTGTCCGCGTTGAGCCCGGCGAAGGCCGAGCCGTTGTTGTTGGCGCCCGAGGTGTACGCGTACAGGATCTCGGAGAAGCCGTGCGGCCCGGAGTTGGCCATGGAGTGGCCCGGGGTGGGCAGCGCGATGGCCACGGCGGTGAAGCAGAGCACCAGCGCCGGGGTGACGAGGATGTAGCAGGCGGCGAGCTTGATCTCGCGGGTGCCGATCTTCTTGCCCAGATATTCGGGCGTACGTCCGACCATCAGACCGGCGAGGAAGACAGCGATCACGGCCATGATCAACATGCCGTAGAGCCCGGAGCCGACCCCGCCCGGCGCGATCTCACCGAGCTGCATCCCGAGCAGCGCGATTCCGCCGCCGAGACCGGTGAACGAGGAGAGGAAGGAGTTGACCGCGCCCGTCGAGGTGAGCGTGGAGGCCACCGCGAAGATCGACGAGCCGCTGATCCCGAAGCGGGTCTCCTTGCCCTCCAGGGCGCCGCCCGCGAGGTCGAACGCGGGCCCGCCGTGGTGGAACTCGGTCCACATCATCAGCGCGGTGAAGCCGATCCAGATCAGCGCCATCGCGGCGAGGATCGCGTACCCCTGCCGGATCGAGCCGACCATCCGGCCGAAGGTGCGGGTCAGCGCGAAGGGGATGAGCAGGATCGCGAAGACCTCGAAGAGGTTGGACACGCCGTTGGGGTTCTCGAAGGGGTGGGCCGAGTTGGCGTTGAAGTAGCCGCCGCCGTTGGTGCCCAGCTCCTTGATGGCCTCCTGCGAGGCGACCGCGCCGCCGTTCCACTGCTGCGATCCGCCGAGGAACTGGCCGACCTCGTGGATCCCGGCGAAGTTCTGGATCGCCCCGCAGGCCACCAGCACCAGCGCGCCGATCACCGAGAGGGGCAGCAGGATCCGTACGGTGCCCCGCACCAGGTCCGCCCAGAAGTTGCCCAGCTCACCGGTGCGGGACCGGGCGAAGCCCCGGACGAGCGCGACCGCGACGGCCATGCCCACGGCGGCGGAGAGGAAGTTCTGCACGGCGAGCCCGCCGGTCTGGACGACCGGGCCCATGGACTGCTCGCCGTAGTACGACTGCCAGTTCGTGTTGGAGACGAAGGACGCGGCGGTGTTGAACGCCTGGTCCGCGTCGATCGAGGAGAAGCCGAGCGAGCCGGGCAGAACGCCCTGGACACGCTGGAGCAGATACAGGAACAGCACGCTCACCGCCGAGAAGGCGAGGACCCCGCGCAGATAGGCGGGCCAGCGCATCTCGGTATCGGGGCGGGCGCCGATGGCCTTGTAGATCCACTTCTCGGCCCTGAGATGCCGGGTCGAGCCGTAGACACGGGCCATGTAGTCACCGAGGGGGCGGTACGCCAGCGCGAGCGCCACGATCAGCGCCAGCAGCTGGAGCACGCCCGCGAGGACGGGGCTCATCGCTCAGAACCTCTCGGGGAAGAGAAGCGCGAGGACGAGATAGCCCAGCAGGGAGACGGCCACGACCAGTCCGACGATGTTCTCCGCGGTCATAGCTTGGCCACCCCCTTGGCGATGAGGGCCACCAGCGCGAAGACCGCGATCGTGGTGGCGACGAAGGCCAGATCGGCCATCGGGTGCTCCTGAATCGAGTACGGAAGGTCTGACTTCCTGAGGAAACCCGCTGTTCCGGCAGACCCGGCTTTCGTTGACGGTTCCCATACTCATCGGACCCCCGGCTTGACGCACTTCGTACGCCCGAACGGCTCGCCCCGCCCTGACCAGCAAAAACCGGTGGGCCGCACCCCTGATACAGGGATACGGCCCACCGGTCGCGCACAGGCGCGGGTCATACGCGAGGGGTCAGCGCACCTCGGTGATCTCGGGACCGCGCTGGAGCTGTCCCATGCCACCGGAGAAGCGCGAGCCCTCCTGCTCCTCCTGCTGGACCCCGGCGCCCTCGGCGACCATCTGGGCGTCCTCGGGCAGCTTGAGGACGATCGGGTCACGGGGCGCCATCGGTCCGTCACCGCGGACGACCACCGTGTCCCGGAAGATCTGCTCCAGCAACCCGGCGGCCTCGGGCTGCACCGCGCCCTGCCCGGAGATCACCCCGCGCAGGAACCAGCGCGGCCCGTCGACCCCGATGAAGCGCACCAGTTGGACGCCTCCGGTGCCGTCCGGCAGCTGTACGGGGACCTGGGCGCGCAGCTCCCAGCCGAGCGGGCCCTCGACCTCGTCGATGACACCGCCCTGCTCGGTGATGCCGGTGGCGATCTCCTCGCGCACCTCACCCCAGATGCCTTCCTTCTTGGGCGCGGCGAACGCCTGGAGCTGTACGGCGCTGTCGCGCACGACGACCGTGGCGGCGACGATCGCGTCGCCGGCCACCTCCACCCTCAGCTCCATGCCCTCGACCGCGGGGACGAACACGCCCCCGAGGTCCACCCGGCTCTCCTCGGGCCTGGAGACCTCGGAGATGTCCCAGGGGCCGTCGGGCCGAGGCGCCGGCGGAAGGTTCGTCCGGCGGGGGGCGTCCCCCGCCGCATCGGCGTCGGCGTCAGCGCCGGCCCCGTCGACGACCTGCTCGGTCTCGCCCGTTGCGTCCGCCGTGTCGGCGGAACCACTCTTCTTGCGACGTCCGAACACGTCACTGTCCTTCCCGGTCGGATACGACCGAAGCGTATCGATTCCCACCCTGTACCCCGCCCACGGCGGCATGACCGCCGGTGGACCCGAAGCCCCCCGTGGCCCGCGCGGAGCCGGGGAGCTCCGCCACCTCGTGGAAGCGCACCTTCTCGACCTGCTGGACCACCAGTTGGGCGATCCGGTCGAATCGCTCGAACCGCACGCTCTCGCGGGGGTCCAGATTGACCACGATCACTTTGATCTCTCCACGGTACCCGGCATCCACCGTCCCCGGAGCATTCACCAGAGCCAGGCCGCACCGGGCGGCCAGGCCCGAGCGGGGATGCACGAAGGCCGCGTACCCGTCGGGCAGCGCGATGGAGATGCCCGTGGGCAGCACCGCGCGCTCCCCGGGCGCCAGCTCGGCCGCCTCCGTGGTGACCAGATCCACCCCGGCGTCGCCCGGATGCGCGTACGCCGGAAGCGGCACCTGCGGATCGACCCGGCGGATCAGTACGTCGACGGGGGCGGCGGGCGCGGGGCTCATGGGTTCACCTCGAAGGCGCGGACGCGCCTGGCCTGGTCCGGATCGGCCATCGCCGCCCGGATCTCCTCCTGATGGCCATGGTCGATGAAGTGATCGACCTTGACCTCGATGAACAACGCGTCGGCCCGCACCGCGACCGGCCCCTCGGGGCCGCCGATCCGGCCGGTGGCCGAGCAGTAGATCTTGCGTCCGTGGACGGCGGTGACCGCCGCCTCCAGGAAGAGCAGCGCGCCGACCGGAACGGGCCGTACGTACTCGGTCTGGAGCCGTCCCGTCACCGCGATCACCCGCAGCAGCCAGTTCAGCGAGCCGAGCGTCTCGTCCAGCGCGGAGGCCAGCACACCGCCGTGCGCGAGCCCGGGGGCGCCCTGGTGGGCGGGTTTGACGCGGAACTCGGCGGTGATGTTCACACCGTCCCCGGCGCGCGTCACCAGCCGGAGTCCGTGCGGCTGTGCCTCGCCGCAGCCGAAACAGTGCTCGTAGTGCGGCCCGAGCGGCTCACCGGGCGCCGGTGCGCCGGGATGCCGTACGGGCGCCACGGCACCGGCCGGCGGCGTCAGGGGGCCCGGCCCTGTGGGGGGTCTCCCCCCGGTTGGCGCGTTACTCACAGGCGCAGACCTTACCCGCGCGGTCGCCCGCTTACCCCACCGTGCCAAGCTTGGCCCCATGGAGCCTTCCGTCGCACGCTACGACGAACGTCTGACCGCACCCCGTTCCTGGTGGGGCATTGCCGCGCTGATCTCCCTCGCGGGCGGTCTGATGCTGCTGCCGCTGGGGCCGCTGCCGCTGCTCGGCGGGCTGATCGGCGCGGGCGCCCTGGCGGCCGCCGGGGTCAGCTCGTACGGTTCCGCGCGGATCCGGGTGGTGGCGGACTCGCTGGTCGTGGGCGACGCCCGGGTCCCGGTGTCGGCGCTCGGCGAGGCCGAGGTGCTCGACAGCGAGGAGGCGCGGGCCTGGCGGCTGCACAAGGCCGACCCGCGCGCGTACATGGTGCTGCGCAGCTATGTGCCGACGGCGCTGCGCGTCCTGGTCACGGACCCGGACGACCCGACCCCGTACATCTATCTCTCGACCCGTAACCCGAAGGCGCTCGCGGAGGCGCTGACCGCCGCGAGAATCAGCCGGTCCGGCGCCTGAGGACACGGCACGTAGCCGGTCCGGCACCTGAGGACACGGCACGTAGCCGGTCGAGCCGAGGTCAGGCGGGGCCGCCCAGCTCCTTGGGCAGCCCCGGGGGGAGCTCCCCGGGGTGTTCGAGGGAGGGCAGGGCGGGCAGCGCGTCCCAGGCGATCTGGCGGGCCCGCAGGTCCTTGCGGACGTGCTCCGCGACCTTCTTGGTGTCGCGCCGGTTCATCATCGCGCCGACGGCCGCGCCGATCATGAACGGGACCAGGTTCGGCAGGGTGCGGAGCATGCGCTTGGTGATCTGCTGGCGCAGCTCGCGCTTCATGCCGCCACTGAGCGCGCCGTTGAGGGTGGACGGTCTGGTGATGTCGACCCCGCGCTCCTGGGTCCAGGAGGTGAGGTAGCCCAGGCTGCGCTCCTTGAGCGTGCCGGGCGGCCGCAGTCCGTAGACCTCGTGCAGCTCCGCGATGAGCTTCAGTTCGACCGCGGCGACGGCGGTGATCTCGGCCGCCAGCTCGGCGGGCATCGCGGGTGGTACGGGCAGCATCGCGGCGGCGCCGACCCCGGCACCCACCGTCGAGCTGGCGTTCGCGGCGCCCGCGACCAGTCTGTCGGCCAGCTCCTCGGGGCCGAGCCCCGGGAACTGCTTGCGCAGGGTCGCGAGATCGCGGACCGGGATCCGGGGCGCGTTCTCGATGATCCGGTCGGCGAGATGGCCGAGCGCCGCCCTGGCGCCCTCACCGCCCCTGCGCACGCCCCGTTTGACGCCGTCCAGGCGTCGGCCCCCGGTCACGGGGCCTCCGCGGTCGTCCTGGGCGGCTTCGAGCGAGGCCGGGAGGCCCCGCTCGTCCTTGTGCGCGCCGTGCTGGGGCAGCAGGGCGGCGGAGTGCTCGGCAGCAGGCTGTACGCCCTCTGCCGGGCCCGTGCCGCCCTGATACGCCTCCGGTGAACTCTTACGCCGGAAGCGCCGTTTCCGGGGCGGGGTGTCGCCTGCCACGGCCGGCCTGACCTCAGTCGCAGTCTCGGCAGATGGGCTGGCCGTTCTTCTCCCTGGCCAGCTGGCTGCGGTGGTGCACGAGGAAGCAGCTCATGCAGGTGAACTCGTCGGCCTGCCGGGGCAGGACCCGGACGGACAGCTCCTCGTTGGAGAGATCCGCGCCGGGCAGTTCCAGGCCCTCCGAGGCCTCGAACTCGTCGACGTCGACGGCCGAGGTCGACTTGTCGTTCCGACGGGCCTTCAGTTCCTCAAGGCTGTCCTGATCGACGTCGTCATCGGTCTTGCGTGGGGTGTCGTAATCCGTTGCCATGTGTCGCTCTCCCCCTCCGGGTATCTGTGGTGTCTCAGCGCGGGTAACGCGTGAGAGGCCGGACTTGTGCCCGACCTGAGGCGGAGATTTTGCCTCACATCAAGGTCTGTTACTCAATCGACACCCAACCGGACTCACGAGGAGTGACCGGTCTCGGGTGGCGATGGGGACCGTACACCGTCCCCGGGTTGTCGCTGCACGGGCGCCACCCCGTGTACTTCCCGTAATCCAGGCACCCGGAAACCCGGACTTTACCGGCTTTCCGATGAAGCCCCGATCACGCAGAGTGGGGCGACGGGAATTCGATCCTGTGATCGATCACACATACCCCTCCCGGGAATCGCTCCCGGGAATTCCGCGCAAAGCGAACAAAATCTTTGCCTCGCACATCACTGCGCGCAGTCTCTCAGACCGGCAGAGTGACGCGCATCACGAGACCACCACCCTCGCGCGGTTCCGCGAGGATCCGGCCACCGTGGGCGCGCGCCACGGAGCGGACGATCGAGAGTCCGAGGCCCACCCCCCGGTCGCTGCCCGTACGTTCCGTACGCAGCCGCCGGAACGGCTCGAAGAGATTGTCGATCTCGTACGCCGGGACGACGGGACCGGTGTTCGACACGACCAGGACCGCCTGGCCCTGCTGGATCTCCGTGGTGACCTCCACCCATCCCCCTTCGGGGATGTTGTACCTGACGGCGTTCTGCACCAGGTTCAGCGCGATCCGCTCCAGCAGGACACCGTTGCCCTGGACGACCGCCGCCGCGCACTCGGTGCGGATCTCCACGCCCTTGGCCTCCGCCTCGGAGAGCGCCTGATCCACCGCCCGGGTGGCGACCTCGGCGAGGTCGACCGGTTTCCGCTCCACGATCTGGTTGTCGCTGCGGGCGAGCAGCAGCAACCCTTCCACCAGTTGCTCGCTGCGCTCGTTGGTGGCCAGCAGCGTCTTGCCGAGCTGCTGGTACTCGATCGGCGCCCCCGGATCGGAGAGATGGACCTCCAGCAGGGTGCGGTTGATCGCGAGCGGGGTCCGCAGCTCGTGCGAGGCGTTGGCGACGAACCGCTGCTGCGCGGTGAAGGCGCGCTCCAGCCGCTCCAGCATCTCGTCGAAGGTGTCCGCCAGCTCCTTCAGCTCGTCGTCCGGGCCGTCCAGCTCGATCCGGCGCGCCAGGTCGGACCCGACCACCCGGCGGGCGGTACGGGTGATCTTGCCCAGCGGCGAGAGGACACGGCCCGCCATCGCGTAACCGAAGGCGAACGCGATGACGCTCAGCCCGACCAGCGCGAAGAGCGAGCGGCTGAGCAGATCGTCCAGCGCCTGCTGGCGCTGGTGGTTGACGCAGGTGTTCATCGCCTCGTTGAACTGCTCCGGCTGCGCCGTCACGGGGAAGTTGCAGGCGTCGCTGCTGACCTTGCCGCTGACGATCTTGAAAGGCAGCTCGCTGCCCACGTGCAGGGCCTGCGCGGCCAGCATGTAGATGATCGACAGCAGCAGGATGCCGGCGATCAGGAACATCCCGCCGTACAGCAGCGTCAGCCGTATCCGGATGGTCGGGCGCACCCAGGGGAGCGTCTGTTCCGGCCGCCTGGGGTCCCAGGTGGGCTTCGGGGGCGTCGTGGGGGGCGCCGGGGTGGCTGCCACCCGCATCAGATCCGGTATCCGGAGCCGGGCACGGTCACGATGACGGGCGGCTCGCTCAGCTTGCGGCGCAGGGTCATGACCGTCACGCGCACCACGTTGGTGAACGGGTCGGTGTTCTCGTCCCAGGCCTTCTCCAGCAGCTGCTCGGCCGAGACGACCGCGCCCTCGCTGCGCATCAGGACCTCCAGGACGGCGAACTCCTTCGGCGCGAGCTGGACCTCCTTGCCGTCCCGGAAGACCTCACGGCGGTTCGGGTCGAGCTTGATCCCGGAGCGCTCCAGGACGGGGGGCAGCGGCACGGTCGTACGGCGCCCGAGGGCGCGTACCCGGGCGGTCAGCTCGCTGAAGGCGAACGGCTTGGGCAGATAGTCGTCCGCGCCCAGTTCGAGCCCCTCGACCCGGTCGCTGACATCGCCGGAGGCCGTGAGCATCAGGACCCGGGTGGCCATGCCCAGCTCGACGATCCTGCGGCAGACGTCGTCGCCGTGGACGACGGGCAGGTCGCGGTCGAGCACCACCACGTCGTAGTCGTTGACCCCGATCCGCTCCAGGGCCGCTCCTCCGTCGTACACGACGTCCACGGCCATGGCCTCCCGGCGCAGTCCGGTGGCCACCGCATCGGCGAGCAGCTGCTCGTCCTCGACGACGAGTACGCGCACGTCGTTGTTCCTTCCTCTGGGCCCGTCACCCGCTGACCGGGACAGGTTGTAGCACTGACTGTGTGGCCCCATCCTGCCTCTGACGGCCATAAACCGGCGGTAAGACGATGCGGGTGACCTGGGACGTCCGGGAGAGCGCCGGATTTATCGCGCGCCCGAGGTTTCTCGGGGACGGACCCGGGGGAAGACGACTTCACACCCGAGATCACGCCCTGTTTGTGGCATGCCACACCCTTATCTGCCCCCAGATAGCTGTTCTCCAGTGGACAGAGGGTTTCTGATCTTCCCGCCGTCGGCACCTCCCAGTGCCACTGACCCACGACGAGGGGGCGCAATGGACGCGTTCACCGCCGGGCTTCTGCAGCGCATAAAGGCCACGGAGACAGATCTGACCCATGCCCGCGAGACGGGCGACGACTTCCTCGCGGATGTCGAACAGGAAGAGCTGGAAGACCTCCGTCGGCTCGCCGCCGAACACGGTGTGGAGGTCGGCGCCGCGAGCGTCTGACCCCGCACATCCGTGTTGTACGGCCGAGTCGTACAGCCCGTACAGAGCCCGTACAGAACAGAGCAGCACCACCGAGCAGTATCCGGAAAGAGCCGCGAACGACGTGTGGAGGGCCCCGCAGCCACCTTGGGTTCCAGGGGACGGCGCCGGGGCCTTCCGTGCGCCCGTGTGCGGTCGTGGTCAGTCGTGCCAGGCGCCGTGCTCCTCCAGCAACGCCTGAAGGGGCTCGAAGACGCCCTGAGCGGCCGCCACGGTCAGTTCGAAGCCCGGAGGGCCTCCCGGGCGTCCGCCGGTCCGCGCGCCCGCCTCGCGGGCGATGAGGGCCCCTGCCGCCAGGTCCCAGGGGTGCAGCCCGCGCTCGTAGTAGCCGTCCAGCCGGCCCGCCGCGACATCGCAGAGGTCGACGGCGGCCGAACCACCGCGCCGGATGTCCCGCAGCAGCGGGATCAGCCGCTGGGCGACCTCCGCCTGGTGGGCACGGACGGTGCTGACGTAGTTGAAGCCGGTGGAGACCAGCGCCTGTTCCAGCGGCGGGGCCGGGCGGGCGGAGATGCTCCGGTCGCCGAGGAACGCGCCGCCGCCCAGCACCGCGCGGAAGGTCTCGCGGCGCATCGGGACCTCGACGACCCCGACGAGCGTCTCGCCGTCCCGTTCGGCGGCGATCGAGACGGCCCAGGTGGGCAGGCCGTACAGATAGTTGACGGTGCCGTCCAGCGGGTCGATGACCCAGCGCACCCCGCTGGAGCCGGCCGAGCCGGCCCCCTCCTCGCCGAGGAAGCCGTCGTCGGGACGGTGCTCGGCCAGATAGCCGGTGATCAGCTTCTCGGCGGCGATGTCCATCTCGGTGACGACGTCGACGGGGCTGGACTTCGTGGCGGCGACGGCCAGGTCGTCCGGCCTGTCGTCCCGCAGCAGCGCCCCGGCCCGGCGGGCGGCCTCCAGGGCGAGGGCGAGCAGCTCGGCGGTCAGGGCGTCGGACGCGGTCGCGTCGGTCACTGCGGGCTCCTTCAGGCGTACGGGCTGTCGGCGCCCGCGGCCGCGGGCTTGGGCGCGCGGGCCGGGCAGCAGCCGACCGGACAGAGGTCGTGGCCCGCGCCGAGCGCGCCCAGGGCGCAGCGCTCGACCTCCAGCCCTCGTTCGACGGCGGCGCGCTCCAGGAGCAGGTCGCGTACGGCGGCGGCGAAGCGCGGGTCGGCGCCCACGGTGGCCGAGCGGCGGACCGGGAGCCCCAGCTCGGCGGCCTTGGAGGTGGCCTCGGTGTCCAGGTCGTACAGGACTTCCATGTGGTCGGAGACGAAGCCGATGGGGGCCATCACCACGGCCGGGACGCCCTCGTCGCGCAGCGTCTCCAGGTGGTCGCAGATGTCCGGTTCCAGCCACGGGATGTGCGGGGCGCCGCTGCGCGACTGGTAGACGAGGCGCCAGGGGTAATCGATCCCGGTCTCCTCGCGGACCGCGTCCACGATCACCCGGGCGACATCGAGGTGCTGGGCCACATAGGCGCCGCCCCCTCCGTGCTCCTCGACGGGTCCCGAGGTGTCGGCCGAGGCGTCCGGGATGGAGTGGGTGGTGAAGGCGAGGTGCGCGCCCGCGCGGACCTCCTCCGGCAGGTCGGCGAGCGAGGCGAGCACGCCGTCGACCATGGGGCCCACGAAGCCGGGGTGGTTGAAGTAGTGGCGCAGCTTGTCCACCCGGGGCGGGGTGAGCCCTTCGGCCTCCAGCGTGGCGAGCGCGCCCGCGAGGTCCTCGCGGTACTGGCGGCAGCCGGAGTAGGAGGCGTACGCGCTGGTGGCGAGGACGGCGATACGGCGGTGGCCGTCCCTGGTCATCTCGCGCAGGGTGTCGGTGAGGTAGGGCGCCCAGTTGCGGTTGCCCCAGTGGACCGGCAGGTCCACGCCGTGTCCGGCGAAGTCCTTGCGCAGGGCGTCGAGCAGGGCGCGGTTCTGTTCGTTGATCGGGCTGACCCCGCCGAACAGGAAGTAGTGCTGGCCCACTTCCTTGAGCCGCTCCTTGGGGATGCCACGGCCCCGGGTCACGTTCTCCAGGAACGGAACCACGTCGTCCGGCCCCTCGGGGCCTCCGAAGGACAGCAGAAGGAGAGCGTCGTACGGGGAATTCGCGTGCTGTTCCGGCATGTGCCGAATCCTGCCATCCGCCTCCGGCCACGCGACAGCAGCCCCGGCCGCCCGCGCGGAAACCCGGGGCGCCGGGCCCGTACACGGCCGTAAGCTGTCGGGCCAGATTCATTCCTTACGGAGCATCCGTTGCCCAGTTCCTACAGAGCGATCTTCGCCGTCCCCGGCACCAGGAAGTTCAGCGCCGCCGGTCTGATCGGCCGGCTGCCGCTGGCCATGATGGGCATCGGCATCGTGACGATGATCTCCCAGCTGACCGGCCGGTACGGACTGGCCGGGGCCCTCTCGGCGATGCTCGCCATGTCGGCCGCGGTCCTCGGGCCGTGGATCTCCCGGCTGGTCGACCGGCACGGCCAGGCCCGGGTGCTGCGCCCGGCGACGCTGATCGCGGTGGCGTCGGTCGCGGGGCTGCTGCTCTGCGCGCAGGGGGGCGCGCCCGACTGGACCCTGTTCGTCTTCGCGGCGGGCGCGGGCGCGGTGCCGAGCCTGGGCGCGATGGTGCGGGCGCGGTGGGCGGCGATCTACCGGGGCGCCCCGCGCGAGCTGCACACCGCGTACGCCTGGGAGTCGATCGTCGACGAGCTGTGCTTCATCGTCGGCCCGATCGTCTCCATCGGGCTCTCGACGGCCTGGTTCCCGGCGGCGGGGCCGCTGCTGGCGGCGGTGTTCCTGGTCGTCGGGGTCCTCTGGCTGACGGCGCAGCGCGCCACCGAGCCCGTACCGCAGCCGCGTGAGCAGCACACCGGGGAGTCCGCGCTGCGCTCCCCGGGGCTGCGGGTGCTGGTGGCGACCTTTGTGGCGACCGGGGCGATCTTCGGGGGCGTCGAGGTGGTGACGGTCGCCTTCGCCGACGAGCGGGGCCACAAGGCCGCGGCCAGTCTGGTGCTGGCGGTCTACGCCCTGGGGTCGTGTCTGGCGGGCGTGGTGTTCGGGGTGCTGCATCCGGCCGGGCCGCCCGCGCGAAGGTGGCTGGTGGGTGTCTGCGCGATGGCCGTGAGTATGATCCCCCTCCAACTGGCCGGGAACCTGCCGTTTCTGGCCGTGGCGCTCTTTGTCGCGGGCCTGTCCATCGCACCGACGATGGTGACCACCATGGCCCTTGTCGAAGCGCATGTACCGCGCACCAAGCTGACCGAGGGCATGACCTGGACCAGTACCGGGCTCGCGGTCGGCGCGGCGCTCGGCTCGTCCGCCGCCGGCTGGGTGGTGGACGCGGCCGGGGCGAGGGCGGGGTACACGGTGCCCGTCGCGGCGGGCGCGGTCGCGGCCGTGGTGGCGTTCCTGGGGTATCGCCGGCTGCGCGGGCCGGTGGCGATTCGGGGAGGGCGCGGGGCGGATGACCAGGAACCGGACAAGCACGACGAGCGGCACGTGGCGTAACTGGGCGGGGACGGTCACGGCCAGGCCGGCGCGGACGGTCGCCCCGGCCTCGGTGGCGGAGCTGACCGAGGTGGTACGGCGGGCCGCCGAGGACGGGCTCGGGGTCAAGGCGGTCGGCACGGGCCACTCCTTCACCGCCACCGCCGCCACCAGCGGTGTGCTGATACGCCCGGATCTGCTGACGGGTATCCGGGAGATGAACCGGGCCGCCGGTACGGTCACGGTGGAGGCGGGCACCTCGCTGAAGCGGCTGAACGTGGCGCTCGCCAGGGAGGGGCTGTCGCTCACCAACATGGGCGACATCATGGAGCAGACCGTCGCGGGCGCGATCTCCACCGGCACCCATGGCACCGGCCGCGACTCGGCCTCGATCGCCGCGCAGATCCGCGCCCTGGAGATGGTCACGGCGGACGGTTCGCTGCTGCGCTGCTCGGCCGAGGAGAACCCGGAGGTCTTCGCCGCCGCCCGGATCGGGATCGGAGCGCTGGGCGTGGTCACCGCTGTCACCTTCGCGGTGGAGCCGGTCTTCCTGCTGACGGCCCGTGAGGAGCCGATGACTTTCGACCGGGTCACGGCCGAGTTCGATCAACACGTCGCCGAGAACGAGCACTTCGAGTTCTACTGGTTCCCGCACACCGGCAACTGCAACACCAAGCGCAACAACCGCAGCGCGGGCCCCGCCGCCCCGCCCGGCCGCGTCGGGGCCTGGATCGAGGACGAGTTCCTCTCCAACGGCGTCTACCAGCTGGCCTGTTCGCTGGGCCGGACCGTGCCCGCGACGATCCCCGCCCTCGCCAGGATCTCCAGCCGCGCGCTCTCCGCCCGTACCTACACCGACATTCCCTACAAGGTCTTCACCTCACCGCGCCGGGTGCGGTTCGTGGAGATGGAGTACGCGCTGCCGAGGGAGACCGCGATCGAGGCGCTGCGCGAGGTCAGGGCGATGATCGAGCGCTCGCCCCTGAAGGTGAGCTTCCCGGTGGAGGTCAGGACCGCCCCCGCCGACGACATCACGCTCTCGACGGCCTCGGGCCGGGAGAGCACCTATATCGCGGTGCATCTGTACCGGGGCACTCCGCACCGCTCGTACTTCACCGCCGTGGAGCGAATCATGACCGCGCACGGCGGCCGCCCGCACTGGGGGAAGATCCACACCCGGGACGCGGAGTATCTGGCCACGTCCTACCCCCGCTTCGCGGAATTCACGGCGGTACGGGACCGGCTCGACCCGGACCGGCTGTTCGGGAACGACTATCTGCGGCGGGTCCTGGGCGACTGAGCCCCGCCCTCCCGCCACCCGCGGTCACCGGCCGCCGGAGGTGCCCGTTCCGGTGTCCTGCCCGGTGGTGGCGCCGCTGTCGCCGCCGGCCGTCGCGCCCCCGGAGGCGTCGGAGGCGGTGGGCGTCGGCGTGGAGCCGGCGGAGGGCGTCCCGCCCCCGGAGCCCGAGGTGTCCGAACCGGTGGCGGCCGGGGTCGGCGTGGGCGACGGGTCCGTGGCCCCGCTGTCCTGGCCGCTCCCCGTGCTCGGCCCGGCGTCGGGCGACGCGCTCGCGTCCGTACCGGCGCCGCCCGGAGTGGCGGTGGCGTCCGGTGTCCGCTCCCGGCCCGGCTCCGGGGAGGACGTGACCGCCGGATCCGGGTGGGGTACGGACCGGGCGGCGCCGCCTCCGACGACGGAGCCCACGGTCGTACCGGCGCCGCCGCTCAGGTCCTGGCCGGAGATCAGCTCGTACCCGGTGATACCGGCCATCGCCGCCCCGAAGACGACAGCGGCCGCGACGACGGGGCGTTTCCAGCCGCGGACCCGTGTGCCGTGTGTGGTGGCCCGGCCGAACTCCCCGTCGGCCCCGGCCGGGTCGGGGGCGTCCGGCTCACGGCGCGCGGCCCGCGGGGTCCGGCGCCCGCCCTGCCGCGCGGCCTGGACGGTGGCCTCTCTGAGCTGCTCGCCGGTGCGCCGGAACAGATGCTGGAAGACCGAACCGCCGCAGGTGGCGACCACGCTGACCACGCCCGCGCCGATGATCGTGCCGTACACCCCGAGCCGGGAGGCGAGCACCGCCGCCGCGACCGCCGCGAGCGCGCTGCCCGCGACCTGCGGCACGTTCAGATCAAGCCGCCGCTCCTTCCGTACCCCGTTCTCTTCCGCCCGTGTACCGCTGCCCAGCCCCTGATCCATCTACCGTCCCCGCTTGTCCATCTGTCCCGCCTTGCACCAAGAAGGGACAACTGGGCGAAACGGAAAGTTCCGGTTTTGTGGATTCTGTGAAGCAGGACACCCGCTCATGGATGTTCCGGTGTCCAACCGCCCAGGCCGAAGAGAAATCGGGCGGCGCGCCGTCCACCCGCGTGGCCCGAATGGAGTACTGTGGCGAGCCCTGGGGCCGGACTCCCTCATGGGCGTCCGGGACCTACGGGAAGGGGGCCGAACGTGGCACTCGATCCGGCGGAGCCGCGGCACCGTACGGACGCCTGCTGCTCAGAGTGACGATTTCCGTCACCCTGCGTCGCAACGGGGTACCGTGCCACCGGCGATCCAGGGCATCATGTCCGACACGCCGGGCAGCACGGAAAGGTTGTGGCAGGCTGCACCCGGGCAGGCCACACTCGACTAGCGGAAGCAGCGACGCACGTGACGTCGGCAGGCACCACCCGGGAGGTCCCCATGCCCGAACTGCGTGTCGTGGCCGTCTCCAACGACGGCACACGACTGGTGCTCAAAGCTGCCGACAGCACGGAATACACGCTGCCGATCGATGAGCGGCTCCGTGCCGCCGTCCGCAACGACAGAGCCCGCCTCGGTCAGATCGAGATCGAGGTCGAGAGCCATCTCAGGCCCCGTGACATCCAGGCGCGGATACGAGCCGGTGCCTCCGCCGAGGAGGTCGCCCAGCACGCCGGGATCCCGGTGGACCGGGTCCGTCGCTTCGAGGGACCGGTGCTCGCCGAGCGCGCCTTCATGGCCGAGCGGGCCAGGAAGACCGCCGTGCGCCGCCCCGGCGAGAACACCGGACCCCAGCTCGGCGAGGCCGTACAGGAGCGTCTGACGCTGCGCGGCGCCGAGAAGGAGAGCGTCCAGTGGGACTCCTGGCGTCGCGACGACGGCACCTGGGAAGTCCTGCTCGTCTATCTGGTCGCCGGTGAGCCGCACTCCGCGAGCTGGACGTACGACCCGCCTCGGCGGCTCGTCCAGGCCGTGGACGACGAGGCGCGCGCGCTGATCGGCGACACGGACGACACGGTCACCACGAAGGAGCCGAGCTTCCCCTTCGTACCGAGGATCGCCCGGCTGCCGCGCGACCGTTCCCTCGACCGTCCGATGGACCGGCCGGGCGAGCCGGACGAGACGAGCGAGCGGGACTCCCTGACCAGCCTGCTGGAAGCGGTGCCGAGCTTCCGGGGCGACATGGTGGTGCCCGATCGCGCCGCCCCGTCCGAGCCCGGCGAGAGCGACCCGGACGACGGCCCCGACGCCGAGGAGCCGGTGGCGCCCGCCGCCTCGGCCGGATCGGCGTACGCGGACGTGCTGATGCCGCGCTCGGTCGCCGGTCACCGCGACCGGCTCACCGGGACCACGGACCGGCAGGCCGAGGCCGATGGCGTACGTCCCGGCAGACGGGCCGCGGTACCCAGCTGGGACGAGATCGTGTTCGGCACGCGCCGCAAGAAGCAGGACTGACGCGGGCCTACGCAGGAGTAGCACGTACCTACGTACGTAATCGGAGGGGCCCGTACTCATCGCCCGGCGCATCACCCGGCGGTACGGGCCTCTCCGATCTCCCGTTGGGCGACGGCTACTTGGGGTCGGGTCCCGTGGCGACCGGGCGGGCGGGGTCCGCCGACCACTCGGACCAGGAGCCCGCGTAGAGCGCCGCCGGGATGCCCGCGAGCTCCAGGGCCAGCACCTGCTGGGCGGCGGAGACACCGGAGCCGCAGTAGACACCGACCTCCGTACCGGTGGCACCGAGCGCGGCGAAGCGGGCCGCGAGGGCCTCCACCGGGAGGAAGGTGCCGTTTTCGGCCATATTCTCCGATGTCGGGGCCGACAGCGCACCGGGGATATGCCCGCCCACCGGATCGATCGGCTCGACCTCGCCCCGGTAGCGTTCGCCCGCCCGCGCGTCCAGCAGCAGTCCGTCACGGGCCAGCGCCGCCGCGCCGTCCGCGTCCAGCAGCGGCAGCGCTCCGGGGGCGGGGACGAAATCGCCCTCCGCCGGTTCGGGGACCTCCGTGGAGAGCGGCCCCGGCCAGGCCGCGAGCCCGCCGTCCAGCACCCGGACATCGGGGTGGCCCGTCCAGCGCAGCAGCCACCAGGCGCGCGCCGCCGACCAGCCCAGCGCGCCGTCGTACACGACCACCGGGGTGTCCCGCGAGACCCCGGCCCGGCGCATCGCCGCGCCGAAGGCGGCCACCTCGGGCAGCGGATGCCGGCCGCCGACGCCGGGCGGGCCCGCCAGCTCCGTATCGAGGTCCACGTAGACGGCGCCCGGCAGATGCCCGGCCTCGTACTCCGGGCGTCCCGGGGGTCCGCCCAGCGTGAAGCGGATGTCGAGCAGGACCGGCGGACGCGGACCGGCCGACTCGCCGGCGAGTTCGGCTGCGGTGATGATGGCTGTCATGGACGCCATCCTCCCGTACGGGCCGTCCAGGTTGTCACCGGGGAGAAACGGACAGTAAACACCCGATCGAGATCCCGCCAAACGCGGCGCGGCCACAGAGCGCCGCGCGCGGGCGGGTGCAAGCATCTGCTCGGGCGCACGTCCGGCCCCATCCGGCCGTTCAAGGTCCCGAGGGAGAGAATGACGATGACCGAGGCTGCGATCCGGCGCACACCGGGCACACCCTGCTGGGTGAGTCTGATGGTGCACGGCCTTGCCGCGACCGAGGAGTTCTACGGCACGCTGTTCGGCTGGGAGTTCGAGCCGGGACCCCAGCAGCTCGGACCGTATGTCCGGGGGCTGCTCAACGGCAAGGAGATCGCGGGCATCGGCCAACTGCCCCCCGACCGTCATCTGCCGATCGCCTGGATGACCTATCTGGCCACGGACAACGCCGATCTGACGGCAGAGACGATCAGAAGCTGCGGCGGTACGGTCGGAGTCGGTCCGCTGGACGCGGCCGAGGCGGGCAGGATGGCCATAGCCTCGGACCCGGCGGGCTCGGTCTTCGGGATCTGGCAGGCGGCGGCGCACACCGGGACGGCGGTGGCGGGCGCCCATGGCACCCCCGTCTGGAACGAGCTGATCACCCGTGAGACCTCCACGGTCGGCAAGTTCTACGAAGCGCTCTTCGGGTACGAGGTGGAGGCGGTCGTCTCCGCCGACTTCGACTTTCTGACCCTGTGTCTGGAGGGCCGCCCGGTCGCCTCGCTCCACGGTGTGGGCCGGGCACTCGGCCGCGACCGGGGCTCGCACTGGATGACGTACTTCGAGGTGAACGATGTCGACGACGCCGCCCAGCTGGTCACCGAACTGGGCGGCCATGTGGTTCAGCCGCCGAGGGAGGGTGCGAACGGGCGGCGGGCGACGGTCGCCGACCCGGAGGGCGCGGTCTTCTCGATCGTACGGACGGCCACCCGCTGACCTCCGGCGCTTCCGGGAGACCCGCGATCAGCCGGACGGGACAGGCAGGACGTCCGGTGACAACGCGCCCGCGCGAGCCGTCGCGCTGGTCATCCTGCGCTGGTGATGGCGTCGGCACAGCACCTCGTAACCGACCTCGTCCGCCAGCTGGTTGACATCCCCGACCACCACCTGGGCGCCCTCGACCACCATCTCGCCGCCCACCGTGCGGGCGTTGTGGGTGGCGCGGGCGCCGCACCAGCACAGCGCCTCCACCTGAAGCGCCTCGATCCGGTCGGCCAGCTCGATGAGGCGCTGGGAGCCGGGGAACAGCTTCGTCCGGAAGTCGGTGGTGATACCGAACGCGAAGACGTCGAGTTCGAGGTCGTCCACGACCCGGGCGAGCTGGTCGATCTGGCCGGGGGCGAGGAACTGGGCCTCGTCCACGATCACATAGTCCACCCGGCCACCGCGGGTGATGCGGCCGACGAGATAGGCGTACAGATCCATGCCCTCGTCGGCCTCGACCGCGTCGGTGACCAGGCCCAGCCGGGAGGAGAGCTTTCCCTCGCCCGCCCGGTCGTCACGGGTGAAGATCACACCTTGCAGGCCACGGGCCGAACGGTTGTGTCCGATCTGTAGCGCCAAAGTACTCTTCCCGCAGTCCATGGTTCCGGAGAAGAACACCAGCTCTGGCATGAGGGGGTGACGGCCTTTCGGTGTTCGGGGGGTGGCTTCCGGGGGATGTCTTCGGCTCCGCGGAAGGCTACGAGCGTACTTCGAGCAGGGGGACGAGCTGCTCGACGGGGGTCATCGAGCCGTGCATCCCGACCATCGCCGACTCGTGCGGCTCCTGGCGGGAGGCGGTGATGACCACATCGTCGTGGGCGGCGGCGACGACATCGCCGATCCGTCCGTACACCCGCTCGTCCATCGCGCCGGGCGCTCCGAACCAGCCCGCCGCGATGGCCTCGTCCCGGCTCGCCACCCAGAACTGCTCGCCGAGCACCTCGCGCCAGACGGCTTGCACGTCGGACACGGCGCCCGGCACCGCGTACACATGGCGGGCCCGGCCCTCGCCGCCCAGCAGGGCGACCCCGGCGCGCAGCTCCCAGTCCTCGTCGAAGTCAATGCGCGACCGCTCGTCGAAGGGGATGTCGATCATGCCGTGGTCGGCGGTCACATAGAGCGCGGACCGGGGCGGCAGCTGCTCGGCGAGGCGCTGGACGAGCCGGTCGACGTACATGAGCTGGCCGCGCCAGGCGTCGGAGTCGACGCCGAAGCGGTGCCCCTTGCCGTCGACCTCGCTGTAGTACGTGTAGACCAGCGACCGGTCCCCCGCCGCGAGTTGGCCGGCGGCCAGGTCCATCCGCTCCTCGCCGGTGAGCCGGCCGTGGAAAGAACCGCCGCTGAGCGCGACCTTGGTGAGCGGGGTGTGCTGGAAGGCCGGGGCGGACACCTGGGCGGTGTACACGCCCGCCGCGTGGGCGAGCTGGAAGACGGTCGGGTACGGCTGCCACACATGCGGATCGGTCCAGGGCTTCCAGCGGAGCTGGTTCATCAGCGCGCCGGTCGCGGGGTCACGGACGGTGTACCCGAGCAGACCGTGGGCCGCGGGCGGCAGTCCCGTACCGACGGAGGCGAGGGAGGTCGCCGTGGTGGCGGGGAAACCGGCGGTGATGGGGCGGCCGGTGTTGCCGCGCGAGGTGGGGAGGAGCGAGGTGAGATACGGCGCTTCGTCCGGGTGTGCCACGATCTGCTCCCAGCCGAGACCGTCGATCAGAAAGACGCAGTTCCGGTCGGCGGGGGTCAGTTCGGGAATGGCCGCGGTCAGATTCGGTACGCCCTGGCCTGCCGCGAGCGTGGGCAGCAGATCCGCGAGCGAGCCGCTGCCGTATTCGGGCAGCGGCGCGCTGTCGAGGGCGAGCGGGACGGGGTCCTGCCAGACGGGCTGGGCGGCCATCAGCGGCCGGCCGCCGCGGTGGTCGCGGCGATGGCCTCGGACAGCGCCTGGGCGAAGACGAGCGCCTGACGGACGGTGTCGGGGCCGTCCCCGGCCTCGCTGACACGCAGACTCAGATCGTCGGCCGTGGAGCTGCCGGTGTAGCCGTGGTCCGCCTCGCAGTTGGGATCGCCACAGGCTGCGGGCTCCAGATCGATCCGGGATACGGCGCCCCAGCCGATGGTGAGAACGACCTCGCGCGGCAGCGTGCCGGGCTTGTACGCCTCGGGGTTGGCCACGACCCGGCTGACCACGACCGAGGAGATCCGGTCGATCTTGACCGACTCGGTGGAGGTGGTCGCGTACGGGGTCGGGGAGCTGGCGTCCGCGGCCTGCTCGTCGGTGTGGCTCACGATGAAGCGGTGGGCGGTCAGCACCAGCACGGTGACATGCCGACGCACCTCGTTCGCGTCGAACGTGGTCTCCTGGTGGATCAGGTACGACGCGATCGGCTCGCCACCTACGGCGGCTTCCACCGCCTCGGCCACGAGAGCCGGGTAGTAGCCGCTGCGCTCGATCGCCGTGCGCAGCCCCTGGGTCGTCGTACCGGTCTTCGCCATGGGGTCCATCCTACGGTGGCCGGATGGCTGCGGAAGACGCCGTGGGTGCGGCATTCCCCTCCGCGCGCTCCGGCACCGCCACGGCCACCTCACCCGCGCACCGCTCAGTAGCTCGGGAGCCTGCGCGGCCCCAGGTCGTCACGGGCCGGTGGCGGGGCCAGCCGGACGCTCGCGCCGAGCACGGAGAGGCCGTGTGCGGCCACGACGACGGGCTCCAGGGCGACCGAGACGATCTCGGGGTGATCGTCGACCAGCCGGGAGACCCGCAGCAGCAGTTCCTCCAGGGCGGGGGTGTCGACGGGCGCCGAGCCGCGCCAGCCGAACAGCAGCGGGGCCGTCCGAATGGAGCGGATCAGCTCGGCGGCGTCGCGGTCGGTGGCGGGCACGAGCCGGTGGGCGAGATCCCCGAGCAGCTCGGAGGGCGCGCCCGCCAGCCCGAAGGAGAGAACGGCCCCGGCCGCCGCGTCGATGGCGGCCCGTATGACGGTGTCCACCCCGCGCGGGGCCATGGCCTGGACCACGGGGCGCAGCTCGGCGGGGGTGCCGAGCGTCTCGGTCAGCTCGCGGTAGGCCAGGCGCAGTTGGGCCTCGTCGGCGAGGTCGAGCCGGACACCGCCGAGGTCGGAGCGGTGGCGCAGATGCGGCGCGGTCGTCTTGAGGGCGACGGGATAGCCGAGGCCGCCGGCCGCGGCCACCGCCTCGTCGGGGCCGGGCGCGGGAAGGACGGGGCGCACGGGGATGCCGTACAGGGCCAGCAGTCCGTGGGTGTCCTCGGCGCTGAGCGGGATGCCGTGCGGGTCGCGGGCGCCGTCGAGCAGCGTGGCTATCAGCTCGGCGGCCGCGCTCTCGTCGATGGCGTCGTCGAGGAACTCGGGGATCTTCCCCGGCTCGGCGATCTGGCGCCGCCACTGCGCGTATCCGACGGCCTCGGCCAGCGCCCGGACGGCCCGCTCGGCGGCGGGATAGGCGGGGATCCGCCTCGGTACGACGGGGGCCTCGGGCTCCGGGGCACGCGCCCCTGAGGCGGGCTCGGGGGCGGGCTCGGGGGCGGGCGCCCCCGAAGCGGGAGCGGGGACCTGCGCCCCTGAGGCGGGCTCGGGCCCGGGTGCCGGCTCCGAGAGCGCCTCCGCCAGCCCGCCGATCTCCACATGGACCACCGCGACCGGCTTCACCTGAGCGCCGCCCACCGCCTCGCGCAGGGCGGCACCCAGGGCCCCGCCGTCCGTGTGGTCCAGCGCGCCGACCTCGCCGACGTGCGGTATCGCGGTCACGACGACGGCGTCGCAGACGGGGTCGGCCAGGGCCGTGGCGAGGGCGGCCCGGAAATCCTCCGGGGTGGCCGCGGTGGTCAGATCGCGGGGCGGCAGCGGGCGCAGCCCCTCGGTGAGGCAGGCGTCGTAGGTGAGCAGGCCGAGGGATTCGGAGTTGCCCAGTATGGCGACGCGCGGCCCGGCGGGGAGGGGCTGCGAGGCGAGCAGCAGACCCGCGTCGACCAGCTCGGTGACCGTGTCGACGCGGATCACCCCGGCCTGCCGGAACAGGGCCGAGACCGTGCTGTCCGGGATACGGGTGGCCGGGACGGCGTGGCCGGGCGGCTCGCTGCCGCTGTGGCGCGCGCCCTTGACGACGACGACCGGCTTCACCGCCGCCGTACGCCGGGCGAGCCGGGTGAACTTGCGCGGGTTGCCGATGGATTCGAGGTAGAGCAGGGCGACATCGGTGTCGGGGTCCTCGTACCAGTACTGGAGGATGTCGTTGCCCGAGACGTCCGCGCGGTTGCCCGCCGAGACGAAGGACGACAGTCCGGCGCCGCGCCGGTGGAGCCCCGCGAGCAGGGCGATACCGATCGCGCCCGACTGGGTGAACAGCCCGATGCGTCCCCGGTCCGGCGGATCGGGCGCGAGGGAGGCGTTGAGCCGGACGGCGTCGGCCGTGTTGATGATCCCGAACGCGTTGGGCCCGATGATCCGCATTCCGTACGAACGGGCCTGCCGCACCAGCTCGCGCTGGCGCGCCCTGCCCTCGGGGCCGCTCTCCGCGTAACCGGCGGAGAGGACGACCAGGCCCTGTACGCCGTGTCCGCCGCAGTCCGCGACCGCCTCGGGCACCCGCTCGGCGGGCACGGCGAGGACCGCGAGGTCGACGGGGGCGCCGGTCAGCGCGACCGAGCGGAAGGCCGGGATGCCGTCGATCTCGGCCCGCTCCTCGGGGAACGCGCTGTTCACCGCGTACAGCCGGCCGGTGAAGCCGCCGGCGGCGAGGCTGCGCAGGACCGTACGTCCGACGCCGCCCGGCGCCCGGCCGGTGCCGACGACCGCGACGGAACCGGGTGCCAGCAGCCGCTGCACCGAACGCGCCTCGGCGCGCTGCTCCCGGCCGCGCTGGACGGCGAGGGACTCGGCGGTCGGTTCGAGATCGAGCGTGAGCCGTACGGAACCGTCCTCGAAGCTGCGCCGCTGGGTGTATCCGGCGTCCCGGAAGACCTTGATCATCTTGCTGTTGGCGGGGAGCACCTCGGCGGCGAAGCGCCGGATGCCCCGCTCACGGGCGACCGCCGCGATGTGTTCGAGGAGGGCCGAGGCGACCCCGCGCCCCTGGTGCGCGTCCTGGACGAGGAACGCGACCTCCGCCTCGTCCGCCGGGGCCGACGCGGGCAGCCCCTCGGCGTCGATGCGGTCGTACCGCACGGTCGCGATGAATTCGCCGCCCACCGTCACGGCGAGCCCCACCCGGTCCACGTAGTCGTGATGGGTGAAGCGGTGCACGTCCCGGTCGGAGAGGCGGGGGTAGGGGGCGAAGAAGCGGTAGTACTTCGACTCGTCGGACACCTGCTCGTAGAAGCTGACCAGCCTCCGCGCGTCCCCGGTGGTGATGGGCCTGATCCTGGCGGTGCCGCCGTCGCGCAGCACCACATCGGCTTCCCAGTGGGCGGGGTAGGCGTGGTCGGACGACGACGTTTCCATGACCGAAGCCTACGGCGGGGGTACGACAACGGCCGGTCCCGCGGCGACCCGCGGGCGGTCCGGGGCCGACGGGGAGGCCCTGCCCCGCACATGAGAGTCTGGAGCGGACACCGTTTTTAAGACTTTTCAGACTTGAAGGGCAACACCATGGCTGAGCGTCGCGTCAATGTCGGCTGGGCCGAGGGCCTGCACGCCCGTCCCGCCTCCATCTTCGTCCGTGCCGCCACGGCCACCGGCGTTCCCGTGACCATCGCGAAGGCCGGCGGCGACCCCGTCAACGCCGCGTCGATGCTCGCGGTGCTCGGGCTGGGCGCGCAGGGCGGCGAGGAGATCGTGCTGGCCTCCGCGGCCGAGGGTGCCGACGCCGCGCTGGACCGGCTGGCGAAGCTGGTCGCCGAGGGCCTCGACGAGCTGCCCGAGACCGTCTGAGCCGACCGGCACCGACCGGCGCGGAGCGATTTCGCGAGGGAGCCGTGGTCCACCGAATTCGGTGGGGCGCGGCTTTTCCGTTTCCGGTGCCGCGCTCCGTCCCGGACATAACTCTTCATCGTTTTACCGCGCACCGGACGCGGACAGCGAGAAATAGACCTCGCCCTTTTCTTCTCTTTTGTATACGGCGCGAATGTTAAGTGGGCGCACTCGCGGTGTTTACGGCATGTTGCGAAACCCTCACCTTTTCGCGGGTACGGTCCAGGCGCTTCAGCCGGTGCGCCCCCGCCGTCCGCTCGGCGTGCAGGGCCGTCAGCGCCCGCGCCCGCTCCGCGTCACCGCGCGCCACCGCGTCCACGATCGCGCCGTGCTCGGCCCAGGACTCCACGGGGTGGGCGGGCTGCTCGACCACGTACATCCAGGCGATCTTGTGCCTGAGCTGGGTGAGCAGGGAGGTCAGCGCGGGGCTGCCCGACGCCTGGGCGAGCGTCTCGTGGAACCAGGCGCCCAGGGAGCGCAGATCCTCGCCCTGGCCCCGGCGGGCCCGGTCCTGTCCCAGTCTGACCAGCCCGCGCAGGACCTTGAGATGGGCGTCCGTACGGCGCTGGGCGGCCCGTGCCGCGCCGAGCGGCTCCAGCATCAGCCGTACCTCCAGGAGGTCGGCGGCCTCCTGCTCCGTGGGCTCGGCGACACACGCGCCGACATGGCGGCGGGTGGTCACGAAGCCCTCCGACTCCAGGGTGCGCAGGGCCTCGCGCACCGGGACGCGGGAGACACCGTACCGCCGCGCCAGCTGTTCCTCGGTGAGCCTGCTTCCCCGCTCGAACAGACCGGAGACGATGTCGTCGCGAATCGCCGTGCATACCGAGTGCGCGGGAATGCGCATATCCCAACCTCCGCTTAATCCGCGCGAAACGCTGCCGATTGACTCCTGTTCCGTGACTCTATTGCAATGAAGGCGAATTTCCGAAGGGTGCCCGAAATCGATGGATATCTTTTGGCCAACGCCAGACCCGACGCCGCCCCCGACCCGACGCCGGCGTCAACAGCGAAGGCCCCGGCACGGAGCCGAGGCCTTCCAGGGATGTCCGGGGCGTACGGACGGGTCAGACGTTGGCGCCGTGCGCGCGCAGATACGCGACGGGGTCCATGTCGGAGCCGTACTCCGGGCCGGTCCTGGCCTCGAAGTGCAGATGCGGTCCGGTGGCGTTGCCGGACGCGCCGGAGAGACCGATCTGCTGGCCGGGGGTGACGCTCTGGCCGACGGAGACCGCGACCGAGGAGAGGTGGGCGTACTGGGTGTACGTCCCGTCGGCCATCCTGAGCACGATGTTGTTGCCGTACGAGCCGCCCCAGCCCGCCTCGACCACGGTGGCCGTGCCCACGGCCACGACCGGGGTGCCGAACGCGGCACGGAAGTCGACGCCGGAGTGGCTGCCGGAGGACCAGAGGGAGCCGCCCGCGCGGTACCCCGTGGTGACGTAGGAGCCCGCGACGGGGAGCTGGAAGGTGTTGAGGAGCCTGCGCTCGGCCGCGCGGGTGGCGCGCTCCTGCTCCGCGCGGATCTCCTTGGCGCGCGCCTCCGCCAGCCGCTTCGCCTCCGCCTTCGCCTGCGCCTCGGCCTTGAGCCTGGCGGTCTGCTCGGCGGCGCGGCGCTGGACCTCGGCCTGTTCGTCGATCACATCGACGAGGGAGTCGCCGAGGGTGATCGCGTGGTTCAGTCCGGTCTGCGAGGCGGCCTCGATGTCCGCGCCGGCGGCGAGGGCCGGGGAGGCGGCCAGGGTGCCGATGACTCCGGTCGCGGTGAGCGTCGCGAGACCGGCGACGCTCGCGCCGCCCTTGCGGCTCATACCGCTGCGGGCACGGTGCTTCCCGGTGGCTCGGGTGAACGCCATGGAGTGGCTGGTCCTTTCCTTCCCTCTCGCCTACCGGGTTAGCTGACGGGTTCGGAGCAGGAAGGTCTCCTACGGGCCCCTCCGCGCGGGCCGAGCCGCGAAGGCGTCCGATTCACCCCAGGGACTGATGGGTCCCCGGCTCCCCCTCGGCTCGCGCCTGACGGGGACTCGGCGATGGCTGCCCGGTGCCACGGATGCGGCGGGATGCTGGCGGACAACCGGACCGACGCTAGGCGTGTCGTCTTTCGTTCGCCAACCGAACAGGCTGTTTTGTCATATAGCCCACAGGCCAGACGGGAAGATTCACCAAGGAAGCGGACATAAAGAGGGAACCCCGGCAGCCGAGGCCACCGAGGTTCCCTCCCGCGGACGAATCAGCCGGTGACAACCGTCACTTCACCGATACCGAGAGCCTCGACCGGCTCCTTGATCTGTGCGGCGTCCCCGACCAGTACGGTGACCAGCCGGTCCACCGGGAAGGCGTTGACGGCCGCCGCCGTCGCCTCGACGGTGCCGGTCTCCGCCAGCCGCGCGTACAACTGCGCCTGGAAGTCGTCCGGAAGGAACTGCTCGACCTGGTCGGCCAGCGTGGCCGCGACGGAAGCCGCCGTCTCGTACTTCAGCGGCGCCACCCCCACCAGGTTCTGTACGGCCACATCGCGCTCGGCGTCGGTGAGCCCCTCCGCCGCGAGCGTGCGCAGCACCTTCCAGAGGTCTTCCAGCGCCGGGCCGGTGGACGCGGTGTCCACGGAGCCGCTGATGGCGAGCATCGCGGCGCCGGTCGCCCCGCCCGGGGCGGTGGGTGACGAGGAGCGCAGCACCTGGCCGAAGGCCCGTACGCCGTAGGTGTAGCCCTTCTCCTCGCGCAGCACCCGGTCGAGCCGGGAGGTGAGCGTGCCGCCCAGGCAGTAGGTGCCGAGGACCTGGGCGGGCCAGACCCGGTCGTGCCGGTCGGCGCCGATCCGGCCGATCAGCAGCTGGGTCTGGACGGCGCCGGGGCGGTCCACGATCACCACCCGGCCCGTGTCGTCCGCGGTCACGGGCGGTACGGGCCGGGGCGCGGCGGTGTCGCCGGTCCAGGCGCCGAGGGTGTCGGCGAGGATCTCGTCCAGGTCGACCCCGGTGAGGTCGCCGACGATCACGGCGGTGGCCGTGGCGGGGCGTACGTGCGCCTCGTAGAAGGCGCGTACACCCGCGGCGTCGATGCGCTCCACCGTCTCGGCGGTGCCCTGGCGTGGCCGGGACATCCGCAGGGAGGCCGGGAACAGCTCCTTGGAGAGCTGCTTGGCGGCCCGGCGGCCGGGGTTGGCGGTCTCGTGCGGGATCTCGTCGAGCCGGTTGCGTACGAGCCGGTCGACCTCGCTGTCGGCGAAGGCGGGGGCGCGCAGCGCCTCGGCGAGCAGGCCGAGCGCCTTGGGCAGCCGGGAGACGGGGACCTCCAGCGAGACCCGTACCCCCGGGTGGTCGGCGTACGCGTCGAGCGTGGCGCCGCAGCGCTCCAGCTCGGCCGCGAACTCCTCGGCGGTGTGCTTGTCGGTGCCCTCGGAGAGCGCCCGTGCCATGATCGTGGCCACGCCGTCGAGGCCCTCGGGCTCGGCGTCCAGCGGGGCGTCGAGGTTGATCTCGACCGCCACCACCTGCTGTCCCGGGCGGTCACAGCGCAGGACCGTCAGGCCGTTGCCGAGCGCGCCGCGTTCGGGGGCGGGGAAGGCCCAGGGCCTGGCCACGCCGGCCGTCGGCTGCGGATGGAAGTCCATGGTCACGGCAGCGTCGGTCACTGGTCCGCCCCCTCGTGCTCGTTGTCGGTCCCGGCGGCGTCGGCGTCCTCGGCGGTGAGCGGCTCGTACACCAGCACCGCCCTGTTGTCTGGGCGCAGTCGCGCGGCGGCCACAGCCCTGACCTCTTCCGCGGTGATGTCCAGCACGCGCGTGACGGCGGAGAGCGCCAGCTGCGGGTCGTCGAAGAGCACGGCGAACCTGCACAGTTCGTCCGCGCGGCCCGCGACCGTACCGAGCCGGTCCAGCCACTCGCGCTCCAGCTGGGCCTGGGCCCGCTCCATCTCCTCGTCGGTGGGGCCCTCGGCGGCGAGCCTGGCCAGCTCCTCGTCGACCGCGGCCTCGATCTTCGGGACCTCGACACCGCCGGACGTCTTCACATCCAGCCAGCCGAGCGACGGGGCGCCCGCCAGCCGCAGCAGCCCGAAGCCGGCCGCGACGGCGGTCTGGTCGCGCCGTACCAGCCGGTTGTGCAGCCGGGAGGACTCGCCGCCGCCGAGGACGGTGAGGGCGAGATCGGCCGCGTCGCACTCGCGCGTGCCGTCGTGCGGCAGCCGGTAGGCGGCCATCAGCGCGCGCGCCGGCACCTCCTCGTGGATCTCCTCGCGCAGCTCCTCGCCGATGATGTCGGGCAGCGAGCCGTCGCGCGGCGGCTTCTTGCCGTCGTGGGACGGGATCGAGCCGAAGTACTTCTCGACCCAGGCGAGCGTCTGCTCGGGGTCGATGTCGCCGACGACCGACAGCACCGCGTTGTTCGGCGCGTAGTTCGTACGGAAGAACGCGCGGGCGTCCTCCAGCGTGGCGGCGTCCAGATCGGCCATCGAGCCGATCGGGGTGTGGTGGTAGGGATGGCCCTCGGGGTACGAGAGCGCTGTCAGCCGTTCGAAGGCCGTACCGTAGGGCACGTTGTCGTACCGCTGACGGCGCTCGTTCTTGACGACGTCCCGCTGATTTTCCATGGACTCTTCGTCGAGCGCGGCGAGCAGCGAGCCCATCCGGTCGGCCTCCAGCCAGAGCGCCAGCTCCAACTGGTGGGTCGGCATGGTCTCGAAATAGTTGGTGCGCTCGAAGCTCGTGGTGCCGTTCAGGGAACCACCGGCCCCCTGCACCAGCTCGAAGTGACCGTTCCCCGCCACCTGCTTCGAACCCTGGAACATCAGGTGCTCGAAGAGGTGGGCAAGCCCTGTACGCCCCTTGACTTCATGGCGTGAGCCGACGTCGTACCAGAGGCAGACCGCGGCGACCGGGGTCAGATGGTCCTCGGAGAGCACCACGCGCAGGCCGTTGGCCAGGCGGTGCTCGGTCGCTGTCAGGCCGCCGGAACCGGCCTGCGCTGTGGCCGTGTGACCCATGGGCATGTACGTCCCTTCGATCGCGATATGGAGAAGTCCTGCCACTGTATGCAAGCGCGCTGACACCTGGCGAAGTTCCCCCGCAACGCACCCCCGGCCGACTCTCGACGACGGGTCGAGGTCGGCGTTGTCAGTGGCTCGGTCCACAATGGTCCGCGTCAGTTCCAGAAGTTGCCGTACAGAACCTGTGAAGGAGCCGCAGCCGCGATGGCCCGCCGCAGCACGAAGACCCCGCCGCCGGAGGACTTCGAGGAGAAGATCCTCGACATCGACGTGGTCGATGAAATGCAGGGCTCCTTCCTCGAGTACGCGTACTCGGTGATCTACTCCCGGGCCCTGCCCGACGCCCGGGACGGCCTGAAGCCGGTGCACCGCCGCATCGTGTACCAGATGAACGAGATGGGCCTGCGCCCCGACCGCGGGTATGTGAAGTGCGCCCGCGTCGTCGGCGAGGTGATGGGCAAGCTTCACCCGCACGGAGACGCGTCGATCTATGACGCGCTGGTCCGGATGGCACAGCCGTTCTCCATGCGGCTGCCGCTGGTCGACGGCCACGGGAACTTCGGTTCCCTCGGAAACGACGACCCGCCGGCCGCCATGCGGTACACCGAGTGCCGGATGGCTGACGCCACGTCACTGATGACGGAGTCGATCGACGAGGACACCGTCGATTTCCAGCCGAATTACGATGGCCAGGAGCGGGAACCGGTCGCACTTCCGGCCGCGTATCCGAACCTCCTCGTCAACGGCACCTCCGGGATCGCGGTCGGCATGGCGACGAACATGCCCCCGCACAACCTGGGCGAGGTCGTGGCGGCCGCACGCCATCTGATCAAGTATCCGGGCGCCGACCTGGAGACACTGATGCGTTTCGTGCCGGGGCCCGATCTGCCGACCGGCGGCCGGATCGTCGGGCTGACCGGCATCAAGGACGCGTACGAGAAGGGCCGGGGCACCTTCAGGATCCGGGCCACCGCGACGGTGGAGGACGTCTCCGCGCGCCGCAAGGGCCTGGTTGTGACGGAGCTTCCCTTCTCGGTCGGTCCCGAGAAGGTGATCGCCAAGATCAAGGACCTGGTCTCCGCCAAGAAGCTCCAGGGCATCGCGGACGTCAAGGACCTCACCGACCGGGCGCACGGTCTGCGCCTGGTCATCGAGATCAAGAACGGCTTCGTGCCCGAGGCCGTCCTGGAGCAGCTCTACAAGCTGACGCCCATGGAGGAGACCTTCGGCATCAACAATGTGGCGCTGGTCGACGGCCAGCCGTTGACGCTGGGTCTCAAGGAACTGCTGGAGGTCTATCTCGACCACCGGTTCACGGTGGTGCGCCGACGCAGCGAGTTCCGCAGGACCAAGCGGCGCGACCGGCTCCACCTGGTCGAGGGGCTGCTCGTCGCGCTCATCGACATCGACGAGGTCATCCGGCTGATCCGGTCGAGCGACAACTCGGCACAGGCCAAGGAGCGGCTGATCGAGCACTTCTCGCTGAGCGACATCCAGACGCAGTACATCCTGGACACGCCGCTGCGCCGGCTCACCCGGTTCGACCGGATCGAGCTGGAGAGCGAGCGCGACCGGCTCACCGGCGAGATCGACGAGCTGACCGGGATCCTGGAGTCGGACACCGAGCTGCGCAAGCTGGTCTCGGCCGAACTGGCCGCGGTGTCGAAGAAGTTCAGCACCCCCCGGCGGACGGTGCTGCTGGAGTCCGCGGGCTCCGCCGTGGCTTCCGTACCGCTGGAGGTCGCGGACGACCCGTGCCGGGTGCTGCTCTCCTCGACCGGTCTGCTGGCCCGTACGGCCAACGGCGAGCCGCTGGAGGGCGGTGACGGCAGGCGCGTCAAGCACGATGTGATCGTCTCTGCCGTGCCCGCCACGGCGCGCGGCGACATCGGCGCGGTGACGTCCACCGGGCGGCTGCTGCGGATCTCGGTGATCGATCTGCCACAGCTGCCGGACACCGCTGCCGAGCCCAATCTGTCCGGTGGGGCGGCGGTCTCGGAGTTCCTCGCGCTGGAGGGCGACGAGGAGCTGATCTGTCTGACCACGCTCGACGAGTCGTCCCCGGGGCTCGCCCTGGGCACGCTCCAGGGCGTCGTCAAGCGGGTCGTGCCCGACTATCCGTCCAACAAGGACGAGTTGGAGGTCATCTCCCTCAAGGAGGGGGACCGGATCATCGGCGGCGTCGAGCTGCGTACGGGCGAGGAGGACCTGGTCTTCATCACCTCGGACGCCCAGCTCCTGCGCTACCAGGCCGCGCAGGTACGGCCGCAGGGCCGGCCCGCGGGCGGTATGGCGGGCATCAAGCTGACCGAGGGTGCCTCGGTGATCTCCTTCACCGCGGTGGACCCGGCGGTGGACGCGGTGGTGTTCACCGTCTCCGGTTCGCACGGGACGCTGGACGACTCCGTACGTACGGCGAAGCTCACCCCGTTCGACCAGTACCCGCGCAAGGGCCGGGCGACCGGCGGGGTGCGCTGTCAGCGGTTCCTGAAGGGCGAGGACGTGCTGGCCCTGGCCTGGACGGGGGCGAGTCCGGCGCGCGCCGCGCAGAAGAACGGCACACCGGTCGAGCTGCCGGATCCGGACCCGCGCCGGGACGGCTCGGGCACCCCCTTCGCCCCGGAGATCGCCGCGCTGGCGGGGCCCATGCTCTGACCGCGTGTTGACCGCTCCCGCTGTTCCGGCCGTTCGACGGCCGGAACAGCGGGAGTGGCGTCACGGCCCGTCCGGGGCCTGCTCCGGGTCCGGTCCCTCGGGGTCCGGCTCGGGCTCGCCCCCGGGCGAGCCGGGTACGTAACGCAGGACGCCCCACATGGAGCGGTCGGCCTCGGCCGTGTCCCGCGCTCCGTTCTCCCCGGCCGCCTGTTCCGCCGCCTGCTCTTCCGCCGCCGCCCGGCCTTCCGCCTCCGTTGCCCGGCATGCCTCCAGCTCCTTGAGCAGCGCCTCGCGGTCGAGGCCCGAGCCGATCAGCACCAGCTGGGTGAGGCGCTCCTCGCCGCGCGCCCAGGGCACCGGGTGGAACCTCAGCGACCGGCCCACCGCGTGCAGGGCGTAGCGGCGGGCGGGGTCGGCCGCGCCGAAGTCGACGAACCCCTTGATCCGGTAGAGCCCGGCGGGCCTGGAGTCGAGGAAGTCCATGAGCCGTCGCGGACTCATCGGGCCGCGCGCGGTGAACGAGACGCTCTCGTAAGCCGCGTGGAGATGGCCCTCGTGGCCGCCACGACGGTCCCCGTATCCCTCGGCCTCCTGGTGAGCGTCCCCCTGGTGGCCGCCCTCCTGCAGATCCTCGTACAGGTCCTCGAAGGTGAGCTGACGCGCCTTCTCCTCCTCGGCCGGCCGGACGGCCGGGTCGAAGAGCAGCTCCGGATCGACCCGCCCGTACGAGGCGGAGACCACCGGTGTCCCCGGGCCCAGTTCGCCGAGGGTGGCGAGGATACGCCGGTGCTCCGGTCCGGCCACCCGGTCGGTCTTGTTGAGGACCACGAGATCCGCGAGCGCCAGATGCCGGTCGGTCTCGGGATGGCGCTCCCGGGTCGCGTCGAACTCGGCCGCGTCGACGACCTGGACCAGCCCTCCGTACACCGTGTTCGGGTTGTCGCCGTTGAGGATCATCCGGACCAGCTCCTGCGGCTCGGCCAGTCCGCTCGCCTCGATGACGATGATGTCGATCCGGGCGGACGGCCGGCTGAGCAGCTCCAGATAGCCGTCGAGTTCGCTCGCGTCGACGGCGCAGCACAGACAGCCGTTGCCGAGCGAGACCGTCGAGCCGACCTGTCCCGCGACCGTCATCGCGTCGATCTCGATCGCGCCGAAGTCGTTGACGACCACCGCGATCCGGTTGCCCGCGCGGCGGCGCAGCAGATGGTTGAGCAAGGTCGTCTTGCCCGATCCCAGAAAGCCGGTGAGGACGACCACCGGGATCTGCTTCCTGCTCAAGAGCGCGCCTCCGTACTGCGTGGTTCGGTTCGGTCCCGCGCTCAGCGGGCCGGGACCGGCTGGGGCGGGGGCGGTCCCACGTAGCGGGCCGCCGGGCGGATGATCTTGCTGTCCTCCGCCTGCTCCAGGATATTGGCGCTCCAGCCGACGACCCGGGCCGCGGCGAAGGTCGGGGTGAACATCTCGCGCGGCAGCCCGCACAGCTCCATGACCACCCCGGCGTAGAACTCCACGTTGGTGTGCAGTTCCCGGCCCGGCTTCAGCTCGGCAGGGCCGCGTCCGGCAGCTCTCCGTAGAACATCAGATACCAGACGTCCTCGAAGTTTCGGCTCCGTGCCAGCTCGACGGCGGAGTACTGGCGGTAGTGGACCACCGCCCGCCATGTGAAGCTGCACGCCAATGTCGATCTCGCGCTGGCCGCGCTGTCCGTGACCGCCGGAATGCCCGCCGAGGCGGGCGAGACGGTCTTCGCGGTGGCCCGGACGGCGGGGTGGATCGCGCACGCGCTGGAGGAGTACGGCGAGAAGCCGCTGCGGATGCGTCCGAGCGGGCAGTACAACGGCCCCCGGCCGCCCCGGGAACTGCCCTGAGGAAACCTCCGGCCCACCCGGGCGGGGGAGATCGCGGAAGGATTTCGGAAAGGCCGCCGGGCCCTCTACCGTTCGTACACATGAGTGCCGGACCGCACACCACCGGCGTACGGCGGCGATTCGGCTGGCCGCGCCGGGTCTTCTCCCAGATCCTGCTGACGCAGCTCGCCATCGCCGCGGGCGTCACCGTACTGGCCACCGGGCTCTTCCTCGCGCCCTTCAGCCGTGAACTCGACGACCAGGCGATGCGCCGCGCCCTGGCCATCGCGGAGACCACCGCGTCCCCGCGCGTCGCCGCCGAGCTGCTGGCGTCCCGGCCGACGGCCGACGGGCCGGTACAGGCCGAGGCCGAGCGCGTCCGGGTGGCCTCCGGCGCCGAGTACGTGGTGGTCATGGACCGGCGCGGGGTGCGCTGGTCGCACCCCGACCTCCGGGCGATCGGGCGCGTCGTCTCCACCGACCCCAGCGGCGCCCTCGCAGGTGAGCACGTCATGGAGCTGGACAGCGGCACCCTGGGCCGCTCCGCCCGGGGGAAGGTGCCGCTGCGCGACCGTACGGGAGAGATCGTCGGAGCCGTCTCGGTCGGTATCGCGTACGACAGCGTCCGCGACCGCTTCCTCTCCGCGATCCCCGGGCTGCTCGCGTACGCGGGCGGCGCCCTGGCCGCGGGGGCCCTGGCCGCTTATCTGATCTCCAGAAGGATCCAGCGGCAGACCCATGACCTGGCCTTCTCCGATATCGCGGCGCTGCTCACCGAGCGCGAGGCCATGCTCCACAGTCTGCGCGAGGGCGTGGTCGCGCTGGACAGGACCGGCCGCGTCCGGCTGATGAACGACGAGGCGCAGCGGCTGCTGGGCCTCGGCCCCGATGCCACCGGCCGCCCGCTGGACGAGCTGCTCGGCGAGGGCCGCACCACCGAGGTGCTGACCGGCCGGGTCCGGGGCGAGGACCTGCTCGCGGTACGGGGCAGCCGCGTCCTGGTCGCCAACCGGATGCCGACCGACGACGGGGGCGCCGTCGTCACGCTCAGGGACCGCACGGAGCTGGAGCGGCTGGGCCGGGAGCTGGACGCCACCCGGGGGCTGATCGACGCCCTGCGCGCCCAGGACCACGAACACGCCAACCGCATGCACACCGTGCTCGGGCTGCTGGAGCTGGGCATGTACGAGGAGGCGGCGGAGTTCGTCACCGAGGTCGTCGGGGTGCACAGGATCACCGCCGAGGAGATCACCGAGCGGATCCATGACCCGCTGCCCGCCGCGCTGCTGGTCGGCAAGGCCACGGTCGCCGCCGAACGGGGCGTCTCTCTGCGGCTGTCGCCCAACACCCTGCTGCCGGACCGGCTGGTCGACCCGCAGGGCCTGGTCACGGTGGTGGGCAATCTGGTCGACAACGCGCTGGACGCGGCGGCCGGTTCCGCCGATCCCCGGATCGAGGTGGAGCTGCGCGCCGAAGGCCGTACGGTCGTCCTCGTCGTCTCCGACAGCGGCCCCGGGATCCCGGCCGACCGGCACGAACTGGTCTTCACGGAGGGCTGGTCGACCAAGGAGCCGCCCGCCCACGGCAGACGCGGCCTCGGCCTGGCTCTCGTGCGCAGGCTCGCCGAGCGGCAGGGCGGCAGCGCGCGGGCCGGCGCGGGCGCGGACGGCGGCGCCGAGTTCACCGTCGTCCTCCCCGAGGCGCTGACCGAGGCGGGCCCCGAAGGGACCACGGACCCCCTGTCCACCGCCGGTACGGCCGATGTGGAGCGGGGACGGACAGCGACGGGCGGGACACGGTGATCGACGTGCTGATCGTGGACGACGACCTCCGGGTGGCCCAGGTCAACACGGCCCATGTGGCCAGGGTCGCGGGCTTCCGGGTGGTCTCCCAGGCCCACTCCGCCGCCGAGGCACTGACCCGGGTCGCCGAACGCCCCGTCGACCTGATCCTCCTCGACCACGGACTGCCGGACGGGAACGGCCTCACGGTCCTCCGGGAGCTGCGACGGCTCGGCCACCGGACCGATGTGATCATGGTCACGGCGGCGCGCGACATCGCCACCGTCCAGTCCGCGATGCGCCACGGCGCGCTCCAGTACCTGATCAAACCGTTCGGGTTCGCCGGCCTGCGGGCCAAGCTGGAGGCGTACGCGACGCTCCGCCGCACCCTGGAGAGCGGCGGCGAGACCGAACAGGCGGAGGTGGACCGGATGTTCGGAGCGCTCTCCGCCGCGGTCGGCCCGCCCCTCCCCACCGGCCACTCGGCCGCCACCGCCGCACTGGTGCGCCAGGTGCTGATGGCCGCGGACGGGCCGCTCTCCGCGCACGACATCGCGGAGCGCGCGGGGATGAGCCGACAGACCGCTCAGCGCTACCTCAAGCTGATGGAACGGTCCGGACGGGTACGGCTCACGCTCCGGTACGGCGCGACCGGGCGCCCCGAGCACCGCTACGCGTGGGCGGCGGGCGCGGGCGCCTGACAGCGCGTACCCCGGCGTACGCGGGCACTTGCTACGTACTCCCCGTACTGTCCCCCGCTCAGACGGCTCCCGCGCCGGTCAGCGACCGCACCTCGGTCTGCGCGTGCTTCGCCTCGTCCGGCGGCTCGGCCGAGGTGACCGTACCGATCCAGCCCGCCAGGAAGCCCAGCGGGATGGAGACCACGCCCGGGTTCTGGAGCGGGAAGAGCTGGAAGTCCGCCCCGGGGAAGACCGATTCGGGGCTCCCCGAGACCACGGGCGAGAGCAGCACCAGCACAACGGCCGGAATCAGCCCTCCGTACACGGACCACACAGCGCCGCGCGTGGTGAAGTTCCGCCAGAACAGCGAGTAGAGCAGGACGGGCAGATGGGCGGAGGCGGCGACCGCGAAGGCGAGACCGACCAGGAAGGCGACGTTCAGGTCCCGCGCGAGCAGGCTGAGCCCGATGGACACGGCGCCGACCCCGGCGGCCGCCACCCGTGCCACAGCGACCTCGCCGCGCTTCTTGGCGTGCGGGCGCTTGAGCGAGGCGTACAGGTCATGGGCGACGGAGGCCGAGGAGGCGAGCGTGATGCCCGCGACGACAGCGAGGATGGTGGCGAAGGCGACCGCCGCGACCACCGCGAAGAGCACCGTGCCCCCGGTCGACCCCGCTCCGCCGCCGAGGTCGAGGGCGAGCAGCGGTACGGCGGTGTTCCCGGCCGGGTTGGCGGCCCGTACCGCGTCGGAGCCGACCAGCGCCGCCGCGCCGAAGCCGAGCACGATCGTCATCAGGTAGAAGCCGCCGATGAGCCCGATGGACCAGATGACCGAGCGGCGGGCGGCGCGCGCGGTGGGCACCGTGCAGAAGCGCGACAGGATGTGCGGCAGCCCCGCCGTCCCGAGGACGAGGGCGAGCCCCAGGCTGATGAAGTCGAGGCGCGCGGTCCCGTCTCCGCCGTACTTCAGCCCCGGGGCCAGGAACTCCACTCCGTGGCCACTGCGCACGGCGGCGGTGTTCAGCAGGGCGTTGACATCACCGTGGAACCGGACCAGGACCAGGACGGTCAGCGTGAGCGCCCCGGCCATCAGCAGGACGGCCTTGACGATCTGGATCCAGGTGGTGGCGCGCATCCCGCCGAGCGAGACGTGGATGACCATCAGCGCGCCCACCCCGATCACGGTCCAGGCGCGCGCCGCCCCGCTCGTACCGCCGAGCAACAGGGCGACCAGACTGCCCGCACCGACCATCTGCGCCACCAGATAGAGCACGGAAACGGTCACCGAGGAGGTGCCCGCGGCGATCCTGACCGGCCGTTCGGCCATCCTGGCCGCGACCACGTCGGCGAGGGTGAAGCGTCCACAGTTGCGGACGAGTTCGGCGACGAGGAGCAGGACGACCAGCCAGGCCACCAGGAAGCCGACCGAGTAGAGCATGCCGTCGTAGCCGAAGAGGGCGATCACACCGGAGATCCCGAGGAAGGAGGCCGCGGACATGTAGTCGCCCGCGATGGCGAAACCGTTCTCCATCGGCGAGAAGAGCCGGCCGCCCGTGTAGAACTCCTCGGCCGAGCCGTGGCGGTGCCCGCTCACCCATGCGGTGATCCCCAGGGTGACCGCGACGGACGTGCTGAACAGCAGCAGCGCCAGGGTCTGGTGGTCGCCGCTCACCGGCCGGTCCCCCCGGTACGCTCCGGCGTCCACCCGGACATCTGCCCAGGCGTCCGCCCCGATGTCCGCTCCGATCTCCGCTCCTGGTCGAACACGGTCCAGCGCAGTTCGAGCGCCGCGCGGTCCCGGTACAGCCGGGCATGGCGGGCGTATGCCCAGGTCAGCAGGAAGGTGGAGAGAAACTGGCCGAGACCGGCCACCATCGCCACATTCACCGCGCCCGCCACGGGCAGGGCCATCAGCCCGGGGGCGGCTGTCGCCATCACGACATACGCGAAGTACCACAGGAGAAAGGCGATCGACGCCGGTACGACAAACCTTCGGTAGCGGCCGCGCACCTCCTGGAAGGCGGCGCTGCGCTGCACCTCCGTATAGATGTCGACGGCCGTACGCGCGTCGGCGGCGTCCTGACCGGGCCCGGGGACCACGCTCCCCTCGGCCGGTACGGACGCCATGGCTATGTCCGTACCCGCGGAATCGCCCCAGTCCGAGGCCAGCGCGGCGTACCACGGGTCGTCGAGCCGCACCGTCGCGGCGTCGCGCCCTTCCTGCTTCTCCACCGGTCCACTCTCCCTGTCGGCGAACCTTTTCGGCCGCGTAGCAAGGATGGGCAGCGGGCGGGTCCCCGGCTCCGGTTCTCTCCCGACTTCACCCCATCAGGTGACAGTTGTCCCGGAAGGCGGCTCCGGAGGCGGGATGAGTCCGCGTTCATAGGCATATCGGACGGCCTGTGCGCGGTCGCGCACCCCGGTCTTGGCGAAGAGGTTGTTGATATGCGTCTTCACGGTGGCCGCGCCGATGTGCAGCCGGGCGGCGATCTCCTTGTTGGAGAGCCCTTCGGCGACGAGCGAGAGCACCTCCGCCTCCCGCGCGGTGAGCCCGTCCGGCGGCTCGGCCGGGACGGGCGCGGCGGGCGGTACCGTGACCCGCTCCAGCAGTCTGCGCTGTACGGACGGGGCGAGCCCCGCCTGTCCCGCCAGGACGTCCTCGATCGCCCGGACGATCTCCTCGCCCTGGGCGTCCTTGGTGAGATAGCCCCGGGCACCCGCCTTGAGCGCGGCGAACAGCGAATCGTCGTCGGCGTAGGTGGTGAGCACCACGACCTGGGTCGCCGGATGCTCGTGACGGATACGGCGGGTCGCCTCCACGCCGTCGCAGCGGGGCATCCGCAGATCCATCAGGACGACATCGGGGGCGAGTTCGGCGACGAGGGCGACGGCCTCCTCGCCGTCCCTGGCCGCGCCGACGACCTCGATGCCCGGCAGCAGGCCGAGCAGCATCACGATGCCCTCGCGCACCACGGCCTGGTCATCGGCCACGACCACCCTGGCCGTCATGCCGGCACTCTCAGCCGCACGCTGAAACCTTTCCCGTCGAAACCATCGGACCCACCGGAACCATCAGAACCACCGGACCCGCCCGAACCATCGAAGCCCTGCGCGCCGAAGGACCCGCGTGAACCGTCACCGACCCCGTCCAACGCCCCCGGCCCTGCCTCCAGGGTGCCGCCGAGCAGCTCGGCGCGCTCCCGCATCCCCAGCAGACCGTACCCGGCCCCCGCCCCGGCCTGCCCGGCCGGTCCCGGCCCCCGCCCACCGGAGTCCCGTACCTCCAGCGTCACTCCGTCCGGGGCGTACGCGAGCCGGATCCGCACCCGGGCACCGGGCGCGTGTTTGCGTACGTTGGTCAGCGCCTCCTGCGCCACCCGGCGCACCGTCTGGGACGCCTCGGCCCGCAGGGGCCTCGGCTCGCCCGCGATCTCGACCTCGGCGCCGTCCAGGGCGGCCAGCTCGCGGAGGTACTCCCCGAGGGGCACCATCTCGCCGCGCAGCGCGGAGAGCGCCTGGCGGGTCTCGGCCAGCCCTTCGCGCGCCATGGAGCGCGCGGCGACGACGCGCTCCAGGATCTGGTCGCGGAACGGGCCGGGCGGCTCCTGCTCGATCCGCAGCCGCGCCGCCTCCAGGTGGACGAGCTGCGCGGAGAGGCTGTGTGCCAGGACATCATGGATGTCCCGGGCGATCCTGGCCCGCTCTGCGAGGGCGGCCGACTCGGCCTCCGCGACCCTGGCCGCCCGCTCCTGGGCCAGCAGCCGCTGGGTGGTGCCGCGCGTCTCGGCGTCGAGCCGCAGCGCGTAACCACCGAGGAGCAGCCCCGCGACGGTCAGTACGGTGGTGAGCCAGGACGCCCGGTCGCTCAGTACGAATCCGGTGAGCGTGGCCAGCGTGATGGGCAGGGCCGCGACAAGGGGCAGCCGTCTCATACCGGTCAGGGCACAGCCGCACCACAGCACGATCGCGACGACCTCGAACCCGGTCCGGTGCGCGGCGAAGCCCGCGCCCACCAGCAGCGCCAGCAGCCCGACCGACCGCCACAGAGCGTGGTGGAGGGTGGCGTGGTAGAACGCCCAGGCACAGAGGACGACGGCGGACAGACCTCCCACAGCGGCGGCCACGCCCCAGTCGGCGACATGACGCCGGCTGAAAATCGTCCACACCAGCACGGCCAGTACGACCAGCCGCACGAGCCGGGCCAGCCACCGCCGGGCATCGGCGAGGCCCTCCCGGGAGAGCGCCTCCCGCGAGGGCCACTTCGTCCAGTCCTCTGGCGTCACACACGGTCCTTCCACGGCTCGGCGGCTGCACGATCACCGTACGACGGGCCGGGGCCGTTCGAGGAGCCGATGGCGTGGGCCCGCCACACCAGAACCCCTCTGCGGACCAGGATGGAGGCGGCGAGCGCGAGCAGCAGCGCCCCGGTGCCCTGGTGGACACCGAGCAGGGCACCGGCCGCGACCATCCCCACCCGTACCGCGATACCACCGGCCCAGACTGCCGCCGTGGCCCGTGTGCCCTTGGACCACACCGTGCCGTCCGGCTCGGCCCAGATCCGACTGGTCCAGGCCCAGCCGAGGCCCACCACCAGCCCCACCACCAGCTCGGCGCCGAGCAGCAGCGCCGACAGCTCCTGGTCGTGCCCGTCGATGACGCCCGGCTCGCGCAGGGCGGCGACCACCAGGATCACCGGCAGGACGAGCCAGCCGCGCCCCTCGGTGGCGATCCGCTGCGGCTTCGACTGACGCACCGCGATCAGCGCGATCACGCCGACGATCACCAACACATTGACAAGGGACATCGGGACCTCCGGAACGAGAAGTTCAACGACTTCGACGTTACGGAGAAAGCCCAGGTCGGAGCATCGGCTCGGGGGTTGACCGAGGGTGGGGAAACGGCCTCCACCCAGGGGTGGAGGCCGCTCGGCGGTTCACCGGGGAGAGACCGTCAGGCGTCGATGCGCGAGCGGTCCAGCGTCGCCGCGGAGCTGGTGATGAACTCCTTGCGGGGCGCCACCTCATTGCCCATCAGCAGGTCGAAGACCTGCTCGGACGAGTCCAGGTCCCCGATGTTGATCCGCCGCAGGGTCCGGAAACGGGGGTCCATGGTCGTCTCCGCCAGCTGGTCGGCATCCATCTCGCCCAGGCCCTTGTAGCGCTGGATGGCGTCCTTGAACCGGATGTTCTTGCGCTGGTACTCCAGCAGTGTCTGCCGCAGCTCGTTGTCCGAGTACGTGTAGACGTACTTGTCCTGACCCTTCTTGGGCTGCACCAGCTCGATCCGGTGCAGCGGCGGTACCGCGGCGAAGACCCGGCCCGCGGCGACCATCGGCCGCATGTAGCGCTGGAAGAGCGTGAGCAGCAGACAGCGGATATGGGCGCCGTCCACATCGGCGTCGACCAGCAGCACGATCTTGCCGTACCGCGCCGAGTCGAGGTCGAACGTCCGGCCCGAGCCCGCCCCTATGACCTGGATGATCGCCCCGCACTCGGCGTTCTTCAGCATGTCGGTGACGGAGGACTTCTGTACGTTGAGGATCTTGCCCCGGATCGGGAGCAGCGCCTGGAACTCGCTGTTCCTGGCGAGCTTGGCCGTACCGAGCGCGGAGTCGCCCTCCACGATGAACAGCTCGCTGCGCTCCACGTCGTCGCTGCGACAGTCGGCGAGCTTGGCCGGCAGCGAGGAGGACTCCAGCGCCGTCTTCCTGCGCTGGGCGTCCTTGTGCTGACGGGCCGCGATTCTCGTACGGGCGGCGGCGACGGCCTTCTCCAGCACGGCGCGGGCCTGCGCCTTGGCGTCGCCCTTGGTCGCCGTCAGGAAGGTCTTGAGCTCCTTGGCGACGACACTGGCGACGATCCGGTTGGCCGCCGAGGTGCCGAGGACCTCCTTGGTCTGGCCCTCGAACTGCGGCTCGGCGAGCCGCACGGTGATCACCGCGGTGAGGCCCTCCAGGGCGTCGTCCTTGACAATGTCGTCCTCGGCGACGCGCAGCATCTTGGCCGAGCGCAGTACCTCGTTGACCGTCCTGGTGAGGGAGCGTTCGAATCCGCTCACATGCGTGCCGCCCTTGGGGGTGGCGATGATGTTGACGAACGACCTCGCCGTGGTGTCGTACCCGGTGCCCCAGCGCAGGGCGATGTCGACGCCCAGCTCACGGGTGACCTCGGTGGGCGTCATGTGCCCCAGCTCGTCCAGGACCGGCACGGTCTCCTTGAAGGTGCCCTGTCCCGTCAGCCGCTGGACGTCGCAGACGGCCTTGTCCTGCGCCAGGTACTCGCAGAACTCACTGATGCCTCCGTCGAAGCGGAAGGTCTCCTCGATCTTGCCGTTGGCCTCGCTCTCGCCGATCCCCCGCTCGTCCCTGACGACGATGGTCAGTCCGGGGACCAGGAAGGCGGTCTGGCGGGCGCGCTGGTGAAGCGTCTCCAGGGAGAGCCTGGCGTCCTTGAGGAAGATCTGCCGGTCGGCCCAGTAACGCACGCGCGTGCCGGTCCTGATCTTGGGCACTCGCTTGCCCTTGACCAGCCCGTTCGCCGCGTCGAAGGGGCTGTCGGGCCCCTGCTCGGCGAAGAAGCCGGGGACCCCGCGCCGGAAGCTGATCGCGTGGGTGGCGCTGTTGCGGTCCACCTCGACGTCCAGCCGCGCGGAGAGCGCGTTGACCACGGAGGCGCCCACTCCGTGCAGACCGCCCGACGCGGCGTACGAGCCGCCACCGAACTTTCCGCCGGCGTGCAGCTTGGTCATCACGACCTCGACACCGGAGAGGCCGGTCTTGGGCTCCACGTCGACCGGGATGCCCCGGCCGTTGTCCTTGACCTCGACGGAGCCGTCCTCGTGGAGGGTCACGTCGATGTGGTCGCAGTAGCCGCCCAGGGCCTCGTCCACGGAGTTGTCGATGATCTCCCAGAGGCAGTGCATCAGACCGCGGCTGTCGGTCGAACCGATATACATTCCGGGGCGCTTACGGACTGCTTCGAGCCCTTCAAGGACGAGCAGGTGCCGCGCGGTGTAGTTGGAGCCGTCACGGTCTGCTGTCAGCAGCGCTGTGGACGGCACGGACGTATCGGCGGTCACGCGGTTCGCTCCTCGCTGAATTTGAGATGTGGCCCGATGGGGTAAAGGCCCGGCGTCTGTCATCGGTCAGAGGGTACAGAGCCCTGGTAGAGCCGTTGTCACGCCACCCTCGCGCATTCTCATGCTAGTCCAAGGTCGCATAGGTGTTCGATCCTTCGTTGGAGTGAAGCACACATCACGTTCCCTTCCAGGCATGAACCATTTAGGCTCCGGGCACGTCCTCATCAACAACCGGCAAGCCAGCCGGTGAGGGCGACCCCCCGACAAGCGACTTCAAGCACCGTCAAGCAACGCGAAACCCGTAGAGCGAAGCCCAGCGAAGCGATACGGCCCATTCGCCGCCAATCGTCACCACCCGCCAGCACGGAAGATTAGTTTTCGAGGAAAAGCCGCGAGCGGGAACGTTTTCGGCCTGGTTGGATGTTGACCCTGGTACGACAGCTCGTCGAGCTAGAGAAGAGGCGACGTGACTACTGTTCTGACCCCCGCGAGCCCGCTGACCGCGGCTGACCGCTGCGACCGGTGCGGCGCCCAGGCCTATCTGCGCGTCCTCCTGTCCAGCGGTGGTGAACTGCTCTTCTGCGCCCACCACGGACGCAAGTTCGAGCCGGAACTCAAGAAGATCGCCGCGGAAATACAGGATGAGACCGACCGACTGACGGCCGTACCGGCCGGCGGCGGTGAAGAGGAACACTGACACCTCGCATCCACGACGAGCCAAGGGCCGGTCCTGTGACCGGCCGACGGGCGACCGCTCCTGCACAGGAGGGCGGCCGCCCGTTCTCGTCGTCGTGCCACCGTTCCCGTCGTCATGGCGGGAGCACAGCGCCTCCGGGCGAGCAGGCAGGCGCGCGCCGCGACGACCCGCGACGCGCGCTCCCTCCTCATCTCGGTCCGCGCGCTCCGATCGCCTCGGCGACCAGTGGCGCGGACGTATCGATCCGTGTGTAGACGCCGGGGCTCCCGGCCCGCCCGCAGCCGCTCCCCCAGGAGACCAGCCCGATAAGCCGCCCCTGGGCCACCAGCGGCCCGCCACTGTCCCCCTGGCAGGCATCGTGCCCGCCCGCGAGATCGCCCGCACAGAGCATCGTGGAGGCCTCGTAACGGTCCCCCTGGCCGCCGGGGTAGGCATGCTCGCACTCCGAGTCCGCCAGGACCGTCACGGACACCGAGCGCAGCGCGCCCGCGTACTCCCCGGACCCCGAGGTGTCGCCCCAGCCGTAGACCGCCGCCGGAACGCCGGGCGCGGTAGCGGATCCCCCCGGTTCCGCCGGCGGGATCACGTACCCCTCGGGCAGCCCGGCCGCCAGTGTCAGCACGGCCAGATCCGAGGCGTTGCCACCCGGTTCGTACGCCGGATCGATCCGTACGGACCGCACCAGCACCTCCTTCCCGCCGGAACCGCGCAGCCGTTCGCGTCCCGCGATGACCCGCAGGTCCCGTACGTCCTTCGGAGCCGCGCCGAGAACATCCCGGCCCATGCAGTGCGCGGCCGTCAGTACTTTCGCCGGCGCCACCACCACGCCGCCGCAGAACTGACCCGCCCTGGTGCCGCCGAAGCGGTCACGGCTGGACAGCGCCACCACCCAGGGACTGTCGGCGATCTTCACCGGCCTGCCACCGATGATCACCCTGTCGGCGGAGGCCGGAACGGCGGTGGCGAGCGGCAGCACCGCCCCCACCGCGGCCACCGCCAGCCCTCCGGTCAGCGCTCGGGCAAGGGAACGACGCATGCGGTCTCCTGACTCTCCGGTGGATTATGACCTACCCAGAGTCATCCACCCGGTCGGCCCCCGCACTCCGGCGCACAGCGCGAAGGCCCGGATCCGAGGTGGCATCCGGGCCTTCCGCCGTGCTCCCGCGCGCCCCGGGAGTTCCCGGGACGGGGGCGCTCAGCCGCTAGTCGAGGTAGTCGCGCAGAACCTGCGAACGCGACGGGTGACGCAGCTTCGACATCGTCTTGGACTCGATCTGACGGATGCGCTCACGCGTCACGCCGTAGACCTTGCCGATCTCGTCCAGCGTCTTCGGCTGGCCGTCGGTGAGACCGAAGCGCATGGAGACCACACCCGCCTCACGCTCGGAGAGCGTGTCGAGCACCGAGTGCAGCTGCTCCTGGAGCAGCGTGAAGCTGACCGCGTCGGCCGGGACGACCGCCTCGGAGTCCTCGATGAGGTCGCCGAACTCGCTGTCGCCGTCCTCGCCCAGCGGGGTGTGCAGCGAGATCGGCTCCCGGCCGTACTTCTGGACCTCGATGACCTTCTCGGGGGTCATGTCGAGCTCCTTGGCCAGCTCCTCCGGGGTGGGCTCGCGGCCCAGGTCCTGGAGCATCTGGCGCTGCACGCGCGCGAGCTTGTTGATGACCTCGACCATGTGCACCGGGATACGGATGGTGCGGGCCTGGTCGGCCATGGCGCGGGTGATCGCCTGACGGATCCACCAGGTGGCGTACGTGGAGAACTTGTAGCCCTTGGTGTAGTCGAACTTCTCGACCGCGCGGATCAGACCGAGGTTGCCCTCCTGGATCAGGTCCAGGAAGAGCATGCCGCGGCCGGTATACCGCTTGGCCAGCGAGACCACGAGCCGGAGGTTGGCCTCCAGCAGGTGGTTCTTGGCGCGGCGGCCGTCCTCGGCGATGATCTCCAGCTCGCGCTTGAGCTTGGGCGCGAGCTTGTCGGAGTTGGCCAGCTTGTCCTCGGCGAAGAGACCGGCCTCGATGCGCTTGGCGAGTTCGACCTCCTGCTCGGCGTTGAGGAGCGGGACCTTGCCGATCTGCTTCAGGTAGTCCTTGACCGGGTCGGCGGTGGCACCCGCGACGGCGACCTGCTGGGCGGGCGCGTCGTCCTCGTCGTCGTCGGAGAGTACGAAGCCCTTGTTCTCGCCCTCGGTCTCCTCCTCCTCGCCCTTGCCGACCTGGACGTCATCCGTCAGCTCTTCGCCGTCGACCTCGTCGGCGTCCTTCTTGCCCGCGGTCTTCTTGGCCGTCGTCTTCTTGGCGGCGGTCTTCTTCACCGTGGCCTTCTTGGCCACGGTCTTCTTCGCGGCGGCCTTCTTGGCGGGGGTGAGGGAATCGTCCCCGTCCACGGTCTCCGCCGTCGAGGCGGAGGTGGCCGCGACGGTCCTCGTCGTGGTCGTCCTGGCCGCGACGGTCTTGGTGGCGGTGCGCTTGACCGGGCTCTTCGCTGCGACGCTCTTGCGGGTGCGCTTCGGCGACTCCGCGGCACTGACCATCAGCGTCACACCCTCTTCCTCGAGGATCTGATTGAGGCTGCGCAGAACATTCTTCCACTGGGTTGGCGGAATCTGGTCGGCCTCGAAGGCGCGACGCACGTCATCGCCGGCGATCTGCCCATCAGCCTTTCCCCGCTCGATGAGCGCCATCACAGACTCGGACTCGGCGATCTCCGGCGGGAGCGTACGGGATGTGCTGGCCGACACGAACAACCTCTCGGAACGATGGAAACGGCTTCCGGCCCCGCCCATGATCGGGCCGGAGCCGACGACCGTCGGCTGGGGATGTGCCGACGGCGCGGGCTTGGACCTCAGAGGTGAATACAGCGCCACACGTGGCGGTCGTATTCCCTCCTCGGCTGTCACCTCTTAGGTCATCGCCCTGCCTCCGGGAGTGTTACGCCCAATCCACGTGGCCCGAGTCACACCGCATTTACGGCAAAGCGACCAGAAGTGGTATTCAACATCCCACAATTCGTGTCGCCGGACCCTTCGGGGCCCGGCGACACACGATGCGTACATCCCCGTACGCCCTGGTCCGGGGGAGGCTCAGTGCTCGCGCGGCGCCGGGACGACGCGCTCCACCTCGGGCTGGACCGTCAGCAGCTGGCGCATGGCCGCCTCCGCCGCGTTCGGGTCGCCGCCCGCGAGGGCCTCCACGATCCGCGCGTGATGGTCGAGCGAGACCTCTGTGGGGCGGTCGCAGCCCGTGACCGGACCGCCGGAGACCTGGAGGGCCGCCGAGACGATGCCCGAGAGGTGCTCCAGCATCCGGTTCCCGGCGAGCTGGATCAGCAGCGAGTGATATTCGGCGTCCGCGCGCGAGAAGGTGATCGAGTCACCCTGGGCGAGTGCGTGGCCCATGATCCCGACCATCTCGGAGAGCCGCTGCTGTACGTCGGCCCGGCCGTGGCCGGCCGCCAGCCGGGCGGCGAGGGGCTCGATCGTCCAGCGGAGCTCGCTCAGCTCACGGCGCTGGTCGTCGCGCTGCGGTCCGAAGGCACGCCATTCGATGATGTCGGGGTCCAGCAGATTCCAGTCGCTCACCGGCCGGACACGGGTACCGACATTGGGCCTGGCGCTCACCAGCCCCTTGGCCTCAAGGACCCGCAGCGACTCGCGGACCACTGTGCGGGAGACCTCGAAGCGCTGTCCGATCTCCTCGGGTACGAGCGGCCGGTCGGCGCCCAGGTCACCGGAGACGATCATCTGGCCCAGCTGCTGGACGAGTTGGCCGTGCAGCCCGCGGCCGCGGCTGCTCGCCGTACGCCGGCCCACGCGGCCCAGATCGGTGTCGGCGCCGTCCCAGACGGGTGCGGTCATACGGTCGGCGCCGGGCGCCTCCGCGAAGGGGTAGCGGTCGAGTTCGCCCGAGTCGGCGAGGCCGGAATCGACGGAGCGGGCGGCGGTCATCATGGTGTGCGCAAGGGTACTCACGCATCCTTTGTCGGCGTTGCTTCCGTCGCCCTTGAGGTCTTTGGTGAAAAGCACACGAAAGGGTGATCGGCACTCGCCCTTTGATTGACGCCTTATGGTAAAGAAGCAGGCGTTATCAGGGGAGTTGCGAACACTGCGGCACGGTCCGGTCGTTTAGTGGTCACCAACGGGCCCTGCGGCGAAGCCCGGTGAGCAGATACGCGCAGAGCAGGGCCGTCAGCGACAACATGAGCGCCGCGGCGACCGGCCGGACGACGAGTCCGGCCGTCACCGTCAGCCAGTGATCGATCTGGTGCGGCCACTGCGGCCAGGCCAGCTCCCGAAGCCTGCCGGGAAGCCCGGCGACCGAACGCGCGGACGGACCCGCGAGCGCCTTCTGCACCAGAGGAACGACCAGGGTCGGTACGGCGACGACCGCGGCCACCCCGGCGGCCGTGACCCGGAAGACCCCGGCCCCCAGCAGCCCCGCCCAGGCACAGCCGACGACGAGCCCCGCCCAACCCGCGCTCAACGCCGGCCAGTTGCCCGGCACGGGCACCGCGTCCGCGCCGTACACCAGGCGCAGCGCACCGGCGTCGGCGACCACCGCCAGCAGCGCGAGCAACAGGGCCGCGCCCGCCGTCACGGCGAACTTGGCGAGGAGCAGCCCCAGACGGCGCGGGACAGTGCCCCTGGCCGCCGCGAGGGCCGGGTAGCGGAACTCGTCGCCGAACGACAGGGCGCCCAGCAGCCCGGCACCGAGGGCCGCGGGCGGCAGGGGCAGGAAGGCGGGCCAGGCCGCGAGCAGACCGGGCAGCGGGGTGCCTCCGGTACGGGCGAGCGGTACGGCGAGGGCCACGGAGGCGACGAGGACGGCCAGCGCGGTCAGCGGCGCGGTGCGGACGCCGAGCATGCGGCGCAGCTCGTAACGCACCGGCCTGAGCGGGCCACGCGCCGGACGCGCCACGGGCCGCGCGGGCGGCGGCCCGGCCTGGGCGGGTACGGGCACCGGCCCCGCCCCGGGCACCGGTCCGGGGCCGGTGTCGCCGGTCTCGTCGGCGAGCCGGTGGACCAGGACGCCGTGCCGGAAGGCGGTCTCCCCGATCTCCGGGCAGCTGCTGCCGTAGACGGTGAGCAGGCTGCCCGCCTCGGCGACCACTTCGACGGAACGCCGGTCCGCGCGGGCCTCGCGGTTGAGCGCGTCGGCGAGCCGGGCGGCGTGCGGCGTCCTGACGGCGACGCGGGGGCGCAGCCGGGTGCGGGCGAAGGAGGCCGCGTCCTGGTCTGCGACGAGGCGGCCCTCGTCGATCGTGACGACGCGGTCGGCGGTGCGGGCGGCCTCCTTGGGGTCGGCGGTGGTGTACAGGACGGTGCCGCCGTGGTCCGCGTGGGCCCGCAGCAGCCCGTACAGCCAGCTGTTCTCCCGTGGCGAGAGGCCCGCGGAGGGGGCGTCGAGCAGCAGGGTGTGCGGATCGCCGAGCAGCGCGGAGGCGAGTCCGAGCCTGCGGTCCATGCCCAGCGAGAGGGAGCCGAGACGCTCGTCGCGCAGCGCGCCGAGGCCGACGACGTCGAGGAGCTCGTCGGCGCGCGAGGCCGGGACCCCGGCGGCGGCGCAGAGCATCCGCAGCTGGCCCCTGGCGGTACGGGCGGGGTGTCCGGGCACATCGCCGAGGAGCACCCCGACCTCGTGGGCCGGGCGGGCGAGGGCGTGGAGCGGGCGGCCGCGGAAGTAGGTGACCCCGCGTCCCGGCTGGAGTTCGAGCATCAGCCGGAGCGCGGTGGTCTTGCCGGCGCCGGGGGCGCCGAGAAGTGCCGTGACGCGGCCGGGCGGCGCCTCGAAGGTCAGATCGTCCACGGCGGGGGCTAGGTCTCGACGGGGGGCGCTGGTCAGTCCGATGGCCTGGAGCATCGCTTCTCTCACGGGGAGGTGACCGCTCGGTGGCAGTGCGGTTACTCCCGCAAGATAACGCGATATGTCCGACTTTCAACGTAGGGCCGTCGCCGGGTGTCCCCCGCCGGGCGCCGGGCCGGTCAGACCTCGGGACGCAGCATCGGCGGATTGAGCACGGTCGCCCCGCCGGCCCTGAACAACTGCGCGGGCCTGCCGCCCTGCCGGGTGGTGGTCCCCCCGGACGGCACGAGGAAGCCCGGGGTCCCCGTCACCTTCCGGTGGAAGTTACGGGGGTCGAGGGCCACGCCCCACACCGCCTCGTAGACCCTGCGCAGCTCGCCGACGGTGAACTCGGACGGGCAGAACGCCGTGGCCAGCGAGGAGTACTCGATCTTGGAGCGGGCCCGCTCCACCCCGTCCGCGAGGATCCGCGCGTGGTCGAAGGCGAGCTGGGCGGGCTGCTCGCCCTCCCGGGCGAATCCGCCGCCCCCGCCGAGCAGCGCGTCGACGGGCGCCCAGCGCGCGCTGTTGGCGTCTCCTCCGGCCCGGGGCGCGGGGAGGTCGGGCGAGAGCGCGAGATGCGCCACGCTGACCACCCGCATCCGGGGGTCCCGATCAGGATCCCCGTACGTGGCGAGCTGTTCCAGATGGGCCGCGTTCCCCGGGGCCGGGGAGACCTGACCATGGGCGCAGAGCCCGGTCTCCTCGGACAGCTCGCGCGCCGCGGCGGCGGCGAGGTCCTCGTCCCCCCGGACGAAACCACCGGGCAGCGCCCACCTGCCCTGGAACGGCGGCTCTCCGCGGCGCACCACCAGCGCGCAGAGCGCGTGGCGGCGCACGGTGAGCACGACCAGATCGACGGTGACAGCGAATGCCGGGAAGGCCGAGGGGTCGTAGGGGGACATGCAGGTGATCATAGTCGTCTCCCTGACGATAAACAGTCGTTCGAGCATCCCCGGACGACCACCTCCCGGCCACCTCGATGATCTTCACCCCTCGGCCACCCGGCCTTCCCGCCCGTCTCACACCGCCGGCCGGCCGCCGTTCCCACCCGGTGGACGCGGTCGCCGTCCTGCCGTCATCGCCCGCTCCTGGTCCCGCGCCGGCCGCCGTACCGTCCCGCCCGGCCGCGCGCCGCCCTCGCTCCGTCGCGCGGTCCCTTCCGCGACAGGGACCGCGCCGTGGCCGGACGGCCCGCCCCCGGGCTCGCGGTACGGACCCTGGGCCGTCCCGTCGCCGTATGCCCGCCGGAGACGGTCTCCCTGGCGCCGCGCTCCTCGCGCAGACAGCCGCGCAGCGTCTCGGGGTCGAGTCCCTGGTTGCACGCCTGGTGGAGCAGCTGGGCGAAGACATACCCGGGATCGCGCCGCAGGGCGAGCCCGAGGGCGACCCGGGCGGCGGGCTCGTCCCCGGTGGACCAGGCGACCCAGCCCGCCAGGGTCAGCGGGGCCGCCGCGTGCTCCGCGTACGCGCCGACGCAGCGGCGGGACAGCGCGCGCCAGAGCCGTAGGGCCGCTCCCGCCTCCGCCCCCTCCATCCACTCGGCGGCGCGGTCCCGGGTCTCCCGGTCCTGGAGCCCGAGGATGACGGCGGCCGCCTCGTCATTGCTGATGAGCCGGTCGTCCTCGGCGTCCTGGCCGGGCCGCCCGGTCCCCGGCGTCCCCCGCAGCCGCTCCATGAGCCCGCGCGCCGTGCTCAGCGTCTCCGCGCCGACCCGCTCCCGGCTCCCGCCGCTCAGGATCCTGGGCACGAGCGCGGCGCCCGCGTCGTCCAGCGCCCGTTCCTGCGCCTCGGCGGCCGGGGTCCGCCAGGGCTCCAGACGCGCTTCCATCTCCCTCAGCGATCCCCGCACCCGGACCCCGGCGTAGGCGGCCGCGGCGGCCATCACCGATGTACCGGGCAGGGCCAGCCCGGTCCCCTCGGGCGGACAGCAGCGCGCGTCGGGGCAGCAGTAGGACCAGTACCTCCCGCCGGAGATACAGAGCACTTCCTGTACGGGTACGTCGAGGGCGCCGCAGGCGGTGCGCAGCCGCTGCGCGAGGGGGCGCAGCCGCTCCATCACCTGGGTGCCCGTCTCGCCCTCGGCCGGGTCCTGGCAGAGGAAAGCGACGATGGCGTCGGGGCGGGAGCCGCGCCGCTCGCTGCCCTCGATCAGACACTCGGCGAGCTGGTCGGCCACCGGGAGCCATTCCTTCGGCGAGGCCGGGATCCCGAGCCTGAGGCGTCCGCCGAAGCGGCCGCGGTCGCCGTGGAGCGCGACCATGACGACGGAGTCGTCGGGGTGGAAGCCGAGCAAATACGGCAGGGCGTCGGCGAGTTCCGCGGGACCGCGCAGGGTGATCTGCTGCTGGTCGGCGGATCCGGTCGGTTCGTGGTGCTTGTTCATGGCACGACGGTCCCGCGTCGGGCGAAATCCCGCGACCCCTGTGGATAACGTTATCCACAGGGCGTCGGGCGCATTCGCGGTTTGTCGGAGCCATCGGGTTGCATGGGGACATGACCAACGCAGACCGCGCAGCTCTCCGGGCCTCGGCCGACTCCGTACTCGCCCGCCTCGTCGGTGACGCCACCGGCGCCGCCCGGCTGCGCGAGGACCAGTGGCGGGCCATCGAGGCGCTCGTCGCCGACAAGCGCCGGGCGCTGGTCGTCCAGCGGACCGGCTGGGGCAAGTCCGCGGTGTATTTCGTGGCGACCTCGCTGCTGCGGGAGCGGGGCGCGGGTCCGACCGTGATCGTCTCGCCGCTGCTCGCGTTGATGCGCAACCAGGTGGAGGCCGCGGCGCGGGCCGGGATCAAGGCCCGCACGATCAACTCCTCCAACGCGGAGGAGTGGGACGCGATCCAGGACGAGGTGGCCGGGGGCGAGGTCGATGTCCTGCTGGTCAGTCCCGAGCGGCTCAACAATCCGGACTTCCGCGATCAGGTCCTGCCCCGTCTCTCCGCCGCCACTGGCCTGCTGGTGGTCGACGAGGCGCACTGCATCTCCGACTGGGGCCATGACTTCCGGCCGGACTACCGGCGGTTGCGCACGATGCTCGCGGAGCTGCCGTCCGGCGTTCCGGTCCTGGCGACCACGGCCACGGCGAATTCCCGGGTGACGGCCGATGTCGCGGAACAGTTGGGGACCGGGGCGGGGACGGACGCGCTCGTGCTGCGCGGGCCGCTGGACCGGGAGAGCCTCAGCCTCCATGTGCTGCGGCTGCCGGACGCGGCACACCGGCTGGCCTGGCTGGCCGACCATCTGAACGAGCTGCCGGGGTCGGGGATCATCTACACCCTGACGGTCGCCGCCGCCGAGGAGGTGACGGCCTATCTGCGCCGGTGCGGGCACCCGGTCACCTCGTACACCGGCCGTACGGAGAACGCCGACCGGCAGCAGGCGGAGGACGATCTGCTGGCGAACCGGGTCAAGGCGCTGGTCGCCACCTCGGCGCTGGGCATGGGGTTCGACAAGCCCGACCTCGGCTTCGTGGTGCATCTCGGCTCGCCCTCCTCCCCCATCGCCTACTACCAGCAGGTGGGGCGCGCGGGCCGTGGGGTGGAGCATGCCGAGGTGCTGCTGCTGCCCGGCAAGGAGGACGAGGCGATCTGGCAGTACTTCGCCTCGGTCGCCTTCCCGCCCGAGGAGCTGGTCCGCCGCACCCTCGATGTCCTGGGGCGGGCCGACCGGCCGTTGTCGCTGCCGGCGCTGGAGCCGCTGGTCGAGCTGCGGCGTACACGGCTGGAGACCATGCTCAAGGTCCTCGACGTGGACGGGGCCGTGCACCGGGTGAAGGGCGGCTGGACCGCCACGGGACAGCCCTGGGTGTACGACACCGAGCGGTACGCCTGGGTGGCGCGCCAGCGGCAGACCGAGCAGCAGGCGATGCGCGACTACGCGTCGACGGACGGCTGCCGGATGGAGTTCCTGCGGCGGCAGCTGGACGACGAGCTGGCCATCGCCTGCGGGCGGTGCGACAACTGCGCCGGGGTCCGATTCGAGGACAAGGTGAGCGTCGGCGCCCTCGATGCCGCGCGCGGTGAGCTGGGCAGGCCGGGGGTGGAGGTGGAGCCCCGCAGGATGTGGCCGACCGGGCTCGCGGCGGTCGGTGTCGACCTGAAGGGGCGGATTCCCCAGGGGGAGCAGACCTTCGCGGGGCGTGCGCTGGGGCGGCTCTCCGATATCGGCTGGGGCAACCGGCTCCGGCCGATACTCACGGCGCAGGCTCCCGACGGGCCGGTGCCCGACGATGTGGTGAGCGCCGTGGTCAGTGTTCTCGCCGACTGGGCGAAGGGGCCGGGCGGCTGGGCCTCCGGCGCCGCCGACGCGCCGCCCCGGCCGGTCGGGGTGGTCACCATGGCCTCGCACGGCAGGCCCCGGCTCGTCGGATCGCTCGGCGGCCGTATCGCGGAGGTGGGCCGGATGCCGCTGTTGGGCTCGGTCGCCCACGCGCCGGGGGCGGCCGATGCCCGTATGTCGCGTACCAACAGCGCTCAGCGGGTGCGCGCGCTGCACGAGACGCTGGCCGTGCCGCCCGAGCTGGCCGCCGCTCTGGTGGCTGCGGACGGCCCGGTGCTGCTCGTCGACGACTTCTCGGAGAGCGGCTGGACTCTCGCGGTGGCCGCGCGGCTGTTGCTCAGGGCTGGCGCGAAGGGGGTGTTCCCGCTGGTCCTCGCCGTTCAGAGCTGACGTGAGGCTTCGGCTCGGGCATCTCTGGGCAAGGATATGAAAGTCATATCTACGCATTATGGTTCGAGGGCGCTAATTGCTCGTTGCCGCGCGCCCCCGCGCCAGTGAGAATTGGAACCGCCCCCGCACGACCCGATCGCGATCCGCATGGGTTGTGCCGCGGCGCGTCCCCGCCCGATTCCTGCCCGCAGTGTGGGCGCGTATGCGAAGGGAGGAACGTGACCTTCGGATTCGCTCCGTCCGCAGCCACTTCGATCAACAGACAGGCCGACTCCGTCAACCGCCTCGCCAGGATGCTCGAACCCGCCGAGTGGGCGGCGGCGGGGATACCACTGCTGCGCGACCCCCGCGAGGTCGTCAGCGGCCTGCACAGCAGACACCGGCCGACCCCGTCGACCGCCGTCGTGGCCGTACTCGACCACGAGGAGCGGCTCGCCGCCAGCGCGTCGTTCGTCCCGCGTGCCGCCGCGCCGGTGGACGGCTGGGAGTTCCGTAACGCGCTGCTGGCACATCTGCGCCGGGTCATCCCGCACGATCTGCGCCGGCGCACTCCTGTGCGTACCGCCGTTCTGCTCTACTGCCGCGACGGAGACGATCGGTGGACGGAGGAGGACGGGGCCTGGATGTGGGGGCTCCGGGACGCCTGCACCCTGCACGGGCTGCGGTGCGGCGCGTACATCACGCTCACCCGCGGCGGCTGGCAGGTGCTGGGCGAGGGCCGTGGCGGCCGTCGGCCCAGTTCGGATTCGCCGCCCGCCGCGCTGGCGGAGACAGCCTCCGAGCCCGGCACCGCGGCGCTGCGCAGTGCGGGCGGCGCGGCCGACGCCCTGCGCCGCACGGCCGCCCGCTGAGCGGACGGGCGGCCATCGAAGCCCTCGCGGCGGCCCGGCCCCCCTGAACGGGCGGCCGGGTCACGACCGGTCCGTACGATCCGCGCCTCCGTGCCACCAGGACACGGGCGTCGTACGGTTCAAACGCCCGCGCCGAGCAGCGACGTGGCCCGCTCGGAGTCACCGCACACAATGAGCAGTGCGGTGGCCCGCTCCCTGGCCAGGGGCAGTGCCTGCGCGACGGCGTCATCGTCGCCGCCGTTGAGCACGACGACCACGACGGGCCGCGACTGCGCGCGGGCGGCAGCTGCGGCACCGGCGAAGAACACGTCTTCACGGGTGTCCTGCTGCGCCCAGTAGGACGTCTCGCCGAAGGACAGCTCGTGGGCCGCCCACGGGTGCTGTTCGCCGGTGGTGAGCACCAGGATGTCGCCCGGCGCCCGACCGGAGTCGAGCAGCATGTCCACCGCCTCGTCGGCGGCGTCGAGCGCACCGTCCACCGGAGCCGGGATCAGCTGGATCTGGGGGACGGAGGAGGTCGGAGTGGTGGTGCCGGACGGCTGGGGCTGTCCGGCGGAGCTGTGCGAGCGCTGCGCCGGCGGCGCGGGCCTCGCGGGACCGGGGCCCGGACGTCCGGGACGCGGTGTCGCCGCGGAGCGCGGCCCGGGGACGGGACGCGGACCGGGTACAGGACGGGGGGTCGGCGCGGTACGGCCGGTGGCCGGCGTGACGCTGGGACCCTGGGCTCTCTCGTGAATCTGAGGCTCCTGAGGGATGAGAGGCATGACTGGATGTCTATCAAACACCGGTACGAAAAGCACCAGTGGGTGGGCACATTCGTACCCATACCCATGGCCGGGAAGGCTCACGGGCGGGAAAGGCACCGACTCGCGGAACGCGGACGTTCCGGAAGGCGGACGATCAGAAGTCGAAGCCGAGTTGGCCCCCGCTTTCCATGGCCGCGGTCTCCGGGGAGACCCTGGCCTTCTTGAGATGCCGCCACCGCGGCAGCCCGTCGAGATAGGACCACGAGAGCCGGTGCTGCGCGGTCGGCCCCCGCTCCTCCAGCGCCGCCCGGTGCACCGGCGAGGGATAGCCCGCGTTGGCTCCGAAGGCGTATGGAACGTACTCCTCGGATCCGGCGCCCAGTTCGGCCATCATCGCGTCCCTGCGCACCTTGGCGAGCACCGAGGCCGCCGCCACCGAGATGCAGGACTGGTCGCCCTTGATGACCGTACGCACCTCCCAGGGTCCTCCGAGATAGTCGTGCTTCCCGTCGAGGATCACCGCGTCGGGCCGTACCGGCAGCGCCTCGAGTGCGCGTACGGCGGCGAGTCTGAGCGCCGCGGTCATTCCGAGGGCGTCGATCTCCTCCGGGGAGGCGTGTCCGAGCGCGTACGAGGTGACCCAGCTCTCCAGCTCACCGGCCAGCTCCGTACGGCGTTTGGGGCTGATCAGCTTGGAGTCGGTGAGACCGGCCGGAGGTCTGCGCAGTCCGGTGACGGCCGCGCACACCGTCACCGGCCCGGCCCACGCTCCGCGTCCGACTTCGTCGACGCCCGCGATGATCCTGGCGTCGGTGGTGGCGCGCAGCGAGCGCTCGACGGTGTGCGTGGGTGGTTCGTACGGCATGGCACCAGTCAGGTTACGCCGCCCGGACGCCGCATGACAGACCGGGTACCGCCCGCCCGCGCGGAACCGGGCGGAATCGGGCGGGCGGCTCGACGTCGGGTCCGTACGCCGTCCCCTTCGAGGACGTCACAGCCGGTCGCGGCCGACCCCTAGCAGGAGGAGACGGTGGCGTCGGCCTTCCGCTTCGCCAGCAGCTCACGGGCCCGATGCTCGGACCAACTGGTCGCGTACCGGGGCTTGTCCCCGGTCAGATTCCGTTCGACGCCCGCCAGCGCGCACGAGCGCAGCGGCTCGGGCAGCCGGTCGAGCGCCTGCACGGCGTCGGCGGACAGGTCCTGGAGGTAGGGGATGCCCATCGTGTGCAGACGCTCGTACCGCTGGACGTTCCGCTCGGCGACGACCGCGTCCGGCGAGATCAGGCCGAAGGTGAGGACCGCGGCTCCGGCGCTCGCGGCGACGGCGCGCGGCAGCCAAGGACGGTGGTGTGTCGGTCACGAGGCCCCTCCGACCGGGCCCCGCGGCGGTGGAGCGACGTGTACGACCCGGCGTCTCGTCTGCGCGCCTGTCGAAGATCAACACGGCGGCGGTGGCCGAAAGCAACCACAGGGACCGGGGCCGTACCCCTCCTCACGCCCTGCTGTGGCAGGGCATGACAAACAGCGCCGGGGCCCGGTCAGCCGGCCGCGGCCGTCGGCAGCCAGCCGGGCAGCGCCTCCGTCCGCTCCCGCCAGTGCTCCGGCGGCGCCCCCACCGGGCCCGCGGCGACCACGCCGCCGACAATGGCGCAGGTCGTGTCGACATCGCCGCCCACCTGCGCCGTCGTCCAGAAAGCCCGCTCGAAATCGCCGAGCGCGCGGGCGGCCGACCAGAGGGCGAACGGCACGGTGTCGTGCGCGGTGGTCCTGCGTCCGCAGCCGAGCACGGCGGCGACGGTCGCCCCGTCGTCGTAGTCCAGCATGTCCCGGGCGCGCCGCAGCCCCGCCGTCACCGCGCTGCGCGGCATCAGCGCCACGACCCCGTCGAGCAGCGCCCCGGGCGTCGGCGGTCCGGTGGGAGCGGCCGCGAGGGCGGCCGCGGCGGCCACCGCCATCGCGCCGACGACGGCCTCACGGTGCTGGTGTGTGGTGTACGCGGAGACCTCGGCCTGATACGTGGCCTGCTCGGGGTCGTCGGCGTACCAGGCCCCGAGGGGCGCGATCCGCATCGCGGCCCCGTTGCCCCACGACCCCTGCCCGTTGAAGAGCCCGGCGGCCAGCTCACGCCAGTCGCCGCCCTCGCGGACGAGCCTGAGCATCCTGTTCACCGCGGGACCGTAGCCCCGGTCGAAGTCATGGCGTACGGCGAAGGACCGCGCCAGAGCGTCCTGGTCGATACGGCCGTGACCGGCCAGCACCGCCAGGACCGAGGTGCCCATCTCGGTGTCGTCGGTCCACTGCCAGGTGCCCGGCGGCAGCTCGCGCCGTTTCAGCAGCGGATAGTTGGCGGGGACGAAGAACTGGGAGCCCAGGGCGTCTCCCACGGCCAGACCCCGCAGGCTGGCGAGGGCGCGCTCGAAGCGTCGGTCGAGTGTCCGTTCAGAGCTGGAATCGGCGGTCATGTCTCCGTCATTCTATCCGGTGCGGCCGTACGGCTCGGGGGTGCGCCAGCGCGTGAAGGGCCGGTCCAGGGTGTATCTGCCGTCCTCGCCGAGCAGCAGGATCCTGGTCTCCGCGTTGCCCGGGTTGGACAGCGATTCGAACTCCGCCACCGACCAGTGGAACCACCGCATGCAGAACAGCCGCATGGTCAGCCCGTGCGTCACCAGCAGCACGTTCTCCGGCGAGTCGGGGGCCTCGAAGCTCCGGTGGAGCGACTCCAGGAACGCGCCGACCCGGTCGTACACATCGGCGCCGGACTCGCCCTGGGCGAAGCGGTAGAAGAAGTGCCCGTACGCGTCCCGGTACACCTTCTGGAGCCGCACGTCCTCCCGGTCCTGCCAGTTCCCCCAGTCCTGTTCCCGCAGGCGCGGTTCCTCCCGTATCCGCACCAGAGCGGGATCGAGACCGAGGGCCCGGAACGTCTCATGGGTCCGGCGGTACGGGGAGACGAAGACGCTGACCCGCTCCCGGCCGAACAGCTCGCGCAGCCGTACGCCGGTCTCTTCTGCCTGTCTGCGGCCGGTTTCGGTGAGTCTCAGGGCATGGTCGGGCTCGCGTTCGTACACCGTGTCGTCCGAGTTGCCCTCCGACTCGCCGTGCCGGACAAGGACGATGCGTCGCGGTCGCGCCATGCCATGACCCTAGAACGGCCGGAATCCGGCCGTACGGCGGCCCGGCTCTCCGGGCGTCCATTCGGCGTAGCCGCAGGTGGGAGCGGTGGAGCTGCGGCCGAGGAGCCTCGACCGGGGCAGCGACGGCCCGACAGGCGGGGTCAGACCGTCCAGGGCGCTTCGAGGTCGACGACGTCCCCCGCCAGCGCCGCCACATCCGCGGCGGTCTGCGCGCGCAGCGTCAGCCGCTCCACGCGCTCGATCCGGTACTTTCCGTGCTCGGCGGCCGCCTGCCACATCGAGAGCACGATGAACTCGTGTCCGGGCGCCTCCCCGAAGAGGCCCCGCACCATGCCGGGCGACCCCGCCATCGCGGGGTTCCACACCTTCTCCTGCATGAGCGCGAAATGGTCCACCCGGTCCTCGTGGACCTTGCAGTGCGCGACCCGGACCACATCGGCGTCCGTGAACCTCGGCTCGAACCCGGTCTTCACATCGAAGCGGTGGTCGAACAGTCTGACCTGGGTGTCCGTGAACGTCCCGGACTGCGAGGCGGCCAGCCGGTCGTGCGAGCGCGCCATGAACGAGTCGTAGAACGCGCGGCTCTCCCAGAACGCGAACACATGGGCCACGCCCGGCCTCGTCCTGCTCCATCCCCCGCTCTGCCCCCGGAACCCCGGCTCACCGAGCAACCCCGCCCATTTCCGCTGCCCGCGTTCAAACCCTCTACGGTCGACCACGGTGCAGCGGGTCCACTTGACCAGCACCGCGCCATCGTACGGGGCGGGACGTGGCACCGGTCACTCTCTTCGGAGCCGTGACGCGGACGCGATACGGCCGCGCCGGGGCCGCGTTCGTCCACCGATTGGGGCGAGTATCGGCCAAGCCGGCCTCAACTGGTCGGATCACAGAGCGTGTTGTCAGTGCCCCGCACTAGCCTCAAGGCCGTGAAGTTATGGCTCTGGCTGCGTTGTCCAGAGGGCCTTGAGGTGCGGTTTCGGCGGACATGAGGAGCGGAGCCCCGGTAGAACTGGC
>NZ_JBIVMF010000022.1:0-117218 GCF_044752945.1 Streptomyces sp. NPDC088554 | reverse complement strand
TTCGGCTTCGGCTTCGGCTTCGGCTTCGGCTTCGGCTTCGGCTTCGGCTTCGGCTTCGGCTTCGGCTTCGGCTTCGGCTTCGGCTTCGGCTTCGGCTTCGGCTTCGGCTTCGGCTTCGGCTTCGGCTTCGGCTTCGGCTTCGGCTTCGGCTTCGGCTTCGGCTTCGGCTTCGGCTTCGGCTTCGGCTTCGGCTTCGGCTTCGGGGAGAGTGTGGCAGGTCTCGGTCAGATGGACCTTGTAGCCCAGCCAGAACAGGTCGTCGCCTTTGGCCGCCCAGCGGGCGTCGGGGTCGTAGGGCGAGGCCAGACGGGTACTGCCGGGCGGGACGCCGTCCGTGTCGGCCTCCCGCTTGCTGACCACCTCCCGCCCGCGCGTGTTGGTGTGGACGTAGTAGGTCTGGACCGTGACCTGCCGCAGCAGTTCCACGGCCTCGATCTCGCGCAGCCATGGTGGAGAGGCAGGGGCATGCACCGCCCGCAGCAGTGCCAGGGCGTCGGTGCCGAAGATCTGGGCGAGCCGGTCGCGCTTGGTCTTCGAGGAGGGCATCGTCCACCCGTTGACGCGTTCGCCGTAGCGGTGCGCGAACTCCGGCACGTCGATCACGCCGGCAAGCCAGGCCGGAGCTGCCACCGCCAGCGCCTCCAGGGCCGCGCGTACGCTCTCCCCGGCCAGCTCGGTGCAGTTGAGGTCCCTGACCGCGCTGATGACATGGGTAGAGTCGGTGCGCTGCTTGCCCCCGGCGGCGACCAGGCCGGTGTCCCTGCAGTGCGCCAGCAGCCGGTCGAAGACCTCCCGCTCCAGGCCGTGCACGGCCAGGCGGGCGCGGAAGCGGGGCAGCACGGTGTGGTCGAAGCCGGTATCGGTCAGCTCGGCCCCGATCGCGTATTTCCAGTCGATGGCGCGTACCGCCATCGCCGCGGCCTGCCGGTCGGTGAGGTCCTCGGCGAACTGCAAAACCGTCACCAGCGCGAGAACGCCGGGCGAGTACCCCGGGGCCCCGCGCACCCCGAACGCGGCCGCGAACGGCTCATCGGCGAAGACCCCGGCGAGATGGTCGCGGACCCGCATCGGCAGGCTTCCCTTCGGGAAGGCGGCACGGGCCGTCTTCACGGTCTGCTCCGGGACCGGCGGCAGGCCCTTGGGCTGTAACGACAACGCGCATCACTCCCACGGCCGCACGACAGGGAAGCGACCGCACCCACGATCATGCCGCAACCAACCGGCCCGCCTCAGGAATTGCGCACCAGAGTCCTCAGCGGCAACAAAGCCAACGTGACTCCGCTACGTCCCACCCCAAACCCTGACCGCTGACGCTTCGCGGCCCGCAGCGTTGACGCCGGCCCCAAGCCGTGCCGGTTACTGCCGGGGTTCCGACTCGGCCTGGGCCACCCATGTCACCGCCGCCGCGAGATCGGATGCCGTCCCGGCGGGGACGTAGGTGAAGCCGTCCCACTCCTCCAGTACGCGCGGCTCATCCGGCCGAAGGTGGCCAGCGCCACCATGTACCGGCCGGTGCCGCCGGTAGATGTCCATCGGAGGTCGGCGCCGCTTGTTGTACGCGGCCAGCGGGTCGCCGGGGCCGACGTTCGGGACGGCGCGCGACGGCTGGTTCGGTGGCCCGGGTCGGGAGTGCTTGCCCATGGCTCGATGGTCTCAGGCCGCGACGGCGGTCGGCCGGGCCGCGGCGAGATCCGCCGCGCGGGCACGCACCTCGTCCACCGCGGCGGTCTTGTACGGGCGGGCGGCATCCAGCAGCGTGTTGAGGCGTGAGACGACCAGAGCCGATTCGAGGCGGGCGGCCTCATCCAGTGCCTCCTGGGCCGACGCGGCGCCCTGCTCGGCCTCCCCTTCGGCGAACAGCGCGGCGGCCAGGCCGACGCGGTCCATGGCCTTCACCCGCTCGAAGCCGGGCCTGCGCAGCGCGAGAGCGTCGGTGAAGTGGACGCTGGCGGGACTGCGGGGCCGGCCTATCCCGGCGAGATCGCGAGCGGATACCGCGCGGGCGCCGGCGTGCTCGGCGGCGTCGAAGTACGCCACCCATTCCGGCACGTCCTGACCGAGTCCCTCGGCCACCAGTTCGTCAGCGCTACCGAGGTACCGCTCGGCTTCGCGCTCGTCGCCGAGGGCTGCGTGTACCCGCCCGGTCTGGGAGGCGACCAGTGCCCTGGTCGCGGGCAGGTTCGCCTTCGCCGCGGCCACACCGAGCAGTCCGAGGGCGTCATCGGGGTGGCCGAGGTAGATCATCTGGTGAGACATGCGGGTGACGATCTCCACCCCGCGGTCCGGCTGCCCGGCCTCACCGGCCGCGTAGATGCCGTAAGACCAGTACCGCTGGGCGGTGGCGTACCGGCCGCAGTCGTGGCTCACCCACCCGGCCAAAGCTGCCAGGTCGGCGGTCGCCGCGAACACGCGGGACTTCAGGGAGGCGGGGACGCCGACCTGGATACGGCGGGCGACTTCGGCGAGCTGGGCGACGATCGCCGAGCGGTACAGCCCGCCGCCCTTGGACGCGTCGGCCTTCGTAAAGAACGCGGTCACCTCCTCCAGCGCGGCGGTGGTGTCGGCGTCGAACCCCTTGGCATCGCGGCCCAGACGGCGGGCGGTGCCGCCCAGCATCCGCTCGGCGGCCAGGATGAGCGGAGCGCCAAGGGCGAGCTTGAGGGTGTCGCGGCGGTCGAGGAAGAGATCCATCTGGGTCCATCCGGCCAGGGTCTGGGCGGCTGCCTCGGTCAGCAGCGGGAGCTGGATGCTATCCAGGGTGGGCCCGGCAGCCGTCAGCCCGAGATCACCCGGTGTGAGCGGCTGGCCGACCGCATCGGAGAGGACGGCCGCCAGGAGGGCGGGGACCGGTGGGCGGGGGCGTTCGCCATCGATCCACCGGCGGATGCGGGTGGCGTCCGGGGCGATCTGCCGGTGACCTTGGCGAACCGCTTCAGCGGCCACCCGGCGGGCGATCTCGCCGTTCGACGAACCGCTCGCGGCGACCCACAGCGCGAGGTGCGGGTTACTGCATCTGCTGGGCACCTTCGCCTCACCCTTCCCGACGGACATCACGGAGCGTGGCAACTTCGCCACGGTTCGCGGCACCTACGGTACTGGTCAGGGCTGGTGCGGGAGGTCGATTCTGCATCTGCGGCAGCCGCTCGGCTATCCGCATGTGGCAAGGGAAGGGAACTCACATGGCGACGCTTGCACCCCAGGCTCCGTGGGCGATGCGGCTGGTCACCGACCGGCTGCCGGTCGGCCCGCCGTCGTACACCGCGGTGACGCTCGACCCGTCGACGCAGACCGCCGTCTACACCGACGCTGCCGGCCAGCCGATCGAGATGGGCAAGCACGGCACGAGCAAGACCACGGGCACCGCGTCGATGTCCGGGGGTGGCGACGGGCAGAAGCCGCAGCCACAGACCCAGGACGACCACACCACCGACTACGAGTCGGACTGACCCATGGCCTCCACCGTCCTGGTCGTCACCGCGCTGGAAGACGTCACCGCGGACTGGGTCATCGCCGCGCTGAACGAGCGCGAGGTGCCCGTCGCACGGGTCGACCCGGCCGACATCGGCCCCGGCCTGACCTTCGGCGCCCGCATCGGCGTCGGGGCGCCGGCCTAGGCCGGGCGGCTGGTCACCGGCAGCCGGGAGGTGGAGCTGGGGGAGGTGGCGGCGGTGTACTACCGCCGCCCCACCCCTTACGCCGCCCGCTACCAGCACCTGCCCGCCCAGCAACGCGCTTTCGCCGCGGCCGAGGCCCGGCATGGGCTCGGCGGAGTGCTGAACCACCTGCACGGCGCCTTCTACGTCAACCACCCCTCCGCGGTCACGGCCGCGGACTTCAAGCCCGCCCAAGTCCAGCTCGCCGCCCAGCTCGGCCTGACGGTGCCGCCGACGCTGGTCACCAACGACCCGGAGCAGGCCGCCAAGTTCGCCGCCGACCACAGCCCGGTCATCTACAAGACGTTCCGCGGCCTGCCCCGGGATGAGGACGGGCACGCCGGCGCGATCTGGGCCCAGCGCGTCGACCCGTCCACCTTCGACGACTCCCTCGCGGTGACCGCGCATCTGTTCCAAGCGGAGATCCCCAAGACCGGCGACGTGCGTGTCACGGTGGTCGGCCAGCGCATCTTCGCCCAGCAGATCGCCGCACCGGACGGCGCGCTGGACTGGCGCCGCGGCGACTGGGACGCCCTGTTCCACGCACCCATCGGTGTCCCGGCCGCCATCGAAGCAGCCCTGCACAGCTACCTCACGGCGTTCGGCTTGGTCTTCGGCTGCTTCGACTTCGCCCTCACCGGCGACGGCGATGCGGCGGAGCACTGGGTCTTCATCGAATGCAACCCGAACGGCCAGTGGGGCTGGCTGCCCGACGCCGACGACATCACGACGGCGTTCGCCGACATCCTGAGCACGGAAGGAGGCGGGGCGCGATGACGATGCCCGCCGATCTGGAGACCGACGCCGCGCGGCTGCGCGAGGCGATGGCAAAGGCCCTCGCCGAGGACGGCGTGCTCGCCGATCCCGGCTGGCGGGCGGCGGTCGAGCGGGTGCCCCGGCACCGGTTCGTGCCGGGCTTCTACCTGCCCGCCGACGAGCGCGACGGGCAGGGCCTGACGGTGTGGGAGCCGGTCACCGCCGAGTTGGACTATGGCCGCTGGCTGGCCGCCGCGTACTCCGACACCACTCTGATCACCCAGTTCGACGGCGACGAACCGGACTGGAAGCAGCCCGCCGTACGGCACGGCGGGGCCCCCACCTCGTCGTCCACACTGCCGTCGTTGGTCGTGCGGATGTGGGCGGACGCGGACGTGCAGGAAGGGCACACGGTGATGGAGATCGGCACCGGCACCGGCTACTCCACCGCGCTCGCCTGCGAACGTCTCGGCTCCGCCGACGTCACCTCGATCGAGGTCGATCCGCACCGGCTGGAGCAGGCGGCCAGCGCGCTGTACGGGTGCGGGTACACGCCGACGCTGGCGGTGGCGGACGGGCTGTACGGGTACTGGCCCGAGGCCAAGTTCGACCGGATCGTGGCCGCGTGCTCCTTCCGGGCCGTGCCGCCCGCGCTGCTGGCGCAGGCCCGGCCGGGCGGGAAGATCCTGCTCACCCTCTCGGGGTGGCTCTACGGTTACGCCCGCGTCCTGCTGACGGTGAAGGGCGACGGCACCTCCGACGGCCAACTGCTGGGCGGCACTGTCTCCTTCATGTCCGCGCGTACGCACGCGGCGCCGGCGTTCGGCAACCCCGCCCACTGGGCCGCGGGCCTGCCCGACACCGGACGGGCGGCCCGGCACACCCCGGAGCGGATCACGGCGGCAACCGAAGAGGCTTTCCACCTGCGTTTCCTCGCCCAGTGCGCCATCCCCGACGCTCAGATGACGACGGTCGGCGAGGTGGTGCACCTAGTCGACGTGGTCACCGGCTCCGCCGCCACCCTCACCCCGCGCGAGAGCCGATGGGAGGTCCGCGAGGGCGGCCCGGTGAAGCTGTGGGAGCAGATCGAGCGTGTCCTGAGCGCGTACGACGAGGCGAGCCGGCCGGGGCCGGAGACGTTCACTCTGCACGTCTACGAGGGCGGACAACACCTGCGGCATCCGCAAATGCCCATCCTGCCCCTGCCACAACCCTGACCTCGAAACTCCTTCTGCAATACCGGATTTGGAACTGAGATATTGGCAGCTGAACTGAATCGGGTACGAGCAATATGCCGCGGCGGGGAAACCCCACAGTCCGCAGTGCACGGCTCGTGATCCGTCGATTCCTACGTACAACGACCCTCATGCCGTTACAGACGAGGCGAGGTTGCCCCCGCCGCGAGTTGCCGCCAGTGTCCGATCGCGAGGGGAGCAGTGCCAGCCGTACCGAGTGCTCAACATGCTGACTTGCCAGGGAAGGCCATGCGGGAGCTGCTCTGCCAGGTCTGCGGGCACCCCGCCCACCGCAGCGCGGACGGTGTGTTGTGGCTGCTCGGCGAGGACTCCGGCGACGCCGATTTCTGGACCACCGATCTCACCACGGCTCACCCGCCGCTCTGCATGCCGTGTGCCCTGACCTCCCTCCGCGCCTGCCCGCATCTGCGCGAGCGATACACAGCCCTTCGGGTACGCGCTTTCGCTCCGGCCGGAGTACAGGGCGCCCTCTACCGGCCGGGCCACCCCTCGCCCGTCGCCGTGGACGCGGCAGGAGTGGCCTTCGGCGATCCCCGCATCCGCTGGGTCTGCGCCGGACAACTCATCATGCGGCTGAGCGAATTCACGGTCGTCGACCTGGAATCCGAGTACGCGACGACCAGGTGAGCCGCTTCCTGTACCCGCAGGAAAGACAGGCGCGCCGCACGGAGAAACGCATCGCCCCCGGGCTACCCCGCCGGCCGCGCCGTGCTGTTGCGTACCACCAGGCGGGTGCCGAACTCGATGCGGGTGTCGGCCTGGTCGGCGCCGGGGGGTTGGGCGGTGCGGTCCGAGCGGCGCAGGCGCAGGAGCATGCGGGCGGCTTCCTCGGCCATTTCGACCAGGGGCTGGTGGACCGTGGTGAGGGCCGGGCTGGACCACTGGGCCAGGGGGATGTCGTCGTACCCCACGACCGAGAGGTCCTCGGGGATGCGCAGGCCGAGGACGCGGGCGGCCTCCAGGACGCCCAGGGCCTGGAGGTCGCTGCCCGCGAAGACGGCGGTGGGGCGGTCGGGCGCGCGCAGCAGCTCCACGGCGTGGGCGTGGCCCGAGTCGACGTGGAAGGTGCCGAAGCGTACGAGCGCCGGGTCGGTCTCCAGGCCCGCCATGCCCATGGCGGAGCGGAAGCCGTCGAGGCGGGCCAGTGAGCAGAGCATGTCCTCGGGGCCGGTGATGACGGCGATCCTGCGGTGGCCGAGGTCGATGAGGTGGCGGGTGGCGGCCAGTCCGCCGGCCCAGTTGGCGGAGCCCACGGACGGTACGTCGGGTTCCGGGTCGCCCGCCGGGTCGATGATCACGAAGGGGATGGCCCGGGACCAGAGCTTCTTCTTGAGGTCGTCGGGGAGTGTGGAGAAGACCAGGACGACGCCGAGCGGCCGTCGCCGCAGTACGCCCTCGACCCAGTCGGCGCCCGGGGAGTGACGGGTGCCGGTCTCGGTGAGCACGACGCTGACGCCGGTCTCCTTGGCCACGTTCTGTACGCCCCGGATCAGCTCCATCGCCCAGGTGCTGTCCAGCTCGTGGAAGACGATCTCGATGAGCGGCGCCTCGGGGGCGGTGGGGGTGGAGCGCCGGTAGCCGTGTGCGTCGAGCAGCTCCTCCACCTTGCCCCGGGTCGGTGCGGAGACATCGGGCCGACCGTTGAGGACTTTCGAAACTGTCGAAAGGGATACCCCGGCTTGCGAAGCCACCTGAGCCAGGGTGACCCGGCTTCCACTCGTCTCATCACGCATGCACCGAAGGATAGAGCCTCCGGGATAGAGCCTCCGGAAGTCGCGTGGAGTGGGTAACGGTTTGGCTGAGTGACGACCGCACTGTTGACCGTCCCGGAGGAGGGTTCTACGGTCCTCGCCAGATACTTTCGGCAAAGTGGCCGATACTTTCGAGGGGTCGATCGATGAAGAATCGCGCACGGTTTTCTCGAACGGTCGCCGGTGGGGTGGCGCTGGTCCTGGGTCTGGGCCTGACCGCCTGCGGTGGGGGCGGCGGCTCGGCGGGTGGCGCCGACGAGTTCCACGTACTGGTCTACGGCGACGCCACGAACAAGGTGGAGAAGCGGATCGTCGAGACGTTCAACAAGACCTCCAAGGTCAAGGCGGTCCTCGACACCGTCCCCGGCGCCGACTACCAGAAGAAGCTCCAGACCATCATCAGTACCCCTCAGGCCCCCGATGTCTTCTTCAACTGGGGCGGCGGTTCCATCCAGCCCTTCGTCAAGGCCGATCTGGTGCTCCCGCTCGATGAAATGATCGCGAAGAACCCGGAGTTGAGGTCGAACTTCCTGCCGTCCGTCTTCAACACCGCAGAGATCGACGGCAAGGCGTACGGCATCCCCATGCGCGGCACCCAGCCGGTGCTGCTGTTCAGCAACAAGAAGGTTCTCGCGGACGCCGGGACGGGGCAGCCCAGGACCTGGGACGAGTTGCTCGACGCGGTGAAGAAGCTCAGGGCCGAGGGCGTCACCCCGATCGCGCTGGGCGGCGGGGACCGCTGGCCGACCCTGATGTGGTTCGAGTACGTGTACGACAGGGTCGCGGGCCCCGAGCTGTTCAAGAAGGCGCTGGCCGGTGACAAAAGCGTCTGGGAGAGCCCCGAGAGCCGAAAATCCCTCGCCCTGATACGGGAGTTGGTGGACGCGGGCGCGTTCGGCACCAGCTACGACTCGGTGAAGTACACCGACAACGGCTCCCCCGCGCTGCTCGCCACCGGCAAGGCCGGATTCGAGCTGATGGGGTCGTGGGCGTACTCCACCCAGCAGGAGCTGGACGCGGACTTCGCCGCGAAGAGCCTCGGTTACGGCGACTTCCCGACCGTGGACGGCGGCAAGGGCGACCCCGCCGATGTCGTCGGCAACACCAACAACTTCTACTCGGTGCTGAAGAAGACCGAACACGCCGACGCCATAGCCGAGTTCCTCAAGCTCATGTACTCCGACGAGTTCGTCGAGGCGCAGTTGGACATCGGCAACCTGCCCACCACCACGACCACCGAGAAGTTCCTCGGCGCGGCGGAGAACCCCGGCTATCTCACGTACCAGTTCCGGATGGTCAGCGAGGCGCCCTCGTTCCAGCTCTCCTGGAACCAGGCGTACCCGCCGGCGGCCGACGCCCCGATGATGCAGGCCGTTCAGCAGTTCTTCAACGGTTCGATCGACGCCGACGGCTTCATCAAGGCCATGCAGTCCCTGTCCACCGACTGAGAGCGGCGCACCCCATCATGGTTACTCCCACCGCCCCGGCGCACGGCGCGCGGCGGCCGACCGGACGACGGGACAGGGGTACGGGCCGGGGTCCCGCCGGGTCCGGTGTGGCCCGTCCCGGGCTGACCTGGGCACTGCCCGCCGCCCTGTTCTTCGCGCTGTTCGCGATCGTCCCGCTGCTGCTGGTCGCCGTCCTGTCCTTCACCCACTGGAACGGGCTGGCCGATCCGGTCTTCGCGGGGTTCGACAACTGGACCGCGCTGGTCCACGACCCCGTGATGATCAAGAGTCTCTGGCTGAGTGTGCTGCTCACCGGGCTCGGTGTGGCCATCCAGACCCCGATGTCGATCCTGCTCGGTGTCTGGGCCGCCGGCCACCAACGCAACCGTGCCGTCCTCTCGGCGGTCTTCTTCGTCCCGCTGCTGCTCTCCGCCACCGCCATCTCCGTGCTGTGGCGCGCGCTGCTCGACCCGAACTTCGGTGTACCCGCGCAGGCGCGCTGGCTGTTCGGCGACGGCAATCTGCTGGGTACGCGCACGGGGGCGATCAGTGTGCTCGTCCTGGTCGCGACCTGGCAGTTCACCCCGTTCCACGCCCTGATCTACCAGGGCGCGGCCCGGGCGATCCCGCAGGTCCTCTACCAGGCGGCGGCGATCGACGGGGCCGGGCGCGTACGGCGGTTCTTCCACATCACACTGCCGCAGCTGCGCAACTCGATCATCACGTCCATGATCCTGATGGTGGTCGGCGGGCTCACCACCTTCGACACCGTACTGATCCTGACCAACGGCGGGCCCGGCACCGACACCAGCATCAGCGCGTTCTACATGTACCAGAAGGCCTTCAGGGAGTTCGACTTCGGGCAGGGCGCGGCCATCGCGCTGCTGCTGGTCGTGGTGGCCACGGTGATCTCGCTGATCGTGGTGCGGATCTCCGGCTACGACAAGATGGCCGGCACGAAGGAGGGCATGTGATGCGGCGCCGCCCGAACTATCTCGCCGGGCTGGGTGCCCTGTTGTGGCTGGGGCTGGTCGCCTTCCCGCTGTACGTGATGCTCGGTGCCACGGTGAAGAACCGCGCCGAGTACAGCGTGGGCGGCCCGCTGTCGTTCCCGTCGTCGTTCACCTTCGACAACTATGTGCGCGACTTCTCCAGTGGTTTCGGCCGCTATTTCCTCAACACCATGGCCGTCACTGCCAGTGTGGTGGCGATCGTGCTGCTGCTCGTACCGCCGCTGGCCTTCGTGATCGTGCGCAACCGGGGGCGCGGCACCGTCCGGGTGTTCCGGCTCTTCCTGCTGGGGCTGGCGATCCCGGCGCAGGCCGTGATCGTCCCGATGTTCTACGTGATCAGCAAGGCCGGCCTGTACGACAACCTCCTCGGTGTGATCCTGCCGACCGCCGCGTTCTGTCTGCCGGTGTGCGCGCTGATCCTCACCGGCACCATGCGCGACATCACCCAGGAGCTGTTCGAGGCGATGGCCATCGACGGCGCGACCACCCGGCGGGTCTTCTTCCAGCTGGTCGTGCCGCTGTCCCGGGGCGGGCTGGCGACCATCGTGGTGTTCGCCGCGCTCCAGGCGTGGAACGGCTTCCTGTTCCCCCTCGTCCTGACCCAGTCCGAGGAGACCAAGGTGCTCACCCTCGGACTGTACAACTTCCAGACCGAGCACGGCATCGACGTCCCCGGTCTGCTGGCGGCGGTGGTCCTGTCCACGCTGCCCGTCCTGCTCGTCTACCTGTTCGCCCGCCGCGCCCTGGTCCAGGGCCTGATGGGTGTCGGAGGAAAGTGATCGACAACGTGAGCAACGCGACCGGTACGACCGACACGAGCGCCCCCTTCCCGAGCGTCCCGCCCTCCCTCGGCGCCGAGCGCGCCCGGCGCGTCGAGGCGCTCGTCACCGCCATGACCCTGGACGAGAAACTCGCCCAGCTGTACGGACTGTGGGCGGGCGCCTCCGCTGACGGCGCCGAAGTCGCCCCGCACCAGCACGACATGGACAGCCCACCAACACTGGACGAGCTACTCCCTTACGGACTCGGCCAGTTGACCCGCCCGTTCGGTACGGTCCCGGTCGACCCCGCGCTGGGCGCGCTGTCGCTGGCGCGTACGCAGGAGCGGGTTGTCGCGGCCGGCCGCTTCGGGATCCCCGCGATGGCCCACGACGAGTGTCTGGCGGGCTTCGCCGCCTGGGGCGCGACCACCTATCCCGTCCCACTGTCCTGGGGCGCCTCCTTCGACCCCGATCTGGTACGGGAGATGGCGGGCGCCATCGGCCGCGACATGCGGTCCGTGGGGCTGCACCAGGGGCTCGCCCCCGTACTCGACGTGGTGCGCGACGCGCGCTGGGGCCGGGTCGAGGAGACCATCGGCGAGGACCCGTACCTGGTCGGTACGGTCGCCACGGCGTACGTCCAGGGCCTGGAGTCCGCCGGGATCGTGGCCACACTCAAACACTTCGCCGGATACTCCGCCTCGCGCGGCGGCCGCAATCTGGCCCCGGTGAGCATGGGCGCCAGGGAGCGCGCCGATGTGATCCTGCCGCCGTTCGAAATGGCGGTACGGGAGAGCGGCGTACGGTCCGTGATGCACGCGTACACCGACACCGACGGGGTGCCGAGCGCCGCCGACGAGGAGTTGCTGACCGGGCTGCTGCGGGACGCCTGGGGCTTCCAGGGGACCGTGGTGGCCGACTACTTCGGCATCGCCTTCCTCAAGACCCTGCACCACGTGGCCGCCGACTGGGGCGACGCCGCCACGACCGCCCTCACCGCGGGCGTCGATGTCGAACTGCCCACGGCGAAGACCTTCCGCGCGCCGCTGCGGGACGCGGTGCGCTCCGGACAGCTGCCCGAGGAGGTCGTCGACCGGGCGCTGCGCCGCGTACTGACGCAGAAGGCGCAGCTCGGGCTGCTCGACCCGGGGTGGAGCGCGGTGCCGTCCGCGCTGGCCGGGGCCGACACCGCCGACCCACGGGCCGGCGAGCGGCTGCGCGGGACCGTCACACTCGACTCCGCCGCGCACCGGGCCATCTCCCGTCGGCTCGCGGAGCGTTCGGTGATCCTGCTGCGCAACGACGGGACGCTGCCGCTGGCCGCGCCCGCCCGGATCGCGCTCATCGGCCCGCAGGGGGACACGCCCACGGCCGTCCTGGGCTGCTACTCCTTCCCCGTACACGTCGGATCACAGCACCCCGGCACCCCGGCCGGTATCGAACTGACCACGCTGCGCGAGGCGTTGGCGGCGGAGTTCCCCGGCGCGGAGATCGTCGCCGTGCCGGGTACGGGCATCGACTCCCCCGATGCGGAGGGGATCACGGCGGCGGTACGGGCGGCGCGCGGCGCGGACGCGGTCGTGGTCGCGCTCGGCGACCGGGCGGGACTCTTCGGCCGGGGCACCAGCGGGGAGGGCTGTGACGCGGAGTCGCTGGAACTTCCGGGTATCCAGGGCCAGTTGCTGGACGCGTTGCTCGACGCCCTGCGGCCCACCGGCACCCCGGTGGTGGTGACACTGGTGTCCGGGCGGCCGTACGCGCTGGGGCGGGCGGCGCGGGAGGCGGGCGCCGTCGTGCAGGCGTTCTTCCCCGGCCAGGAGGGCGCTCCGGCCGTCGCCGGGGTGCTCAGCGGCCGGATCAACCCCTCGGGCCGGCTCCCGGTGAGCGTGCCGCGGCTCGGCGGCGCCCAGCCGTCCACCTATCTGGCGGCGCCGCTGGGGCGGGCGAGCGAGGTCTCCAGCATCGACCCGACGCCGGACTTCCCCTTCGGCCACGGGCTGACGTACACCTCGTTCGTCTGGTCGGAGCTGGAGACGACCGGCGCCGTCACCGGTACGGACGGCTCGCTGGCGCTGTCCCTCACCGTACGCAACACCGGTGACCGGCAGGGCGACGAGGTCGTCCAGCTCTATCTGCACGACCCGGTCGCCTCCGTCGTCCAGCCGGTGCAGCGGCTGATCGGGTATGTCCGGGTGGCCCTGGAGCCGGGCGAGCGGGTCCGGATCGGGGTGAGTGTGCCCGCCGATCTCGCGTCGTTCACCGGGCGGGCCGGGCATCGTATCGTCGAACCCGGCGAGCTGGAGCTGCGGTTCGCCGCGTCGAGCGCCGATGTGCGGCTCGCCGCCACCGTCGCGCTGACCGGTCCGGTGCGCCGGGTGGACCACACCCGTGAGCTGCACGCCCGGTTCACGGTCGTCCGCGACTCCCCGGCGGACGGGGCCGAGGTGTGGTGACGGCCCGGAGCCGCCGGGCGGGGCGGCGCGCCGGGGTACGCGCCCTCCGATGCGCCCGTGCGCCCCGAAGTTGATCGGTTTTCACCTTCCCGGAGCATCGTTATCAGGCCACAGTGAAGGGGACGTAGGGGGAGAACATGACCGTTCCGCCGGCGGACAACGGCCCGAGTGCCCGAAGAGACGACACACCGCACGTCCCGCGGCAGACCGCCCCGGCCCCACCGCCGCAGGGACCGCCCGAGCCGTACACACCACAGCTCGCCGAGGAGGAGAACGCCGCCACACGCTATATGTGCACGGGCGTGCGGTTGTCCGAGGACTTCGCGCGCCTGGTGATGAGCGAGACGCGCCACGAACGGATCAGGGCGCGCGCCCCGTCGTACGGGGTGGACCTCGACCATGTGCGCGCACACGCCGCGGAGGCGCTGCGCGATCTGCGGGTGCGGGACCGCCGGGTGGGCGCGGCGTTTCTGCTCTCGCTGCTCCTGGCCCCCTCGGCCACCGTCCTGTACGCACTCGCCGCGGCCGCCATGAACGCCGCCGCCGGGGAGAACATGCGCGTCCGGGGCGTACGGAGGACCAAAACAGCGGGCCGGGTGTGGCTGACCAAGCCGCAGGGTTCCCCGTTCGCCGCTGTCGCGGCACCGTTGGCCACCCAGAACCTGCTGCTCGGACTCGCCTGCTGTTCCGGCCAGTTCTTCCTGTGGTCGCTGCCGGACCTCTTCGCGGCCTTCGCGCTGAGCGCGGTCCTGCTGATCGGCTGCCCCTGGTACTTCACCTGGCGGCAGCACGACGCGGCCTGGCAGGTGATCAGGGACTCGTTGCGGCCGGGACCCGCGTTCCAGCGCTCGGGGAGGGCGACGCCGGCCGACGACACCAACCTGGTTGTCTACACCGGCTATTCACCGTTCGTGGGCTCCGGCGGGAAGTTCAGCTCCTGGTCCTTCGCCACCCGGCTGATACCGAAGGGCATGACTCCGGGCAGCGGTACGAAACCACCCCCGGTGCCCTTCGGTTCCTCCGCGCTGATCGACCGTCTCCGCGCCGATCTGCTCGAACTGCGCGCGGAATCAACGGCTTCGGCGGACGGCATCGCCGGTATGGAGGTCACCGAGAAGGTCTTCGTCCACGGCACCGCGCTCCGTAACACCAAGCTGCTCCGCACCGCCGACATCTGGCCGGGCGGAGCCCTGCGCGGCCCCGGGAAGAGGCGCCCCACCGAGCGGCTGCCCCAGGACCGTGTCACCGCCTTGCGCGGACGCATCGACGGCCCCGTACGACACTGCCTGTCCCTGCAGATCCGGAGCTGGGACACCGATCTGGTGCTCACCGTGTTCGTACAGATCTCGGTCAACGGAGGAACGCTCTATCTCCAGAGCGACACCCACGTACTCCCACCGGTCAAGGAGGCGTTCCGGGTCGCCGACTCCCTCACCGCCCGGGAGAGCTCCGAGGAGGCTATCCGGCGCGGGGCGGACGCGGCACTCGCCTCCGGTGGCGTACTGCTGCGTTCCGTCCCCCACGTCATCGCGGAGCTGGGCGAGGCCGGACGGCTCAAGCGCCGGGAGGAGGAGCAGCAGTGGGCCCTCCAGCACGACAAGCGCTATGACTTCGGCGCCTTGACCAGCCTGCGGGAGCTGATCGCGGCCGGGCAGTACCGGAACTTCTTCCAGTTCGTGGACGCGACCAGGACCGGCAAACAGATCGAGCTTCAAGTCCTCCGCTCCGTCATGGACTTCCTGGCCGACCACGGCCTGGACGTCCACGACCTCGACGCGCGCAGGACGACGATCCTCAACAACGGCGTGATGATGTACGGCGGTTCCATGACCGGCAGCATCGCCGCCGGTCAGGGCGCGTCCGCCACGGCCACCGGCCTCGCCGGCGGCGGTGGCCCGGCGGGCGCCGGCGCCGGCGCCGGTGCCGGTACGGCGACGGCGTGACCCGGACCGGTCCGAGTGACCCGAGCGACCCGACCGAACCGAGCGACCAGACCGACCCGAGCGACCCGACCGATGAGGAGGCAGCCATGGGCGAGGGCCCACAGGTGAACGAGGGCATCGTCCTGAGCGGGAACGCCCAGGTCCACAACGCCGCCCTGGCGGCGGGCCGTTACGCCACCGCGACCACCCACAACACCGGCGGCACCACCGACCCCGCGACCGCCGAGGCCCTGCGGGACGCGCTCGAAACGATCGGTGTGCTGCGCCGCCGACTGGCGCGCGCGGAGTCCAGCCCCGACCTCTCCCCCGCACAGCGCGAGGAGGCGGACGCGGAAGCCGACGCGCTGGAGGGCGAACTCGCCTCCGACGAAGTCGACCGGAACAGTGTCACCGGCCGGCTGACCCGGCTGCGCCTCCTCGTCGGAAACGCGACGGCGCTGCTCGGCCTGGTCGCCTCGGCGCAGGAGAGCGTCCGGGCGATCACCGGCGGCTGAGCGTCCACCGGGACAGAGTGTGTCCACACTCCGGGGTGGGACACACCTGTCCCGGGGCCGCCGGATCCCGACCGCCTGTTCGATGCCGACGGGGCCGACGGGCCGGGCGGCCACAAGGTGCGGAAAACCACCAGCGATTTAGGGTGTCGCTTAGGCAGTGGGAACACCGCGGGACCCGCTCCCGCGGTGCGCGGACCGGGCAGCCGCCGCCCGCCGACCCCGAGGAGCACCTGTGCGGGACATCGCCGGAGCCATGGCCGCCTGGCACACGGCCGGGGTGCGCTTCGCGCTGGCCACGGTCGTACGGACCTGGCGGTCGGCACCGCGCGGGCCCGGCGCGGCGATGGCGGTGGCGGAGAGCGGCGAAGTGCTCGGGAGTGTGTCCGGGGGCTGCGTCGAGGCGGCGGTGTACGAGGCCGCGCGCGAGGTGATCGCCTCGGGCGAGGCGGTGCTGAAGACGTACGGGGTGAGTGACGGCGAGGCCCTGGAGGCGGGGCTGACCTGCGGAGGGATCGTCGAGGTCCTCGTACGCCCGGTCGACGGCCGCCACTTTCCCGGGCTGTCGGAGGTGCTGGACCGGATCACGGCGGGCCGCCCGGTGGCAGTGGCGACGGTGCTGCCGACGGGGCCGGCGGACGGGTCTCCGGGCAGGTCTCCGGGCAGGTCTCCGGACGGGTCTCCGGACGGGTCTCCGGGCAGGTTTCCAGACGGGTCTCCGGACGGGTCTCCGGGCAGGTTTCCAGACGGGTCTCCGGGCAGGTCTCCGGACGGGTTTCCGGGCGGCAACCTGGTCGTACTCCCCGATCCGTCCACGGAGCCCCCGCCCGGCACACCACCCGGCGCATCGGCTGGCACCCTGGCCGGTGGCGAGCGGCTGGACGCCGCGATCACCGAGCAGGCCCGGGGGATGCTGGCGCAGGGCCGCACCGGTGTCGTACGGATCGGCCGCCACGGCGAGCAGCGGATGGACGAGCTGACGGTCTTCGTCCAGTCCTTCGCGCCGCCGCCCAGGATGCTGGTCTTCGGGGCGATCGACTTCGCGGGCGCGGTGGCCAGGATGGGCAAGTTCCTGGGTTACCACGTCACGGTCTGCGACGCCCGCCCGGTCTTCGCGACCCGCGCGCGCTTCCCCGACGCGGACGAGCTGGTCGTCCAGTGGCCGCACCGCTTCCTGGAGGAGCATCCTGTGACGGAGTCCACGGTGATCTGCGTCCTGACGCACGACCCGAAGTTCGACGTACCCCTACTGGAACGCGCCCTGCGCACCCCCGCGCGCTACATCGGCGCCATGGGCAGCCGCCGTACCCACGAGGACCGGCTGACCCGGCTCCGGGCGGCGGGCGTCGACGAACGCGCCCTCGCCAGGATCTCCTCACCGATCGGTCTCGATCTGGGCGCCCGGACCCCCGAGGAGACCGCGGTGGCGATCATGGCCGAGATCATCGCCCTCAAGTGGGGCGGTACGGGCGAGCGCCTCACCCGTACCGAACTCTCCATCCACCGCTGAGCACGTGACCTGACGGGGCAGACATCGCCGGTCACGGCATGAGACCGGTCACGGCATCAGAAGGGAATCTCGCCGCTCCCCGAGACCCTCAGCCGCCCGCTGCCGATGGCCGTACGCGTGGCCACGACCGGCCGTTCCCGGCCATCGGGGAAGCGGATCCGGAGATCGGCGCCGTCCAACGCCAGTTCGAACCCCTCCCCGGCGTCCTCGGTCTGTACGCTGCCGCCCCACTGCCGCGTCTCACCGACCCGGCTCCCGCTCAATGTGGCCTCGACCTGAACCTCGGACTCACCGGCGACAAGAGTCGCGGGCCCCTGGTAGTTACTCATGGGCCCAGTGTGCGCCCCCTCGGCACCGGCCTCCCGCCACGCTCGCGGGAGGCGCGGGCCAACGGAACCTGTCTCACTGTGAGTTCGATTAATGGCCGACCGGACTCTACCCATCGGTAACCCACGGCTGCCACGATTGCGTACGACACACCAGCCACACCCCTCACCCTTCCTCCCCTCGCTCAAGGAGACCGGCATGGCTGCATTCGGCAGACTCGGAAGCCTCACCACGACAGCGCTTCTCACCGCTGCTCTCTCGGCGGGCGCCGCCCTCCCCGCGCTGGCCGCGACCCCGGCGGCCACCACGACCACCATGGCGGCCGCGGCCGCCGCGAAGCCGGACTACGCGACCTGGCAGGCCGACATCGCCGTGGTCATGGACCAGGCCGACGCCTACATCGCCGCCCGCACCGCCTCCGTACCCGCGGGACAGAAGCCCGCCATCGTCCTGGACATCGACAACACCGCGCTGGAAACCGACTACTCGTCGGGCCTCCCCACTCCGGCGATCCGCCGCACCCTCGCCCTGGCGAACTACGCGCACGACCGGGGCGTCAAGATCTTCTTCGTCTCGGCCCGCCCCGACCTCATCCAGCCGATCACCCAGCACAACCTGAAGTCCGTCGGCTACACCGTCGACGGCCTCTACGGCCGCTCGCTCATCGACCTGTTCACCGAGGTGAGCAAGTTCAAGACGGCCCAGCGGGCGAAGATCGAGAAGGACGGCTACACGATCATCGCCAACATCGGCAACAACACCACCGACCTGACCGGCGGCCACGCCGAACGCACCTTCAAGCTCCCGGACTACGACGGCCAGCTCTCCTGAGCATCCGGCGCACGCGGTTCCGCCCTGACCGGAGAAGCCCTCTCCGGTCAGGGCTTCTCCCGTCGACGACATGGGCGCCACCGTTGCGGTATGCGCGGTTCGGTCGGTGACGGCGAGGTCAGACGCGGTTGTGTCCGGGGCTCGTGGTGCCTCCCGCCCAGTCCAGGACCGGGGCGCTGCCTGTGGCGGCGACGATCGCGGTCCCGGGCTGCCAGTTGTTGCCGGACAGGTCGTTGCCGGCCACGACGCAGCCCGTCGCCGTGTCCGCCAGCGTGACGCCGTTCGCGGTGGTGCCGGTCGCCCTGCGGACCTTGTTGGTGGTGACGGTGCAGCGCACGGCGTTGGTCGACAGGCGGATGCCGGCGCTCGCCGCCGCGGCGACATGGTTGCCACTGACCAGCGCGTCGCCCGCGTCGCCGAGGAAGATTCCGTGGTTGGTGGCGGTGGTGTCCACGGCGTTGCCGGTGACCGTGGCGCCGCTGTGGTTCGAGACACTGATCCCGTTCGAACCTGCGGCTTTCACCGTGTTCCCGCTGATCACGGCGCCGGATCCGAACCGGGTGAGGATCCCGCTGCCGCCGCTGGTCTCGCTGACGTTGCCGGTGATGCTCGGCGCGGCGCAGTAGTCGCACCGGATGCCGACACCGCCCGCCGCCCTGATCACATTGTCGGCGATCTTCACGCCGGACGCCTGGGCTCCGGAGTACGCCAACACCGAGATGCCCGCGTCGACGGCCGGGGAGTCGATGACGTTGTCGTGGACGCTCAGCCCGTGCGGGGTGAGCCCGAACCCGGCCGTAGCGGGGTTGGGGTGGGTCAGCTTGATGCCCGCGCGGCCCGTGCCGCTGATGACGTTGTCGGCCACGACGACGCGCCGCCAGCAGTACCCGTGGACGCCCTCCGCGAACGTACCGTCGACGCGGTTGCCGAGGATCTGGATGTTGTCGAAGTACACACCGTCGACGGCCGCGTGGGAGCCTACCGCCCGGCCGAAGGGGCCGAGGCGCTCGCTCGGCCCGAAGTAGCAGCCGGAGACCAGGATGTTGCGGGCCGGGGTGTTGTCGTACTCCCCGATGCTGCTGGAGCCGGGCTTGGCCAGGTCGATCTGGATCGCCTCGGACGTGGCCCGGCTGCCGTTGCCGCTGTTGTCGCGGAAGCCGAGGAAGCGGCAGTTGACCGCCTGGCCGCCGTCGACGGAGTTGAACTCCAGGGCGTGCGCGGACGAGGTGTTCGTGAACGTCGCGTCCTTGACGGTGATGTCGCTCCCGTGGATCCAGTTCATGATGTCGGTGGTCGCCGTGACGGTGCCCTGGGATCCGTCGTAGGCGTTGCCGTCCCAGGTGCCGCCGATGACCTTGATGTGGGAACGGCCCCGGTAGCCGCTGAACGTCTCGTCGGCCAGGAAGTTGCGGAGCAGGCCGGCGCCCCGGCCGATGGCCCGTACCGTCGCGCCGTGCGCCATCACGGTGGTGTTGTCGTACACCACCAGGAACGTCCCGCATCCGTACACCCGGCCGCCGGGGATGACGACCGTCCCGCCGCCCGCGTCCCGCGCCAGGTCCAACTGCGCCTGGATCACGGCCCGATCGTCGGCGACCCCGTCGCCGACCGCGTTCCGCACGACGAAGACACGGGCCTCGGCCAGGTCGAGTACGTCCGGGGCCCGGTCGGTCGCACCGTCCGTACGCGCGGCGGGCACCTCGGCCGCCACCTCCCGCCCCTCGGCGTACCGGCGCGTCAACTCCCCTCCCTCGGAAGGGTATTCGTACGTGATCGCCGCAGCCTCGCACCGGAAGGCGCGGATCCGGCCGGGGACCGGCGACGACACGGGGTCGGTACGGAGTTCCCCGACCGGGGTCACCCCGTCCATCTCGTACAGGGCGGTGATCGTCTCGCCCGTCGCGGCGACACGTACCCGCAGGGGCCAGTCGGGAAGGGCCTGTCCGTCGCCGGTTGTCAGGACGTCGGACCGCGTCCCGCCGAAGGTGTGGAGAGCCATGTGCTGGTGAACCCCTCTTCCGGTCGGTCGAGTCTGTACGAACCGAGATGTCCGCCCGGGACGCGCCGGTTCCGCCGGGAAGTCCCGAAGGGTGACTGGACGAGCAACCGTACGATTCCCCCGGTCCGGCACCCGGCCGGGACGGGTACGCGAAACCAACACGAGCACGCGAAACCAACGCGCGTACGCGAACAAACGCGGGCGCGCAGCATCTCGCCGGGCCCACCCCCTGTCGAGGCCCCGCGCGAGCCTCTCGTACGGCGGGAACCGCTCACGCACCGCTCACGCAAATGTCCCGGACCGAGCCCTCCTCGCCGCACTTCCGTGGGTGGCCGGTCCCCCTGGCCTGCCCGGATGGCTGAGCACCGACAGGGAGTGCAGGGGCATTTCGTCCTGTCCGGCCCGCGCGCTCATTGCTCAAGGCGGTAGAAAACCTTCCCTCCACGCGGCTGCGCTCCGAGCCCCTCGTAGAACGCGAGAGCCAGCGGGTTGTCCGCATCTGCTGTCCACTCGATACGCGAACACCCAGCCGCGGTAGCACCCGCCTTCAACTCAGCCATGAGTGCACGCGCAGCACCACGACGCCGGGCCGGTTCCCGAACGTACAGTTCTTTCAGATAGAGGGAAGTTTCCGCTCCGGCCGCTGGCCAGAGGTACGTGTAGCTCGCCATCCCGAGGACCACGTTCCCGTCTCGGGCGAGGAGGACCGTCGCGGCCGGGCGCGCGCCGAAGAGCGCGGCACGAATCGCCTCGATCTCGCCCGGGGTGTTATCGCCGCCGTAGTACGCCTCGATCTCGCCGAGTATCTCGGAGATGATCTCAACGTCTGCCTCGGTCGCCGGGCTGATCTGCACTGCTGTCCCCTCCGCTAGCGGGTAACGCCAGCACCTCGCGCAGCACCCGCACCTCTCGTGTCTCGGGCACCTTAGCGGCGACGTCCCGTGCGCGGTAGATGATGAGAGCGGACCTGTGGTCCGGCGCGAGGTCCACGACCGTCTCCGTGGCGTATGCCGCCGCCGCTGCCGGATCGCCGTCCAGGGCAAGGCACATCGCCTGGTCGAGCCGGATCAGAGTCCGGTCGGTTCGGTCTGACTCCGGGTAGAGGGCCAGCGCACGGTCGTGCTCTTCCCGGGCACGATCCGTCTGAACCAGATGCGTCCACGTGTTACCCGCGTGGAACCGCAGCTGCGATTCCGAGTAGCCGAACGCGCTGCCGACCTGTTCCTCAACAGGCAGACGGCGCAAAGCAGTCTCAGCTGCCGTGAGCGCCAGCCCCGCTTCCTCACCGCGCGCGAGCAGCGCCAGGGCGCGCGCCTCCAGAGGTGCCGCGAGCGCTGGCCCGACACACGGGAGGCCCCCGGCCAGGTGCTGGGCGCGCACCGCCAGTTCGACCGCCCCGTGTATGTCTCCGCTGTAGTAGAGCTGGTACGCCTCTTGCGCATACATCCACGACATCGTTGCGCGGTCTTCGGCTGCCGCTGCGGCCTGACGGCCGGTGCGCCACCACGCACGGGAGCGATCATCACCGATCTTGAGCAGGGTGAGCGCCATCAGGCCGGACATTCGCGCCACGGCGATCATCAATCGCTGGCGGGCCCGCGTAGATTGGCGGCTCCGGTTCGAAACCGTCCGCGCCCACCGAGGTAAGTAGCAGGTGGGAGCCTGTTTTCAGACCCCCGGTCATGATGGACCGGGGGGTCTTTCCGTGGCCGAGGTCCACATGGAATCCACATCCCCACCTGAACGAAGTGCAGTTCACTCGGTGGAGGGGGTGAATCAGCGGCGTCGCGTCCGTAGGTGAGTGCCCTGAGACACAACGCTGGGCGCCCGGTTCCCGTACGCCACAGGTGATGACGGCAGTGGCGTACGGGGGTTGATCGCCCCCACCGGCGCCGAGGAGGACAGGTGTCGGCCGGGGCTGCTCGGGCTACCGGCGCCAGGCCGGCGGGCGCCGCAGGGGCTGAGTGGTGACGTCCACCTGGCACTGCTCCGGGTTCTTGTGGCGGTGTACGTCCGGGGTGACGCCCGTACCGGTTTCGACGGTGTCGGTGGTGTACGGCTGGCCGGGCAGGATCTGGTGGTCGCAGTGGGCGCAGAGCATCAGTGGTCCTTCCGTTCGTGGTCGGGGCCGTACCGTTCCAGCAGCCATGCGCAGTCGCGGCGGAGGGCGTCGACATGGACGTGCGCGGTGAACGGGCGTGGCTCTATGTCGGTGGCGGCGCGTTCGCGTACCCCGTCCAGGTGCCACCGGAGCGCTGACCACTGCCTGCTGCCCTGCCACATGCCGGCGGCGGCAGCCTCGGCGGCCGGGAGCAGCGTCTCGATATGGGCGCGCAGTCGGTCGGTGACTTCCGCCAGTTCGCCCATCGACGGCCGTTGGCCGGCGAGTGCCGTGGCCTCGTCGATGGCGGCCTGGATCACGGCTGTGGTGTCGGTGGGGGCGTTCACCGGACTTCACCCGTGAGCGGGGCCAGGTGGCGGTGTTCCCTGCACGGCGCGCAGGCGTACAGCTTGGCTGCCGGGCCTTCGGGGGCGGAGGGTCGGGTGATGGTCCGTACGGGGAGGGCGGTATCGGCCGGCCCGCGATGCCAGTGGCACCAGCCGGACGGGGTGGGGCCGGGCGTGGGGTGCTGGGTGCCGTTGGTGGGGCGGACCGGGATCACAGGAGGATCCCTTCGAGGCGGGCGGCGCCGATGCGCAGTACCTCGGCGACGTCGCCCGGCGCGCAGAGTTTGCCGGCCCGGACGACGGGGACCGACCAGTGGAGGAGCTCCCGTGCGGTGATCTCGATCGGGGGTACGCCGACCCAGGCGCCCCGGCCCCGGACGGTCGCGTGCGGGGACATCCAGGTTTCCGTGGTCTGCGGTGGTACGAGCGCGTAGTACCAGTGGCCGTAGTGGCAGATGACCGGGCCGTCGAGGGTCTCGGCCAGGGTGGTGGAGACGGCCGTCTCGGTGGTGCTGCGGACGGCTGCGTGGATGACGGTCGGGTGGATTTTCACCGCGTCGAAGATGATCCCGGTGCTGAGGACGGCCGGGCGGCCGGCCTGCCAGTCCTGCTGGGCCTCGGCGGGATCGTCGGCGGCTGAGATCAGCCATTGCGGGATGGCCGTCTCGGGTTTCACTCTGGCAGGCATCCTGTGCCCCTCTCTTAAGCCGACTGGGTCATATACGTAGCGTCGGCGCGATTCACGACCGGCGGCATGACCAGCGGGGGTTACCGAGGCGGTAATACACTCGTTGGCGCTCCAGTAAGGCGCCTGCGCGTGCATAGGATCACTCCGGAAGTCGGCCCATATGGATGCCACCACCCCCGGCCCGCTCGTCCCCGCAGTCCTCGACAGGGACGATGTTCGGCGAGCACTTGCTGAGCACGACTTCGCGGCGGTCTTCGCCTTGATCAAAAAGTGGGGTGGCCTGTCTCAGAACCGAATCGGGGCGGCCTGTCAGCTCACCCCAGGCAAGGTCTCCACGATCATCAGCGGCAACCAGCGCGTCACCAGCTTCGAAGTGATGTGCCGGATCGCCGACGGACTCCATATCCCCGGGCACCTCCTCGGCCTCGCGGCACGCCCCTGGGAGAACCAGCAGCAGATACAGCAGCACCTGCCAGCGCTACCGGGCGACCGGCCAGACGCCGACGAGATTCCGTGGCGGCCCGACGCCACGGTAGACCTGGCCACATATCTGACCAGGAGCGATCTCGTGATGGACCGACGCACAGCCACGCGCGCGCTGGCCGGAGTCGTAGTGACCGGCGCCGCCCTGCTCGACCCTCTGGAAGGGTGGCTCCAGCCCGCCGCCGCACCGCCCGCGCCAGTCGGCCGGGGCCGACTCGGGATGCGGGAGACAGACGAACTGGAGACCACGGCGAAGGCGTTCCGGCAGTGGGACCACCAGTACGGTGGCGGGCTTCGGAGGAAGGCGGTGCTCGGGCAGCTCAGCGAGATCGCTGGTGCCCTCGATGAGCATCAGGCGCCGGCGGTCGAAACCCGCCTCTACAGGATCATGGCGCAGCTCGCCGGCACCGCGGCCACGATGGCCTGGGACTCCGGCCTTCACCGGCGCGCGCAGGAGTACTACCGGCTGGCTCTCCGGTCGGCGCACGCGGGCGACGACCCGGTGTTCGGCGCGAACGTCCTCGCCGGAATGGCCCGACAGATGCTCTACCGGGACCGGCCCGACGACGCGCTCCAGCTGATTCAGCTTGCGCAGGAAGGCGCCCGGGACGTGATTGGGCACCGGGTCCGGGCCATGCTGCACACCCGCGAGGCATGGGCGTACGCAGCCCAGGGCCGTATCGCCGGATTCCAGCGTGCGACCGCGCGGGCAGCCGAGTTGCTCGCCGACGCAGGCCCAGGCGAGGAAGAGCCCTACTGGATCGCGTACTTCGACGACGCCGAGCTGGCCGGTGTCACCGGAGGCCGACTCCTCGACCTGGCGCGGCAGGATCCGCGACAGCACGCAGATCGGGCCGCCGCCGAGATCCGCAGCGCGCTCTCCTCACGAGGGTCCGAGGCAGGGCGCTCGCACGCACTCGACCGGATCGGCCTCGCCGAATGCCACTACCTCGTCGGCGATGTCGCGGGCGGCGCGGAGGAGACACACAGGGCCGTGGCTGCGGCACGCCTCACCCAGTCCGGCCGGGTCCGCGGACAGCTGGGCCAGCTCTACCCGTACACCGTGGGGCACAGCGCGTCGCGTACGGTCCGAGAAGCGCGAGATAGTATCCGCGATCTGCTGTCGAGCTGAAGGGTGGACACATGACGACTCTGGCCGTGACGGGACACATGGACCTGACCGAGGAGAGCGTGCCGCTCGTACGGGCCGCACTGCGCGAGGCCCTGGCGCCGTACCAGGAGGATCTGACCGGGGTGTCGTGCATCGCAGCCGGGGCCGACTCTCTGTTCGCGGAGGAAGTGACCGCCCTCGGCGGGCGCCTGGTCGTGGTGATCCCGTCTCAGGACTACCGGGCAGCAAAGGTCAAGCCGAATCACGCGCCGACCTTCGACCGCCTGGTGGACGCTGCTGTCGAGGTGCTGACGATGCCGCACGAGTCCGCGAACCGGGAGGCGTATGAATCCGCGAACGCCGTCCTCCTAGAGCGCGCGGACCGCATGGTCGCGGTCTGGAACGGTGCCCCTCCCACGGGGAAGGGGGGCGGCACGGCAGACGTCGTCGCCGAGGCGCACTTGGCTGGCATCCCTGTTGACGTGGTGTGGCCGGACGGAGCCGCACGGCGGGCCTGAGCTACGTCCGCGCCCTGCCCTCTGATGTGCCACCTAGCAATCGAACTCACCGAGGAGCAAACGGACATGACGAAGCGCCCCCTGTCCTCCCGGAGGAGAGCAGGGGGCGCGGCGGTTCAGGGTGGTGGTGTCGGCGGGGATCCGTTGAGGGTGGCGTCCACGCGGTCGACCGCGTCCCTCAGCGACGCGCCCGAGTTGGGATGCAGCTCGTGTTCCACCGCCGTGAGCCGCTCCTCGATCCCGTCCAGGCGAGGCATCACCCCCTTGCGCTCGGGGACTCCGGGTCGCTCGTCGCGAAGTTGTCGAAGCGGAGTTGCGGCGACGCATTTGTCATCGCCGCGAACGCCGACGCGGTGACGCCGATCCCGCCGGCCGCGATCGGGGACGCGGTGACGGTCCCCGTCAGGTGCCAGCTGTCGGGCTCCATGGCCCCCACGGGCCAGACGCGCATCTGCACCTGGTGGCCCGTCAGCCGGACCCGCACCTCGTACTCGGCACCCGCCGTGTACGTGTACGGGAGCGAGACGGCCGACCCGATCTGTGTGACGTCCCTGGTCACGGACACCGACAGCGCGCCGGAGACGCCGAAGTGGAGTCGGGCGCGGTAGAAGATGCTGGCGTCCACGTATCGGAGCAGCACCGAGGGGAGCATTGCCGCGCCGGTGCCGGTGGTGACCGCCGAGACGGACATCCGTACGCGGACCTCCGCGTCCCCGATCGCGGTGGGCACGAGCCGCTGGAAGCGGACGAGGGCGACGTCCGAGGCCAGTGTGATGATGCCCCGGCCGCCGGAGACGGACCGGTCCGCAGCTGTGCCGCCGCCGGGCAAGTTGGGAACCGATTGCTGAGGGCTTCACGATGCGCGGGGCGAGGCACACGCATGACACGTGGATGAAGGATGACCGAGTCGACCGGGCGCTGAGGTTCTTGACGATGGGCTGGGTGCCGAAGGATATTGAGGGGACCTACGAGCATGTGACGCCGGAGATGCGGAAGCACCGGCTGGACGCTTTGGAGGCCCGGTGGGAGCGGGGGCGGCGGGTGGCCCGCAGATCCGGAAGCTGATCTCCTAAAAAGAGTTGATCTCCCAAAAATCCCCTAAATCCGAGCAGCGGAGCCCCGAACCGATCTTGGTTCGGGGCTCCGCTGCTGGTCAGACATGGTGGGCGCGGACGGTTTCGAACCGCCGACATCTGCTTTGTAAGAGCAGCGCTCTACCCCTGAGCTACGCACCCGTGGATGAAGGAACAGGGTACATGGCTCAGGGGGGCTTCCTGCAAACCGCCCGCCGGACCGCTCCGGGGATAGCCCCACCGTGGAGTGGGTGGGTCGCCGGATCGATCCCGGGGGCTTCCCTTCGTACGGTGGGAGGACAGCCAGGTGTCCGTACAGAGGGGGACGATCACCGTGTCCAGAAGCCGTCACCGCGTCCGCGCGCTCATCGCCGCGGGTGGGGCCGTGATCGTGGCGCTCGCCGTGAGTGGGCCGCCCCGCTCCGGACCCTCGTACGCGGTGACGACGGCCAGTGACAACGGGGGATCCAGGTGGACGTACCGACCGACCGGGACAGCGCCCATATCGTGAAGGCCCGCACCGACAACGGGAAGATCACCGTGCGAAGCGCGAACTAACCGGCCCGTGTGTTCGTCATTACTGGTGGGAGAATGAACAGCAGCCAGGCGATGGCGGGACTCGGCACGGGAGAGGGATGTGACGGCGACACACGCGCACGCGCAGCCGCACGCAGGAGCGAGAGCGCGTGCCGTCGGTGATGTCCTCGCGTTGTTGCTGCTCCCGGTGCCGCTGCTGCTGGCCGCGGTGCCCGCGGCCTTCGCGGGCGGGGGCACCCGGCGCTGGTTCGGTGGCCGGGGCGAGAGCCAGCGGGCCGACGCCCAGGCCGCGAAGGACGCTGCCGCGTCCGCCTTCTACGAGCTGGACACCGCCCAGCGCGGTCTGCGGATCTCCATCGAGACGATCACCGCGGTCGACAGCTCGCCCGGCGCCCGCAAGGCTCTCGCGGACTTCGCGGCGCTGGGACAGCGGATCGACGAGGTGAGCCACGGCTATATCGAGGCCGTGGACGCCCACGATCTGGACCGCGACGACCTGGAGCCCTCCGCCGCCGCCAAGGCGCGCACCGAGCTGACCAGGGCCAAGGAGGAGCTGGACCGGGTCAAGGGCGACCTCGACCGGTTCGAGCGGGGCCTCGGGCCGCTGCTGGACAAGGCCGAGACCCAGCTCGCGCGGCTCGCCCCCGCCGTGGAGCGGGCGCGCCGGGCGCTGCTGGCGGCGAGCAACGCCCTCGACGAGGTACGCGGCGCCGGGCTGCGCGCCGACGATCTCGCCGCGCGCCTCGCCGCGCTCGCCCCCGAGCTGACCAAGCTCAACCAGGGCGCGGGCCGGCACGGCGTACCGGAGACGCTCCAGCGAGCGGACCGGGTGCTGCACGACGCCGAGGCCGTACGGGCCGAGGCGGCGCGGCTGCCCGAGCGGGCCGGGGAGATCGACCGGCGGCTGGTGTCGCTGCGTACCCGCGCGCAGGCCCTGACGACCCGGGCCGGATCCGTGGAACCGGTCCTCAGCGAGTTGCGCCGGCGCTTCACCGCCGCCTGCTGGCAGGACCTCCAGCACGTCCCCGAGCAGGCCGCGGCCAGTGTGCGCCAGGCCGAGGAGAAGATCGAGGAGGCGGGCCGGGCGCGCGCGGAGCAGCGCTGGGCCGACGCGACCTCCCGGCTCAGTACGGCGCGCGCGCTGCTGAGCGGTACGGACGAGGCGGTGTCCGCCGCCGGTGACCGGCTGCGCCGGCTCAACGCGGTGGCGAAGGACCCGCAGCAGGAGATCGAGCGCACCCGCTTCGCGATCCGGGACGCCCAGCGCCTCGCCATGGCCGGCCGGCACACCCCCGAGCCCCGCCACGCCCGCCCGCTGGACGCCTCCGTGACCAGGCTGGACCGGGCGGTGGGCGCGCTGGAGGGCCGCCATCCCGACTACTGGCACTTCCTGACCGAGACGGAGGCGGTACGCCGGACCGTCGCCCAGGTCGTCTCCGACATCCGCGAGGAGCGCGGCGCCGGGGCCTGAGAGCGGACCGGGCCCGAGCGGCACCGGCACCGCGCCGGCCGTCCGGTCCAGGAACCGCAGGCCGTACCCGGGCCGCACCCGTACCCGTACCGCCCCCGCTCCCGGAAACCCCGGCCCCGGTTGTCCCCCCGGCCCGTCGGGCGGATGCTGGATGCACATGTACATCCAGTCGCTCGCACACCTCCCAGAGGAGGCCGCTCGTGACTCCTCCCCTTCGTCACCGAAGAGGCTTCCCGCCCGACGCCGGAACCGACCCCGCCGGGACCGATCCGCGCGCAGGCTCCCAGGACGCGTTCGTCCGCCCACCGGATCTGCGCCACGGCCGGTCCCCCGGTGATCTACGGCCCCACCGCGGTACGTCCCGGCGCGGCCTGAACCGCCGCCGGGTCCAGCTCGACTCGCACCTTCCGCTGGACCACCGGCTCAACCAGGTCTACCGCGTCGGCGCCGGGCTGATGGGGCTGTTCCTGCTCGTCTTCGGCGTCCTCGGCCTGATCGACAGGATCGGCTTCTTCGACACCGGCGGCGACCGGGTCGCGGGGCTCAACACCAACGGCGCCCTGAGTGTGCTGTCCATCTGCGTCGGGCTGCTGCTGCTCATCGGGATGGTGATCGGCGGCAACACCGCCTCGACCCTGAACATGGTCCTCGGCATCCTGTTCATCGCGAGCGGATTCGTCAATCTCGCGTTGCTGGACACCGGTTCCAACTTCCTCGCGTTCCGCATCCAGAACGTGCTGTTCAGCTTTGTGGTCGGGGTGCTGCTGATGTTCTTCGGGATGTACGGGAGGGTCAGCGGGCGATTGCCGCACGACAATCCGTACTGGCGCGCCCGCCACCCCGAGGAGGCGGAGCGCGAGCAACGCGCCCGGGCCCGGCGGCACACCACGTACGTCGGCTAGCCTGAGCGGCATGCCTCGCTACGAGTACCGCTGCCGCTCCTGTGGTGACACCTTCGAGTTGAGCCGGCCGATGGCGGAGTCCGCCGCTCCCGCGTCGTGCCCCGAGGGACACGACGACACCGTGAAGCTCCTCTCCACCGTCGCGGTCGGCGGCTCCGCCAAGGGCGGCGCCCCGGCCCCGGCCGCCGGTGGGGGCGGCGGGGGCTGCTGCGGAGGCGGCTGCTGCGGCTGACCGGGGCCGGTCGGCCGACGGGGCCGGTCAGCCCCACAACCCCACGGCCGCACCGCACCGCCGCAGGATCTCCTCCCCCGCCACGACGCCCGTCTCCGCCAGCGCCTCGGTGTGCGGTGCGCTCCAGCCGCTGTCGGCCAGTTCGCCGTGGCCGGGCCGCCAGGCGCGGTCGGCGGCCAGCAGCAGGTCGGCGTCGAGCAGGGAGTCACCGGCGGCGAGCGTCAGCTCCGCGCCGGTCCTGCGGGCCACCTCGCGCATCGCCGCGCTCTTGGTGAGCGGTCCCGGTACGGCGTAGATCTTGCGGCCCTGGAGCGAGACGGTCCAGCCCCGGCCCGCCGTCCATCCGGCGAGGTCCGCCACCCAGCCCTCGGGCAGCAGCGCGCGGTCGACCACGAGATAGGCGAAGAGGTCCTCGGCGGTCCGCTCCTTGAGCAGCCACGCGGGATCGGCCTCGGCCAGCAGATGCGCCCTGACCTCGGCGAGCGGGGCACACTCCGCGGCCAGCCGGGCGGTCACCCCGGCGTGCCAGTCGGGGTCGGACACCCCGTCGACCAGCAGATGCCCGCCGTTGGCGCAGATCGCGAACTCCGGTACGGGGCAGGGCAGTCCGATCCGCCCGTACTGCTCGCGGGTGCGGGTCGTCGTCGGCACGAAGACGGTGGCGCGGGCCAGTTCGTCGAGCAGTCCGGCGGCCGTCCTGGTCAGATACGACAGCGGCCGGCCCTCGTACACCTCCACGCACAGCAGGGGGGGCGCGTCGGCGTCGGCCATGGCGAGCTGGAGCGCGTTGGCCGAGTAGATCAGGGTGCGGTCGAGGTCGCTGGCGACCAGCACGGTCCCGGGGGCGGTCATGACGCGGTCACCGCCCTGCCGTCCGCGCCCGTCGCGCCCCGGGTGTAGCGCGGGTGGATCAGCCCGACGCAGGTGTACGGCAGGCCGTCGACCTCCTCCACCGGTACGCCGCGCTGCTCGGCCAGCAGCCGGACATGGTCCAGGTCGGCGCCGGCGCCGCGGCCGGCGAGGATCTTCCAGGGCACCCGGCGCAGCAGGACGCGGGTGGTCTCCCCGACGCCGGGCTTGACCAGGTTCACATCATGGATTCCGTACTCCTCGCTGATCCGGGTCACCGCCGCCCAGCCCTCCCAGGTGGGGGCGCGGTCGGCGGCGAGCAGCCCCTTGACGTCGGCGGCGACGGCGTCGGTGACCTCGTCGAAGCGGGCGGCGACGGTGTCGAGGAAGTGTTCCGAGACATCGGCCCCGGCGAGTTCGCGGTAGTACTTCGCGCCGTGGAAGTCGTCGGGGCCGACCAGGTCGGCGCGGAGGACCGTACGCGAGATCAGCCCGGACACGGTCGAGTTGAGGCAGGCGGAGGGGATCAGGAAGTCCTCCCGGGTGCCGTACGTCCGGACGCAGCCGCCGGGGTCGGCGAGGACCGCGATCTCGGGGTTGAAGCCGTCGAACTCCGCGAGTGCCTGGGCCAGTTCGCGGGTGATGGCACCCTTGCCGGTCCAGCCGTCGACGAACACCACGTCGGCGGGGTCGTGGCGGTCGGCGAGCCAGCGCAGCGCGTTGGCGTCGATGCCCCGGCCGCGCACGATGGAGACGGCGTAGTGCGGCAGGTCGAGGCCGTGCCGCCGCTGGGCCCAGCGGCGCATCAGTACGCCGACGGGGGTGCCCGCGCGGGCCAGCGAGACCAGGACGGGGCGGGGCGAGCGCTCGGCGAGGACGGTCTCGGTGACGGTCCCGACCGCACGGGCGATCCGGGCCGCCGAGGTCTCCAGCGCGGACCGGAAGAGCTGCTGGTAGCGCTCGCTGGGCTGGTACTCGACGGGAAGCGATTCGGCGTAGTGCGCGCCACCTCCCTGTATCGCCTCCTCGCGCTCCTCGGTGGGGGCCTCCAGCTCCACGTCCGACAGGTCCTGGAGGAGCCAGCCCACGTCGTCGGGCGCGTACGAGGAGAAGGCGGGGCCGCGCAGGGGCTCGGGCAGCATGGCGGGGTCCTGCCGTTCGGAAGAGGTCAGCGGGGGGACGTACGAGGGGACCACGGCCAGCACCACCCGGGGTATGTGTGCGGCGAGCCGCTCCAACAGGCCGCCGGGGGCGTGCAGTTCGGGCGTGTCGCCGAGGGAGTCGACGACCACGGCCACGGCGTCGAAGCCGCCGCCCGCCACGTTGTACGCGTACCGGTCGCCGGTGTCGTCGTCCTCGGCGAGCGACGCGGTGTCGTGCGCGGGGAAGACGAGGCGGCTGCGGATCGCGTACCCCGGGTCGTCCACGGCGAGTACGGGCGACCGGGTCGTGGTCGAGTAGCGCACCTCGGCGGACACAGCCCGCTCCAGCGCCTCGGCCAGCCGCAGCGGGGCGTACATCAGCTCCTCGAAGCCGAGGACGAGTACGCGCCGGGCGTCGCCCACCCCGGCGGCCACGGCACTCGCCATGGCGGGCAGCGCGGCCTCCAGCCGGGCGCGGTGGGCGGGGGTGAAGCCGTGCCGGCCGCCGTCCGGGACCCCGGCGGGCCAGTCGAGCGCGACCCGGGTGACCGGCGGCGCCCCCGGGCTTCCCGAAGCGCCCCGGGTGACCGGCGGCGCCCCCCGGCTTCCGGAATCGGCCGCGGCGCCCTCCTCGTGCGCCGCCACCAGCGCCCGGCCCCTGGCCAGGACGTCGTCCGGCAGCCGGACCGTTCCGGTGGCCAGGGGGACCAGGTCGACGCGTGCCCCGATCTCCTGGGCGAACTCCGCGAGCCGCCCCTGATCGGCCGCCGAGCGCATGTCGACCAGCGCGACGATGACGTACCAGGAGCGCGGGTAGCGGTCGTGGAGGGCGCGGATGGTGTTGAGGACGGTGTTGCCGGTGGAGAACTCGTCGTCGACGAGGACCAGCGGGCCGCCCTCCGCGAGCAGCGCGGGGTTCTCCGGCAGCAGCAGGTGCGAGGTCGCGTGCGAGTGGGACTCCTCGAAGCCGCCGGCGCGGGCGACCCCCGGCACCGGCCGTCGGGTGGAGTGGAGGTACGGGGCGTGGCGCACCCCGTCCGCGACCGAGTGGCCGAGACCGGTCGCCGTCTCCGCGTACCCGAGCACGACCGCGCGGTCGGCGTCGGCGCCGAGGAGCCGGCGTACGCGCTCGCCCAGCTCCACGCCCGTCGCGTGGACGACGGCGGGGCTGCTGGGCACATGTTTGCCCAGCACATTGGAGACGAGGAGATGGGCGCGCTTGGGGTTGCGGCGCAGGGCCATCCCCAGCAGCTCGCGCAGCCCCTCGCCACCCGTCAGTTCGACGCCGAGCCGCTCGGCGACCCAGCTGCCCGACCACTGCGTACTGGTGATCTCGTCCCTCGATTCCCTCGGAAGGTCCCGGGTGTACGGCGTGCCCGCACACTCCTGGGCGTTCATATGGACAGGCCCGCGTCCAGCAGCTCCACGAAGCCGACCTCCTCGCGCGCGACCCCGAACACCTCGGCCCGGCGCAGGGTGCGCTCGGCCCAGGCGCGGTGGGGCTTCACCTCGTTCATCTTGTTCGTGTACGCCGAGCGCAGCACACCGCCGCCGTCCCGCTCCGGCCGCAGGATGTCCTGGGCGTCGCTGAACTCCTCGTGGCTGACGACCGACAGCGCGTGGACGGGCGGCACGTGGGAGGGGTGGATGCAGGTCTTGCCCTGGAGGCCGTTGGCGCGGTCGAGTTCGATCTCGCGCAGCAGCCCGTCGAGGTCGTGCTCGATCAGGGCGGTGCGCAGCCCCTCGGCCCGGCCTTCGAGGAACGGGCTGCGCCGGAGCTGTGGCTTGAACATGCGCTCGTGGAGACGGAAGTACTCCCAGACCGGGCCGGTGATCGTGAAGCCCGAGCCGTCCGCGCGCCCCAGCACATTGACCACGTCGGCGATGACGGCGGCCACGATACGTACGTCGTACGCCGTCATGTCGGGCGACCTGCGCAGGCCGTACGCCGAGCAGAAGTCGGTCACGCCGAGGCGCAGCGCGAGCACCCGGTCGCGGTACTTGTCGACGGTGTTGGCGATGCCGGTGAGCGTCTCGGTCCTGGTCTCCAGGTGCAGCAGCTCGGGCGATTCGAGCACCGGCATCCCGTACAGCGTACGACCGTGGTCGCTCTCCGCGGCGGCGAGCGCCTCCAGGAAGGGCCTGCCACGCTCCTCGGTGAATTTGGGAAGTACGAATCCGGACAGGAGTCTGCCGGTGTCGCCGAGCCGGCGCACCAGGTCGGGTATCTGCTCCGGTTCGCGGACACGGATGAACAGCAGGGGGGTCTCGACGCCCCGCCGGTCGAGCTCCGCGAACTGCTGGACGAGGTTGGCCTCGCCGCTCTCGACCTCGGAGTCGTGGATGGAATCCTCCAGGCAGAGCACCATGGAGACGACTCCGCGCCCGGTCTGCTTGAGGATGTCGTCGGCGAGCCTCGGCCGGGTGGCGGGGCTGTAGAGCGTGGCTCCGAGAGCGGTCGCGAGCAGCCCGGCGGGGGAGTCGGCGGTGAAGTCGCACGGCTCCTGGTGGAACAGTCCCGCTCGGGCAGCGGGCGGGAGATGCCCGAAATGACGCATGATGATCCCCGTACTGCCAGTAGGGCCTGTCGGTCAGGTGGCCGGTAATAGTACGTATGGGCGGGTGTCAAGAGTTCCCCCGCCACATGAAATCCTGGTAACTCATCCGCATCATGCCCGGGTCCTCCAGAAGTACTGGACGGCTTGGACAGCCTGGATGTTCTCGGCGTAACGGACCAGGTCCCGTGTTGTCCGCGCGGGCGTCAGGAAGGCAGGATGACGGATATGACGCACGCGATGCTCAAGGGCTCGAACGTCCCCCTAGACGCCATGGCCGTACGAGCCGTGCTGCACTGGTCCCCCGGCGCCGGGGTCCCGGATGTGGACGCGTCCGCCCTGCTGCTGGGGGCCGACGGCCGGGTGCGTTCCGACGAGGACTTCGTCTTCTACAACCAGCCCCGGCACCCGTCCGGGCTGGTGCGGCGGCTGCCGAAGAAGCAGGCGGGCGAGGGACTGACCGACACGGTCGAGGCGGATCTCGCCGCGCTCGACCCCTCGGTCGAGCAGGTGGTGCTCGCGGCCTCCTCCGACGGCGCGAGCTTCGATCACGTGACCGACCTGCGGATCTCGCTGTACGACGCCACCTCGGCCGACGGCGAGCCGCTGGCCGTGTTCGAGGTCAGGCCGGAGACCGGCGAGGAGACCGCGATCATCTGCGGCGAGCTGTACCGGCGCGGGGACGGCTGGAAGTTCCGCGCGGTGGGCCAGGGCTACCCGACCGGGCTGGTCGGGCTTGCCACCGCGTTCGGCATCTCGGTGGACGATACGGAGGAGCGGGACACGGACACGGACGACGCGGCCATGGACCCCGCCGAGGCCGCCCCCGACGCCTCCGCGATCACCAAACCGGCGGCCCGGCTGCCCCTGCCCCCGCTCCCGGCGATGCCCCCCGCACCGCCCGCGTACGGCTACCCGCAGCCGGACCTGCCCACCGCCCCGCCGCCCTACGGCTACCCGCAGCCCGTGTCGGCGCCCCGGCCCGCGTACGGCTATCCGCAGCCGGCGGCAGCGGCGCCCGCGCCCGACCCGGACTTCCGGCTGCCCCCGATGGGCCCCCAGTTCCGCCCGTAGGCACGCGGGAAGCGCTTCCTCCGCCGGCGCTCCGCCCGCCGGTGGCGGACCGCCGGCGCGGTGGGTTCCGGTTCCGTACGAGAACGCCGGAGCCCGCGAGGACCCCGCTCAGGTCTTCGTCTTGAAGCCGCGCCCCCACTGGAGGCCCCATCCGTACAGCCGGTCCAGCTCCGCCTGGAAGCCGTAGACGTACTTCACCTCGCGCCGGACGATCAGCTCGCCCTTGACGTTGTCCACGGAGAACACCGCGCAGGAGCGCGCCTGGGGCGCCTGCTCGTCCAGGTCGATCTCCACCCGTGGGCCGTTGCTCGGATAGAGCGTCACATGGGCGTGCGTACGGTCGAACGCCGGCGTCTGGTCGTAGATGTAGACGAAGAAGAGCAGCCGTTTGATCTCTTCGTGGTGGTCGAGATTGACGTAGAGGGTCTCCCCCGAGGCCGCGCCGAACCGGTCATCGCCGCTGAGTTTGACGTACGGCGGCCCGTTGAGGTCCCCGAGGAAGTTGCCCAGCGGCTGGACGACGCCCTTGCTGCCGTCCGCCATTTCGTACAGACAGCCGAGGTCGAGGTCCACATTGACCAGGGCCTGCGTATGCCCCTGCACCACTTCGGGTTTGAAGATCTTGAGCGGATTCCCGAGGATCCGGCCGCCCTGCCTCGACCGTCCCTCGATGTCCGATGTCCGCATCTGCCAGGAGAGATTGACCCGCAGATTGCCGGTGGCCGCGCCCTGCTTGGAGAGCGAGACCGTCGGACGGCGCTTGGTCAGCTCAATGGAGTTGGACGCCGCATTGCCCGAATCGAATTGCGATGCCTTTGATCCCGGCCACAGATTGTCCCAGAAGGCCATGCCCACCCCACCTCTGTCGTCAACTCGCCTTGCCCGTACACAACGACGGGGCGGCCGACAGGCTTCCGCCTCTCGGCCGCCCCGTGGAGAGCGTTCCCTGATCGCCCTTCGGATCACACCCCGTGGGCCCGGCTCACGGGAGGGCTCACCGGAGCATCTCCTCAGGCGTGGAGCGCCGTCTTGTCCCCGCCCGAGTCCCCGCCTTCCGCCTCCAGCGCCTTGTTACGGCGCACGGAGGACCAGAAGGCGGCCGCGATGAGAAGGACGCCGACCAGACCGGTGATGAACTCGTTGATGGAGTGCTCGATGGTGATCAGCAGGATCGCGGCCAGCGCACCGATCGCGTAGTGCGCTCCGTGCTCCAGGTAGACGTAGTCGTCCAGGGTGCCCTCGCGGACCAGGTAAACGGTGAGCGAGCGGACGTACATCGCGCCGATGCCGAGGCCCAGCGCCATCCAGAAGATGTGGTTCGTGATGGCGAAGGCGCCGATCACGCCGTCGAACGAGAAGGAAGCGTCCAGGACTTCCAGGTACAGGAAGAGGAAGAACGCGGCCTTGCCGGCCAGTCCGACCGCCGAGACCGGCTTGCCCTTGGAAGCGGCCGCCTCCTCTTCCTCCTGCTCGCGCTCCTCCTCCTCTTCGAGCTTGTCCTCGAAGTAACCGGAGAGACCGCCCACGATCAGATAGGTGATCAGACCCGCGACACCCGCGAGCAGTACGGTGGCGGACTTGTCCTGATAGCCCTCGCTGGTGTGCGCGTTGGTGGCGAAGGTCATCGCCGCGACCAGCAGGATGATCAGCGCGATACAGACCGACAGCATGTCGACCTTGCCGAGCTTGGCCAGCGGACGCTCCAGCCAGGACAGCCACTTGATGTCCCGGTCCTCGAAGATGAAGTCGAGGAAGATCATCATCAGGAACATCCCGCCGAACGCGGCGATCGCCGGGTGCGCGTCCGTGACCAGCGCCTTGTACTGGTCGGGGTGGTCGAGCGCCAACTGGACGGCGTCGATCGGCCCGACCTTGGCGCTGATCGCGACGATGACGACGGGAAAGACGAGCCGCATGCCGAAGACGGCGACGAGGATACCGATGGTGAGGAAGATCTTCTGCCAGAAGGCATTCATCTTCTTCAGGATTCCGGCGTTGACCACCGCGTTGTCGAACGACAGGGAGATCTCAAGGATCGACAGGATCAGTACGATCCCGAACGCCTCCCACCCCCACTGCCACGCCGCGAAGGCGAGGCCGAGCGCCGTGACGGCGAACGACCAGCCGAAGGTTTTCAGGATCACTTGCTACCCCAAGTGGTAATGAACGGGTTTCCCCCGCGCGGAGATTGCTTTACGAAACGTTGACCCCGAAGTCTAGGGCGATCCCCCGCAGTCCCGACGCGTACCCCTGTCCTACGGCCCTGAACTTCCATTCGCCGCCGTAGCGGTAGAGCTCGCCGAAGATCATCGCCGTTTCCGTGGAGGCGTCCTCGCTGAGGTCGTAGCGCGCGAGTTCCTGCCCGTCGGCCTGGTTGACCACCCGGATGAAAGCATTGGCGACCTGCCCGAATGTCTGACCCCGATTATCCGCGTCATGGATCGAGACCGGGAAAATGATCTTGTCGCAGTGGGCGGGGACCCGGGAGAGATCGACGATCAGCGATTCATCGTCCCCGTCGCCCTCACCGGTGAGATTGTCGCCCGTGTGCTCGACGGAACCGTCCGGGCTGGTCAGGTTGTTGTAGAAGATGAACCACTCGTCACCGAGCACCCGGCCGTTCTGGCAGAGCAGCGCGCTGGCGTCGAGGTCGAAGTCCGCTCCGGTGGTGGAGCGGGCGTCCCAGCCGAGCCCGACCAGCACCTGGGTGAGGTTCGGCGCGGCCTTGGAGAGGGAGACATTGCCCCCCTTGGCGAGTGTGACGCCCATGATGTGAGTCCTCCCCGAGGTGATGTGATGTCGTGCGTACGGTCGGGACGCGTCTGACGTCCTGCCCGTTCGAGCCCCGATCATGCCGCCCGTACCCGTACCGACGCACACGCGGCCCGTCCGACGCACACGCGGCCCTCCGGTGCGCGCGGGCCAGACACGGACGGCGCCGCACGGAGGGTGCGGCGCCGGGCACGGGTGCTGCGGAGGCGTCAGACGTTGACGCCGAAGTCCTGTGCGATTCCGCGCAGGCCGGAGGCGTACCCCTGGCCGATCGCGCGGAACTTCCACTCCGCTCCGTTGCGGTACAGCTCGCCGAAGACCATCGCGGTCTCGGTGGAGGCGTCCTCGCTCAGGTCGTACCGTGCCAGTTCGTTGTTGTCGGCCTGGTTGATCACGCGGATGTAGGCGTTGCGCACCTGGCCGAAGGACTGCTGACGGCTCTCCGCCTCGTAGATCGAGACGGGGAACACGATCTTGGCGACATCGGCGGGGACGGAGGCCAGATTGACCTTGATCGCCTCGTCGTCGCCCTCGCCCTCACCCGTGAGGTTGTCACCGGTGTGCTCGACGGAGCCGTCGGGGCTCTTCAGGTTGTTGAAGAAGACGAAGTTGCCGTCGCTGGCGACCTTGCCCTCGGCGTTCGTCAGCAGGGCGCTGGCGTCGAGGTCGAAGTCGCTGCCGGTGGTCGTGCGGGCGTCCCAGCCCAGACCGACGGTGACCGCGGTCAGGTTGGGCGCGGCCTTGGTCAGCGAGACGTTTCCGCCCTTGCTGAGGCTGACTCCCACGAGTCCTCCCTATGGTTTCCCGGGGCCGGCAACCGAGCCGGACGCCCTGTGGTGCGTTGGCATCGGATCAACGTCTGGATCCTAGTGACCCGTTCCCCGATACGACACGATTTCGACGGTCCTGGTGGAATCGGATCCACCAGGACCCTCAGAGGGCCGCCAGGGCCCTGACGTACTCGTTCAGGTCCCGGGCGTCCGGCAGCGCGTTCACGACGCTCCAACGGACCGTTCCGGCCCTGTCGATGACGAAGGTGCCGCGCACCGCGCAGCCCTTCTCCTCGTCGAAGACGCCGTACGCGCGCGACGCCTCGCCGTGCGGCCAGAAGTCCGACAGCAGGGGGAACTCCAGCCCCTCCTGCTCGGCGAAGACGCGCAGGGTGTGGATGGAGTCGTTCGAGACGGCGAGCAGCCGGGTCTCCGTCTCGTCGACGGAGGAGGCCCACTCGTCGCGCAGGGCGCGCAGTTCGCCCGTACAGACACCGGTGAAGGCGAAGGGGTAGAAGAGCAGGACCACGTTGGTCCCGTCGGGGCCGTGGTGGTCGGACAGCCGCACGGTCCGTCCGTGGTTGTCCTTCAGCGCGAAGTCCGGGGCGGGGCTGCCGGCCTCGATCGCCATCGGTGCACGTCCTTCCTGGCTCGCTCGCGCCCGGGGGCCGGGCGGTCGCCGTACACCCTACGCACAGGGCCCCCGCCGACGGAGATCGGCGGGGGCCCGCGACGCTGCGTGTTGGGCCGGGGCCCAGTGGCTGCTGTGACTGCGCGCTCGTGGCGGCGCTCGGAGTCAGCGCTTGGGTGTGATCAGTCGGCTGCCGACCCAGTCCTTGGCGATGCTGATGCTCTTGGTCTGGGACAGGCCCGCGGTCTGGGCGGCCTCGCTGATGTCGCTCGGTTCGACGTAGCCGTCACGGCCCGTCTTGGGCGTCAGCAGCCAGATCACGCCGCCGTCCTCCAACAAACCGATGGCGTCCACCAGCGCGTCCGTAAGGTCGCCGTCCTCGTCGCGGAACCAGAGTAGGACGCCGTCAGCGACGTCGTCGTACTCCTCGTCGGCAAGGTCCTGGCCGATGATGGCCTCGATGGACTCGCGGAGATCCTGGTCGACGTCTTCGTCGTAGCCGATCTCCTGGACCACCTGTCCGGGTTCGAACCCAAGCCTTGCGGCGAGGTTGGTCCGTTCCTCCGCGTGGTCCGCGGTCGCGCTCACGGATTGCCTCCTGATCATGTTTCGGATAAATGCTTCGGCCGCGCGCGTACGCGGGGCATTGGCCGTAGTCCACACGGACGGAGCGGATCGCGCAAGTACCCGGCCGCCGAGACCGCCGAAACGGTGACGATCCGGGCGCCTTTATCGCATCTCCCGCCACTCAGGCATCACCGGCTGTGATGTGGACCATACACTTCCTCCTTCTTTGCCATGTTATGCCGTTTCGGTACGCCGCCCCGGCCCGAACGACCGGACGGAACGCGTGGCCGAGCCGGGCGTAAAGTTGCGATTTGAACCGGCATGGGGGCCGGGAGCGGGCCGGAATTTCCGCCGGATTCCCTCGGGAGCGCGGGTTACCCCCCGGTAGAGATGACGTTTGCGGCGCCGCGGTACACGATGGACGCGACGTACGTGCCCCTGCCAGCAGCAGTATCCCGACGGCGTGCACCGCATCGATCCGATCGCGTGCGGGGGCACGATCACGACCGACAGCGAAGGAACAGCGTGGCTTCCGGATCCGATCGCAACCCGATCATCATTGGCGGCCTTCCCAGCCAGGTCCCGGACTTCGATCCCGAGGAGACCCAGGAGTGGCTCGACTCGCTCGACGCCGCCGTCGACGAGCGAGGCCGTGAGCGCGCCCGTTACCTGATGCTCCGGCTGATCGAGCGCGCGCGCGAGAAGCGCGTGGCGGTGCCCGAGATGCGCAGCACCGACTACGTCAACACCATCGCCACCAAGGACGAGCCGTTCTTCCCCGGCAACGAGGAGATCGAGCGCAAGGTCCTCAACGCGACCCGCTGGAACGCCGCCGTGATGGTGTCGCGCGCCCAGCGGCCCGGGATCGGGGTCGGCGGCCACATCGCCACCTTCGCCTCCTCCGCCTCCCTGTACGACGTGGGCTTCAACCACTTCTTCCGGGGCAAGGACGGCGGCGACGGCGGCGACCAGATCTTCTTCCAGGGCCATGCCTCCCCCGGCATCTACGCCCGCGCCTTCCTGCTGGACCGGCTGAGCGAGAATCAGCTCGACGCGTTCCGCCAGGAGAAGTCGAAGGCGCCGTACGGCCTCTCCAGCTACCCGCACCCGCGGCTGATGCCGGACTTCTGGGAGTTCCCGACCGTCTCGATGGGCCTCGGCCCGCTCGGCGCGATCTACCAGGCCCGGATGAACCGCTACATGGAGGCGCGCGGTATCGCCGACACCTCCGCCTCGCACGTCTGGGCCTATCTCGGCGACGGCGAGATGGACGAGCCCGAATCGCTGGGCCAGCTGTCCATCGCCGCCCGTGAGGGTCTGGACAATCTGACCTTCGTCGTGAACTGCAACCTCCAGCGGCTCGACGGTCCGGTGCGCGGCAACGGCAAGATCATCCAGGAGCTGGAGTCGCAGTTCCGGGGCGCCGGCTGGAATGTGATCAAGCTGGTCTGGGACCGCTCCTGGGACCCGCTGCTGGCCCAGGACCGCGACGGCGTGCTGGTCAACCGGCTGAACACCACCCCGGACGGGCAGTTCCAGACGTACGCCACCGAGACCGGCGCGTACATCCGTGAGCACTTCTTCGGCGACGACCAGCGGCTGCGCGCCATGGTCGAGAACATGTCGGACGACCAGATCCTGCATCTGGGGCGCGGCGGCCACGACCACAAGAAGGTCTACGCGGCGTACGCGGCGGCCAAGGCCCACCGGGGCCAGCCGACCGTGATCCTGGCGCAGACCGTCAAGGGCTGGACGCTCGGGCCGAACTTCGAGGGCCGCAACGCGACCCACCAGATGAAGAAGCTCACCGTCGCCGACCTCAAGGGCTTCCGCGACCGGCTGCACCTGCCGATCACGGACCGGCAGCTGGAGGACGGCGCGCCGCCCTACTACCACCCCGGCCGGGACTCCGAGGAGATCCAGTACATGCACGACCGGCGCCGGGCGCTGGACGGGTACGTACCGACCCGGGTCGTCCGGGCGAAGCCTCTTGTCCTCCCGGAGGACAAGACGTACACGGCGGTACGCAAGGGCTCCGGCCAGCAGTCGATCGCCACCACCATGGCGTTCGTCCGGCTGCTCAAGGACCTGATGCGGGACAAGGAGATCGGCCGGCGCTTCGTGCTGATCGCGCCCGACGAGTACCGCACCTTCGGGATGGACTCGTTCTTCCCGAGCGCCAAGATCTACAACCCGCTGGGCCAGCAGTACGAGGCCGTCGACCGTGAACTGCTGCTCGCGTACAAGGAGTCGCCGACCGGTCAGATGCTGCACGACGGCATCTCCGAGGCGGGCTGTACGGCTTCGCTGATCGCGGCGGGCTCGGCGTACGCCACCCATGGCGAGCCGCTGATCCCGGTCTATGTCTTCTACTCGATGTTCGGTTTCCAGCGGACCGGTGACCAGTTCTGGCAGATGGCCGATCAGCTCGCGCGCGGCTTTGTGCTGGGCGCGACCGCCGGCCGTACGACCCTGACCGGTGAGGGCCTTCAGCACGCGGACGGCCACTCGCATCTGCTGGCCTCGACCAACCCGGCCTGTGTCGCGTACGACCCCGCCTACGGCTTCGAGATCGCGCATATCGTCAAGGACGGTCTGCGCCGGATGTACGGGGCCGACAGCGAGGACATCTTCTATTACCTCACCGTCTACAACGAGCCGATCCAGCACCCCGCCGAGCCCTCCGACGTGGATGTGGACGGCATCCTCAAGGGCATCCACCGCTACCGGCGGGGCGAGCGCGGCTCGATCCCGGCGCAGATCCTCGCCTCCGGGGTGGCCGTGCCCTGGGCCGTCGAGGCGCAGCGGATCCTCGCCGAGGAGTGGGACGTCCGGGCGGACGTCTGGTCGGCGACCTCCTGGAACGAGCTGCGCCGGGAGGCCGTCGAGGTGGAGCGGCACAATCTGCTCCACCCGGAGGAGGAGCAGCGCGTCCCGTACGTGACGCGCAAGCTCTCCGACGCGCAGGGACCGTTCGTAGCGGTCTCCGACTGGATGCGTTCGGTTCCCGACCAGATCTCGCGCTGGGTGCCGGGGCCGTACCAGTCGCTGGGCGCGGACGGCTTCGGCTTCGCGGACACCCGGGGCGCGGCCCGTCGCTTCTTCCACATCGACGCGCAGTCGATCGTGCTCGGGGTGCTGACGGAGCTGGCCAAGACGGGCAAGGTCGACCGCTCGGTGCTGAAGCAGGCGGTGGACCGCTACCAGCTGCTGGACGTATCGGCGGCCGATCCGGGCGCGGCGGGCGGCGACGCCTGATCGTTCCCGTACAGGAGCCACCGGAGAGACCGGGGACACCGGGGACACCGGGGTGATACGAGCAGGGGCGGCGGGGCCCGCGGGTTCCGCCGCCCCTGTCGCTGTCCGCACGGCCAGTCAGCGCTCCCAGATCTTGAAGGCGCGTACGCGGTACGGCGACCGTGGCGTCCAGGTGCCACCGCCGGGGTAGGTCTCGAACTCCCCGGTCTCCCCGCACTCCGCCGACTGGTAGGTGGTCACGGGCCGGCCGACGCGGTTGGCCAGGGAGTGGACGGTGACGCCCGGCGGGAGCGGCACACAGCTGTCGATATCGGTATGGGACAGCTCGTACGTCCGCCGTACGCCCTTGAAGTCCTCCTGCTCCCAGAGACACAGCTCGCCCATGGCGCACTCCCCCAGACGCGGCGGCGCGGCCTCCGCGACGCCCGCGGGGAGCAGGGCCGCGAGGGCCAGCGCCCCGATCGCGAGGGCCTTCGGCGCGGTTCGGTGTGCCGGTGCGGTTCGGTGTGCCGGTGCGGTTCGGTGTGCCGGTGTGGTCCTGCGCATGTGGATCATCCCCGTGTTCTCAGGTGTCGTGCCGTGCGTACGGAATCGGTCACCACCACCCTGACCTGCGACGCGGCCTCCGCGGAAGGGGTCGCGGCACCCTCCACCCTGATAGGCGACGGCCCCGCCGTAACCTTCCGCCGGAGCCGTCCCCGGCCCCGCATTGACCTCGCGTCATCCGAGGGCTGACGTCGGACGCTCACACCCGAGCCCACAGCGCCCGCGTATGCCACCGTGCGCCGCCGTACTTCGTCAACAAAATCACCGAGAGTTACCCCGGCCCCCTCGCTCCCGGACGGCGACGGAGCGGCGGGCGAGCCGGTCCGTAAGGAGCCATTCGAGTGCACTTCCGGGAGTCGCACGGACGACCCCGTGGGATGCCCGCAGGACCATCCCGCAGGACACCCCTCAGGACGGGCGGACCGGACGCGCGGGACGCGTGATCGAGAGGACCGGTGCGGCGGACCGTACACACGCCACCCACGTTCGGTGAGGTTACCGACGGTTCAATCCTCCACTACGGGTGATCTCGCTCACCCTCGTCGCGAGGGCCCCCGCAGGCGCCCTACGCTGGTGAGCAGTGAATTCCTTCGACTCCACCCCCACGCTCAGCGCATGGCGCGCGATCCTCGCCCTCGCCGTGGTGTTCGTGATGCTGGCGAGCACCGGATGGACCGCGGTGGCCCATGAGCGCGTGACCGGCGAGCCTCTGCAGGTCGCGCTCGGCGCGTGGGAGCGGGGCCGGACAGGTGTCCGGCACCTGCCCGATCCCGCCTCGTCGCCGAAGGCCCTGGCCGCGTTCTTCGCCTCGCTCGACACCGCCCAGCAGTCCCGGCTCGCCGCCAGATATCCCCTGGTGGTCGGCAATATGAACGGCGCTCCGATCACGCTGCGTTATCATGCCAACCGGATCGCCCTGCGACAGGCGCGCGCGGTCGAGGAGCACCGGACGCGCGACAGCAGGCTGTCGGACGACGGCCGCGAGCTGGCGGACCAGCGGATGCACCGGTACGAGTCGCTGCTCGGCGGCGACCGGCAGATCCTCGCGTTCGACCCGTCCGGGAAGGGCCGGGCGGCCGAGGTCCTCGGCGACCTCGGCCGCGCCCAGCGCGTCTCGATCGTGGTCCCCGGTGTGGACACCAATGTGGTGACCTTCGAGAAGTCCGCGAACCGCTGGTTCACGGCGCCCGCGGGCATGGCCGAGTCGCTGTACGCGGCCGAGCGGGCCGCCGCGCCCCGGGTCCGTACCGCCGTCATCGCCTGGGCGGACTACACCTCGCCCGCCGGGCTCGGGATGGACGCGGCGACCGGCAAGCTCGCCGAGGACGGTGCCGTACGGCTCACCGCGCTCACCCGCGCCCTGCCCGGCACCTCCGAGGTCTCGCTCTTCTGCCACAGCTACGGCTCCGTGGTCTGCGGGGTCGCCGCCCCCTCCCTGCCCTCCCGGGTCACCGATGTGGCCGTCGCGGGCAGCCCCGGCATGCGGGTCGGGAACGCGGCACAGCTGCGTACCCGCGCCCATGTGTGGGCCATGCGGGACAGCGACGACTGGATCCAGGACGTGCCCTATCTGGCCGTCGGCGGGCTCGGCCACGGCGCCGACCCGGTGACCGGCGCGTTCGGGGCGCGGGTCGTCTCGGCACGGGGTGCGGCCGGGCACACCGGGTACTTCGCGCCCGGCACGGAGAGCCTCGACAACTTCGCGGACATAGGGGTCGGCGCGTACCACGCGATCAGCTGCGCGGACGGCGCGGCGAAGTGCCGCGGCGGGATCACGGCAGCGGGCTGAGCCGGACCGGTACCCAGCGGGATCACGGCAGCGCGCCGAGCCGGGACCGGTACGCCAGCGGATCACCACCGCACGCCGAGCCAAGAACCAGTACACCAGCGGATCACGGCGGCGGGCCGGGCCGGGACCGGTGCGCTCATACCCAGGTATGACGAGCGTCCCTCCGTACGGGGCTCCCCGGTATGACGCCCCCGGGGAGCCCCGTACATAGGCTGAACGGGTCATGAGTACCGCACCCCCCTCCCCCGGTCCCGGCCCCGCCGCGCCGCGCGCGCGGCAGCGCACGCGGGCGCTCGTCCGGGCGTTGCGCACGCCCTCGGAGCCGACCGAGCCGCTGTTCGCACGCGCCCCGAGGGCGTGGCAGCGGGGTGCCCCGCATGTGATCGCCTTCGGTTTCGCCGTGACGCTGCTGCCGGTCACCGCGACGGTGCTCACCCAGGACTACCGGCTCGGCGGCGGCTGGGCGGGGGCGCTGGCGACCGCGCAGGCCGCTCCGTTGCTGCTGGCCGTGACCCGGCCGCTCCAGGCGTGGTGGATCATCTTCACCGCCGATGTCGTCGGCGGGATCCTGCTCCGGAGCGCGGACGGCGTGGTGGGGCGGCCCTGGCCATGGACGCCGATGGTGATCATCGGCTACATGGTGCTGATGGTCTGTCTGGGGCTGCGCGAGTCGCGTCGTACCCTGCTCGCCGTCTGGCTGGCCACCGGCGCGGCCGGGCTCTTCTTCGAGTTGATCTCGCAGATCCGCAGCGATGGCACCTATGTGCTGATGTTCGTCCTGAGCGGGGTCTGTCTCATGGTCACCGCCGCGCTGCGCGAGCGCGGTGACGCCCAGCGCAGACTGGCCGAGCAGGAGACCATCAGCGAGGCCGAGCGGGCGCGGCGGACGCTGCTGGAGGAGCGCGCCCGGATCGCGCGCGAGCTGCACGACGTGGTCGCCCACCACATGTCGGTGATCACCGTGCAGGCCGACTCGGCCCCGTACCGGATCGAGGGGCTGCCGCCCCTGGCCCTGGAGGAGTTCTCCACCATCGCCGCCGGGGCCCGGGAGTCGCTGACCGAGATGCGGCGGCTGCTCGCCGTGCTGCGCAGCGACGGCGCGGAGGGCGAGCGGGCGCCGCAGCCGGGGCTCGACCGGGTGCGGCAGCTGGTGGAGGCGACGGTACGGGCCGGAGTGCCGGCCGAGCTGGCGCTCCAGGCCGGGCTGGGGAGCGTACCGCCCGCGGTGGATCTGTCCGCGTACCGGATCGTGCAGGAGGCGCTCGCCAATGTGGTGCGGCACGCGGCGGGCGCGCCGACCCGGGTGTCGGTGACCGCCGATGAGCGGTGGCTGACCGTGCTGGTCGTCAACGGGCCCGCGGTCGAGCGCAGTTCGCTGCTGGAGACGGCGGGGACCGGTCACGGGCTGGTGGGGATGCGTGAACGCGTACGGTTGACCGGCGGCACCCTGGACACCGGGCCGCTGCCCGACGGGGGCTTCCGGGTCGCCGCGCGGCTGCCCCTCACCTCCCCGAAGGACCTTCCGTGACCATCCGCGTGATCATCGTCGACGACCAGGCCATGGTGCGCGCGGGGTTCGCCGCGCTGCTGTCGGCGCAGACCGACATCGATGTGGTCGGCGAGGCGCCGGACGGCCGCCGGGGTGTCGAGGTGAGCCGGTCGGTCCATCCCGATGTGGTGCTGATGGACGTCCGGATGCCGGAGCTGGACGGACTGGCCGCCGCCCGGGAGCTGTTGAACCCGCCGCCGGGGGTGGTCCATCTGCCGAAGGTGCTGATGCTGACCACCTTCGACGTGGACGACTACGTGTACGAGGCGCTGCGCGCGGGCGCGTCCGGGTTTCTGCTCAAGGACGCGCCGCCGGCCGATCTGATCGCGGCGGTACGGATCGTCGCGGCCGGTGAGGCGCTGCTCGCGCCGTCCGTCACCCGGCGGCTGATCGCGGACTTCGCCCGGCAGCGGCCCGCCACCCGCCGCAAGGACGCCCAGCGGCTGCGCGGTCTCACGCCCCGGGAGACCGAGGTTCTCGAACTGATCGCGCGCGGTCTGTCCAACCTGGAGATCGCGGAGCGGCTGGTGGTCGCCGAGCAGACCGTGAAGACCCATATCGGCCGGATCCTGGCCAAGTTGGGGCTGCGCGACCGCGCGCAGGTGGTGATCTTCGCGTACGAATCGGGTCTGGTGACGCCGGGCTCCTGAGCGCGGGGCCAGGGACTGTCCGACAACCCCAGGACCCCCACTACCCCGGTATGACACCGGAGTTGGCTCCCCGGTGTGACGCCCGGCGGCACACCCTCTTCCTACCTTTCCCCTCGCCATCACGAGGCCCGCCCCGCCCGGGGCCGGGCCGGGGACAGAGGGGGAAGCGCATGCGCCGTTACGGGAGGGCCCTGGTCGCCGCCGCACTGGCGGTGTCCGTGGCCGGGGGGACGGCGGGCCGGGTGTCCGGGGAGGCGCGGCGCGCCGTCACCGGACCGCCGCCGGGAAGCGCCGCGTGGCGCGCCGACACCTCGCTGGGCCGGGCGCTGCCCGATCCGGCGACCGCCTCGCCCGAGCAGGTCGCCCGATTCTTCAGCGAGTTGACGGATCATCAGAAACACTCCCTGGTACGGCGCCACCCGCTGGTCACCGGCAATCTCGACGGGGTGCCGGTGACGCTGCGCTACGCGGCCAACGCGCGCGCCCTGCGCGCCGAGCACGACCCCCGCTACCGGCGCCTCGCCGCGCCGGGCCACCGGATCCTCGCCTTCGACCCGCGCGGTCGCGGTCAGGTCGCCGAGGTGTACGGGGATCTGGAGCGGGCCCGCCGGGTCTCCGTCGTGGTGCCGGGTTCGGACATCGACGCGGGCACCTTCGACCGTACGAAGGACCCGTACGGCGCCCCCGTCGGGATGGCCGTCGCGCTGCGGGACGCGACGGCCGGACGGACCGCCGTGATCGCCTGGGCGGGGTACACCACCCCGGTCGGGGTGGGGCTGGACGCGGCCACCGGGGATCTCGCGGCGGCGGGGGCCGTCCGGCTGGCCCGGTTCACCCGGGGGCTGGCGGCGGTCGGGGCGGCGCGGCCCGCGCTGTTCTGCCACAGCTACGGGTCCGTGGTGTGCGGGCTGGCCGCGCACGAGGTGAACGCCACCGACATCGTGGTGTTCGGCTCCCCCGGGATGCGCGCGGGCAGTGTCGGCGCACTCCGTACGGAGGCCCGGGTGTGGGCCGCCAAGGATCCCTCCGACTGGATCTCCAGGGTCCCGAACGTGCGGTTCGCGGGGGTCGGCCACGGCCCCGACCCGGCCGGGCCCGGCTTCGGCGCCCGCCGGGTGCCCGCCGAGCGGGCCGAGGGCCACACCGGCTACTTCGCCCCGGGCACCGACTCGCTCCGTACGTTCGCCGCGATCGCCGAGGGGGAGCTGTGACGACCCCGTTCGCCCGTACCGTTGAGCGGATCGAGGCGCGGACCCCCGTGGACCGCGACCGCGCGATCGACGGGTTACGCGCCCTCGCGCTGCTGGCCGTGCCCACCGGGCACTGGGCCGTGGCAGAGCGGGACGCGCGGGGGCGCGGGCCCGCCGCGCGGCAGCGGTGCTGCTGGCGGCGGGCTTCGCGGTGTTCGCGCTGGGCCCGGCCTGATGCCGACCCCCCAGGGGCTGCTCCCGGCCCAGCGCAATGCCGACCCCAGGGGGCTACTCCCGGCCCAGCGCAATGCCGACCCCAGGGGGCTACTCCCGGCCCAGCGCGATGCCGACCCCAGGGGGCTACTCCCGGCCCGGCGTGAATACCAGCCCCAGGGCTACTCCCGGCTGGACGCCGTGAAGGTCATGTCGGTGTACCGGCCGCCCGCGACCTGGTCCGCGATCGGCTCGATCAGCGCCAGCTCGCTCTCGGTGAGGATCAGCCGGGTCGCGGCCGTGTTCTCCTCGATCCGGGAGCGTTCGCGGGTCCCCGGGATCGGGACGACGGCCACGCCGTGCAGCGACGCCCGCTGCTGCACCCAGGCCAGGGCGACCTGCCCCAGGGTGGCGTCGCGCCCCTCGGCGATCTTGCGGACCGGGGCGAGCAGGGCGGCGTTGACGGCGGCGTTGTCCCCGGTGAAACGGGGCTGCCGGCGCCGGAAGTCGTCCGCGCCGAGTTCCTGGTCGGCGTTGACGAACGCACCGGTCAGGAAACCCCGGCCGAGCGGGGAGAACGGCACGATCCCCACGCCCAGTTCGGCGGCGGCGGGTACGGCGGTCGCCTCGATGTCCCGGGTGAACAGCGACCACTCCGACTGGAGCGCGGCGATCGGGTGCACGGCCTGCGCGGCACGCAGCTCGGCGCCGGTGACCTCGCTGAGCCCCAGGTGCTTGACCTTGCCCTCGGCGACCAGTTCGGCCATCGCGCCGACCGTCTCCTCGATCGGGACGCTCACCTCGCGGCGGTGCATGTAGTAGAGGTCGATCTCGTCGACGCCCAGCCGCTTCAGGCTCTCCTCGACGGCCCGGCGGATATAGGGGCGGTCGTTGCGGATGGTCCGCGCGCCCGGGTCGCCCGCGTCGCCGCCCAACCCGAACTTGGTGGCGAGGACGATCTCCTCACGGTGCGCCCGGACGAACGGCGCGAGGAACTTCTCGTTCTCCCCGCCGCCGTACACGTCCGCCGTGTCGAAGAGCGTGACGCCCAGCTCCAGGGCGCGTTCCAGGGTGGCCCGCGCCTCGTCGGCGTCCGTGGGACCGTACGACTGGCTCATGCCCATGCAGCCGAGCCCCTGGGCGCCGACCTCCGGGCCGCCCGCGCCCAGCCGTACCGTACCGATCTTCATACTGTCGCCTTTGTCGTTCCTGTCGCTGGCCATCATCGTTCAGACCCTCTCCGACGCGTCACACACGTCCGCATAAAAACTGATCTTGTGATCGAGTACGGCGACGGTGTCCTGAAGCTCCGCGATACGGCCGAGGACATCGCGCCGCGTCCGCGCCAACAGCTCCCGGCGCTCCTCGCACGTCTCCTCGCCCACCCGGGTCAGCTCCGCGTACCGGACCATGTCCGCGACCGGCATCCCGGTCAGCCGCAGCTTGGTGACGAAGTCGAGCCAGACCAGGTCCCTGTGGCCGAAGCGGCGCTGTCCCGTGTGTGTCCTGTCCACGTGCGGCATCAGCCCGATCCGCTCGTACCAGCGCAGGGTGTGCGCCGTGAGCCCGGTCAGGGCGGCGACCTCACTGATCGTGTAACGGTCCTGCCCCTCGGGGCGAGGTCGGACCTTCGGCAGCGGGGTGCAGCTGTCCACACGATCCGTCCGTACGGGGGTGCTCCCGGTCAGCGTCATGCCCACCACGCTAGATCCTTGGAGTGCGCTCCAAGCAAGCGGAAAGGGGACGAGTTTCGCGGCCGCCCGACGCGGTCGAGGCGGTGGGGCGGGCGCTGGTTAGGCTCATGCCCATGCAGAGCCTCGCCATGATCGAGAACTGGCCCGTCCCCACCGCCGCGGCGGCCGTCGTACGGGCGGACGGATCCGTCGTCGGGACGTACGGCCCCGGTTCGCACCGGTTTCCGCTCGCCTCGGTGACCAAGCCGCTCGCCGCGTACGCGGTGCTGGTGGCGTACGAGGAGGGCGCCGTCGAGCTGGACGAGCCGGCCGGGCCCGAGGGGGCCACCGTGCGGCATCTGCTCGCGCACACCAGCGGGCTGGCCTTCGACGAGCACCGGGCGGTGAGCGCGCCGGGCACCCGGCGGGTGTACTCCAACGCCGGGTTCGAGGTGCTCGGCGACCATCTCGCGAAGGTCACCGGGATCGCGTTCGCGGACTATCTGCGCGAGGCGGTCCTCGAACCGCTGGGCATGGCCTCGACCTCGCTGGCCGCCGACGGGTCGCCCGCGAAGGACGGCGTCTCGACGGTGGACGATCTGACGCGGTTCGCCGCCGAACTCCAGGCGCCCCGGCTGCTGGACGCGCGTACGGTACGGGAGGCCACCGGCGTCGTACACCCGGGGCTGTCCGGTGTGCTGCCCGGGTACGGGCGCCAGAAGGCCAACGACTGGGGGCTCGGCTTCGAGATCCGGGACGCCAAGTCGCCGCACTGGACGGGCGCTTCGTCCTCGCCGCGGGCCTTCGGCCACTTCGGCCAGTCCGGTACGTTCCTGTGGGTCGACCCGGACGCGGGCGTGGCCTGTGCGGCACTCACCGACCGGCCCTTCGGCCCGTGGGCCGTCGAGGCGTGGCCGCCGTTCACCGACGCGGTGCTCGCGGAGGTACGGGCCTGACGGCCGCGCCCCTCAGAGCCTGTCGGGTGACCTCTGATCGGGCGCCCACGTCCTGGCACGCCCGCTTCCGGCGTGGTCGTCGGTCACCGACACTCCGCGTCGATTCCGCCTTGGAATCGAACGCACCAGACCGCGCCTGCTTTCCGATCGAAGGTCACCCGACAACCTCTCAGCCGGTCATCTCCCACAGGAGCACCTCGGCCGCCGCCGCGCCCGCGACCAGCTCCGGCCCCGCCGCCGTCCCTTCCGCCGCTTCCGCCCCTTCCGCCCCGGTGATCCGCGCCGAGTCGCCGGGGCCCAGCTCCGCGCCGTCGAGCCGTACCGCACCGCGCACCACGTGCGCGTACACGAACGGCGCGTCCGGCACGGCCGCGCGCCCACCGGGCGCCAGCCGCCGCACCCGCAGCACCGCCCCCGCCTCGGGCAGGGCGTACGGCGTGGTGTCGTCCAGGGCGCGCACGACCTCGTACACGGGCTCCCCGCCCGGCTCCAGCGGCGCCAGCCACATCTGGACGAAGACCAGCGGGCCCGCGCCGTCGTTGCGCTCCACATGGCGCACCCCGGCACCGGAGCCGAGCCGCTGGAGGTCGCCCGCGCGGACGACCGTGGCGTGTCCCGCGGAGTCGCGGTGGGTCAGCTCGCCCTCGACGACCCAGGTCACGATCTCCGTATGGCTGTGCGGATGTTCGTCGAAGCCCGCGCCCGGCGCGAGCCGCTCCTCGTTGCAGGCGAGGAGCGCGCCGAAGCGGACGTTGTCGGGGTCGTAGAAGCGCCCGAAGGAGAAGGCGTGCAGGGACTCGATCCCCGCCGAGGCGTCGCCTCCCGCGTAACGCCGCGCTCCGTGCCGTACAAGAATCACAGTGCTCACGGTAGCCCTGGACCGCACCGACCTCGTGCGATGAGGCAGTCTTGTCCCGTGCCCGAACCATCGAACCCACCCCATCCGCACCCCGCGACACTGCGGCGGCTCGAACGGTCGTCCGGACGGCTCGCCGCGGACGCCATCGCCCGCATGGACGAGTCGCTGCCGTGGTACCGCGCGATGCCTCCGGAGAACCGTTCGTGGATCGGGCTGGTCGCCCAGGCCGGGATCGCCGCCTTCACCGAGTGGTTCCGGCACCCCGAGGCCCCGCAGGCCATCTCGACCGATGTGTTCGGGACGGCTCCGCGCGAGCTGACCCGGGCGATCACCCTGCGGCAGACCGTGGAGATGGTGCGGACCTCGATCGAGGTCATGGAGGCCGCCGTCCACGAGATCGCGGCCCCCGGCGACGAGGCCGTGCTGCGCGAGGCGCTGCTCGTCTACGCCCGGGAGATCGCCTTCGCGACCGCCCAGGTGTACGCGCAGGCCGCCGAGGCGCGCGGGGCGTGGGACGCACGGCTGGAGTCGCTCGTCGTGAACGCCGTGCTCTCCGGGGAGGCCGACGAGGGCACGATCTCGCGGGCCGCCGCACTTGGCTGGAATTCGCCCACGCATGTCTGCGTGGTGCTGGGCACCGCCCCGGACGGCGACAGCGAGCTGACCGTGGAGGCGATCCGCCGGGCCTCCCGGGCCGCCAAGGTGCAGGTCCTGACCGGGGTGCTGGGCAACCGGCTCGTGGTGATCGCCGGCGGCAGCGACAACCCCCTCCAGGTCGCCAGGGCACTGATCGGCCCGTACGCGGCGGGCGCGGTCGTCGCGGGCCCCGTGGTGCCCGATCTGCTGGCGGCCACCCGGTCCGCACAGGCCGCCGCCGCCGGGCTCAAGGCGTGTTTCGCCTGGCAGGACGCCCCGCGCCCGGTCCTCGCGGACGATCTGCTGCCGGAACGCGCGATCGCCTCGGATCCTGCCGCGCGCGTCCAACTGGTGGAGGAGATCTACAGACCGCTGGAAGAGGCGGGCTCGGCGCTGCTGGAGACTCTGAGTGTCTATCTTGAGCAGGCGAGCAGTCTGGAGGGCGCGGCACGAATGCTCTTCGTTCATCCCAACACCGTGCGCTACCGGCTACGACGTGTGACTGACGTCACCGGCTGGTCACCCTCCGATGTCAGGTCGGCGTTCACGCTGCGGATTGCGCTGATCCTGGGGCGCTTGGCCGACGGGGATCCCCAGTCCTAGACTTTTGTCGTACTCCAACAATTCCCCCAACGGTTCTTCGTTCCTGTCCCCACGGGCGGTGAGGGCCGTTCGCAAGAGAGAGTGTGAGGGTGCTCGTACTCGTCGCTCCCGGCCAAGGCGCTCAGACGCCCGGCTTCCTGACCCCCTGGCTCGATCTGCCCGGTGCCGAAGACCGGCTGCGGTCCTGGTCGGCCGCCATCGACCTGGACCTGGTCCACTACGGAACGAACGCCGACGCGGACGAGATCCGCGACACCGCGGTCGCGCAGCCCCTGCTGGTGGCGGCGGCGCTGCTGTCGGCCCGGCAGCTCTTCCCGGCCGCCGAGGAGCTCGTACGTACGGTCGGCGCCACGGCGGGACACAGCGTCGGCGAGCTGGCGGCCACGGCACTCGCCGGTGTGCTCGACGACGACACGGCCATACGGCTCGTACGCGCCCGCGGTCTGGCGATGGCCGAGGCCGCCGCCGTGTCCGAGACCGGGATGTCGGCGCTGCTCGGCGGCGAGCCGGAGAGCACGCTCGCGCATCTGGAGAAGCTCGGACTGACCCCGGCCAATGTGAACGGCGCGGGCCAGATCGTCGCGGCGGGCACACTCGCACAGCTCGCGGCGCTCGCGGAGGACAAGCCCGAGGGCGTACGGCGGGTGGTGGCCCTCAAGGTCGCCGGCGCGTTCCACACGGAGCACATGGCCCCCGCCGTGGTGGCCCTCGAATCGGCCGTCGCGTCCGTCGAGGCCGCCGATCCCGTCGTACCGTATGTCTCGAACCGGGACGGGCAGACCCTCACGACCGGCTCCGACATCGTGACGCGGCTGGTCGGCCAGGTAGCCAACCCGGTCCGCTGGGACCTGTGCATGGATACCTTCCGCGCGCTGGGGGTGACGGCGCTGATCGAGCTGTGCCCCGGCGGCACCCTGACGGGGATCGCCAAGCGCGCCCTGCCCGGTGTGAAGACCCTCGCGCTGAAGAAGCCCGACGACCTCGAAGCGGCCCGCGCGCTGATCGCCGAGCACTCCTCCGCGGCCGAACTGGGAGCCTGAGCGCATGTCGAAGATCAAGCCCAGCAAGGGCGCCCCGTACGCACGGATCATGGGTGTCGGCGGGTACCGGCCGACCCGTGTCGTGCCGAACGAGGTGATCCTCGAAACGATCGACTCGTCCGACGAGTGGATCCGCTCCCGCTCCGGCATCGCGAGCCGGCACTGGGCCTCCCCGGAGGAGACCGTCGCCGCGATGTCCATCGAGGCGTCCGGCAAGGCCATCGCCGATGCCGGGATCACGCCCGAGCAGATCGACGGTGTGATCGTCTCGACCGTCTCGCACTTCAAGCAGACCCCGGCCATCGCGACCGAGATCGCCGACAGGATCGGCGCGGGCAAGCCGCCCGCGTTCGACATCTCGGCGGGCTGCGCCGGGTTCGGTTACGGACTGACCCTGGCCAAGGGCATGGTCGTCGAGGGATCGGCGAGCCATGTCCTGGTCATCGGGGTCGAGCGGCTCTCCGACCTGACCGACCCGGAGGACCGCGCGACGGCCTTCCTGTTCGGCGACGGCGCGGGCGCCGTGGTCGTCGGCCCGGCCGAGGAGCCGATGATCGGCCCGACGGTCTGGGGCTCGGAGGGCGACAAGTCCGACACCATCAAGCAGACCGTCCCGTGGGACGAGTACCGCGGCGGTACGGGGAAGTTCCCGGCCATCACGCAGGAGGGCCAGGCGGTCTTCCGCTGGGCCGTCTTCGAGATGGCCAAGGTGGCCCAGCAGGCGCTGGACGCCGCCGGAATCACCTCCGCCGAACTGGACGTCTTCATTCCGCACCAGGCCAATATGCGGATCATCGACTCGATGGTGAAGACCCTCAAACTGCCGGACAGCGTCACGGTCGCCCGTGATGTGGAAACCACCGGCAACACCTCGGCCGCCTCGATCCCGCTCGCGATGGAGCGGCTCCTGGCGACCGGACAGGCGAAGAGCGGCGACACCGCGCTCGTCATCGGCTTCGGGGCGGGTCTCGTCTACGCCGCGACGGTCGTTACCCTCCCCTAGGCACACCGGATCCTTCCGGAGCGCCTTCCGCCAACCCCCAACCCGCTGACTACAAAGGAGCGCCACATGGCCGCCACCCAGGAAGAGATCGTCGAGGGTCTCGCCGAGATCGTCAACGAGATCGCCGGTATCCCCACCGAGGACGTCAAGCTGGAGAAGTCCTTCACCGATGACCTGGACGTCGACTCGCTGTCCATGGTCGAGGTCGTCGTAGCCGCCGAAGAGCGCTTCGACGTGAAGATCCCGGACGACGACGTCAAGAACCTGAAGACGGTCGGCGACGCCGCCGACTACATCGCCAAGCACCAGAGCTGATCCAACAGCAGTGCGGTTGACGCCACCCGGTGGTGGCGCCGTAAAAATTCAGCACCCTCTACACGTGGAGAAAGAATTCCAGTGAGCCCGACCAATCGCACCGTGGTCGTCACCGGTATCGGCGCAACCACACCACTGGGTGGCGACAGCGCCTCGACCTGGGAAGGTCTGCTCGCGGGCCGCTCCGGAGTACGGCACCTGGAGGGCGAGCGCTTCGCGAACCTGCCGGTCCGTATCGCCGCCACCGCCGCCGTCGACCCGAGTGAGGTCCTGCCCCGCCCGCTCGCCCGCAAGCTGGACCGCTCGGCGCAGTTCGCGCTGATCGCGGCCAGGGAGGCCTGGGGCGACGCGGGCTTCACCGCCAGGGCCGGCGAGGACACCTCTGTCGACCCCGATCGGCTCGGCACCGTGGTCGCCTCCGGCATCGGCGGCGTGACCACCCTGCTCGACCAGTACGACGTGCTCAAGGAACGCGGCGAGCGCCGGGTCTCCCCGCACACCGTGCCCATGCTCATGCCCAACAGCCCCGCGGCCAACGTCAGCCTGGAGGTGGGCGCCCGCGCGGGCGTGCACACCCCCGTCTCGGCCTGCGCCTCGGGCGCCGAGGCCGTCGGCTACGCGGTGGAGATGATCCGTACCGGCCGCGCCGACATCGTCGTCGCCGGTGGTACGGAAGCGGCCATCCACCCGCTGCCCATCGCGGCCTTCGCCAACATGATGGCGATGTCCAAGAACAACGAGAACCCCACCGCCGCCTCCCGCCCCTACGACAAGGGCCGCGACGGCTTCGTCATGGGTGAGGGCGCCGGCATCCTCGTACTGGAGTCCGCCGAACACGCCGCCCGGCGTGGCGCGCGCGTCTACTGCGAGATCCTCGGCCAGGGCCTCTCCTCCGACGCCCACCACATCGCGCAGCCCGAGCCCACCGGCCGCGGTATCGCGAAGGCCATGCAGAACCTGCTGGACTCCTCGGACCTCAAGCCCGCCGAGATCATGCACCTCAACGCGCACGCCACCTCGACCCCGCAGGGCGACATCGCGGAGATCAAGGCACTGCGCCGGGTCCTGGGCGACGATCTCGACCACATCGCCATCTCGGCGACGAAGTCGATGACCGGCCATCTCCTGGGCGGCGCGGGCGGTATCGAGACCGTGGCCACGGCCCTCGCGCTCTACCATCGCACGGCCCCGCCGACGGTCAACCTCGACGACCTCGACGAGGAGGTCGACGCCGACGTCGTCACCGGCGAGCCCCGTCAGCTCCCGGGCGGCACGATCGCGGCGATCAACAACTCGTTCGGCTTCGGCGGCCACAACGTGGTGCTGGCCCTGCGGACGATCTGATCCCGTCCTGTACGGCGAAGGGCGCCCGCCCCGGGAGGTTCCGGGGCGGGCGCCCTTCGCCGTACGCGTACGCGCGGGCCGTCGCGGTCGGGCCGTCAGCGGTCGAAGCTCGCGAAGTACGTCGCCGCCATGTCGTCCCCGCCGTGGCCCTGGGCCTCCGCGCGGCGGAAGCGTTCGGCACCGGCCGCCGCGACGTCCAGGCGTACGCCCGCGGACTCGGCGGCGGCGGCGATGAGGCGGGCGTCCTTGGCGGCGGTGGTGACGGTGAAGCTGGGGGTGTAGTCGCCGTCGAGGATCGCGGTGGACTTCGCCCTGAGGTAGCCGCAGTCCAGCGGACCGCCGGCGACGGCCTCCAGGAAGTGGCGGGGGTCGACGCCGAGCCCCTCGGCCAGGGCGAGCGCCTCGGCCGCGCCGTGGGTGAGTGCCAGGACCCAGCTGTTGCAGACGAGCTTGAGACGGCTGGCGGCGCCGGTGGAGCCGTCCTCGGAGAGCCAGACGGTACGGTCGCCGACGGCGTCCAGGACCGTGGCGAGCGGGGCGCGGGCCGCCTCGGGGCCCGCCGCGAGGATCAGCAGCCGGCCGCTCTCGGCGGGGGCCCTGGTGCCGAGGACCGGGGCGTCGACGAAGAGCAGGCCGTGCCGGCCCGCCAGGGCGGCCAGCGGGGCGACGGCCTCGGCGCCCACCGTCGTGGACTGGAGCCAGACCGCGCCGGGCTTCAGGGCGGGGGCGGCGGCGGTCATCGCCACCATGGCGGCGGGGCCGTCGTACAGCATCGTGAGGATCACATCGGCGCCGGCCACGGCCTCGGCGGGGGTCGCGGCGAGCCGCGCGCCGTCCCCGGCGAGGGGCTCGGCCCTGGCGGCGGTGCGGTTCCAGACGCGGACGTCGTGGCCGGTGCGGCAGAGGTTGCGGGCCATCGCGGCGCCCATGATGCCGGTGCCGAGGACGGCCACCGCAAGTTGATCAGTCATGGCACCACCGTAGGGCGACGGACGGCTGGATCCCGCACGCCATCCGGGCCGCTCGGACCGCTTCCGGGCGCTCAGACGACCTGGTGCAGCCAGCGGACCGGGGCGCCCTCACCCGCGTACCGGAACGGCTCCAGCTCGTCGTCCCACGGCTTGCCGAGCAGCTTCGCGACCTCCGCCTCCAGCTGTGTCTCGCCGCGCTGCGCGCGGGCGAGAGCGGCGCGCAGCCGGTCCTCGGGGATCAGGATGTCGCCGTGCATTCCGGTGACGGCCTGGAAGATGCCCAGGTCGGGGGTGGCGCTGTAGCGCTCGCCCTCGGCCGTGGCGCAGGGTTCCGCCGTCACCTCGAAGCGGAGCATCCGCCAGCCGCGCAGGGCTGACGCGATCTTGGACGCGGCATCCGCCCGGCCCTTCCAGGAGACCTCGGCCCGCCAGGTGCCGGGCGAGGCCGGCTGCGGGATCCAGTCGAGCTGGACGCGCAGGCCGAGCACCCCCGCCACCGCCCACTCGACGTGCGGGCACATCGCGCGCGGTGCGGAGTGAATGTACAGAACTCCACGTGTCGTCACCGGGACCTCCAGTGTGGGACGAGGTTCGCCTTTCCCCAGCGGCCCTCAGTAAACAGCATCGGGAGAGAAACTCCACAAAAGGGACAGTATGTGACGTGATGTAATTTACCGGCGCCACCAGACCGGCCCCCCTCTGGTTCGACGTGGCAAAAGCTACCGTGCGGCAAGGGGCCCGGAGTGACGTACCGTCGCTCCGGGGACGGATATGCGCGAAGCTTTCACGCATGGGGGCGCCCTCGGACACCGAGCGGGGCACGAACCGCCCGAAGGACCGCCCGAAGGTACGAACGAGAAGGGGCCGCGATGCGGGAGAACCGTCGGAGTCCGGGCCGGAAGAACGGGCGCCGGGAACGCGGTCCACGCACCCGCCCCCGCCTCACCGCCCTCGTCGCCCTCGTCCTCGCCGGGACCGGCGTACTCGCGGGCTGCGTCTCCGAGGGCGCCCCGGCGCCCGACTCGGCGGCGGGGCGCCCGAGCCCCTCCCCGCGCCCCACCCCCGTCTGGAACCCCGCCCCCGCCTCGATCGCCGCCGTCGGCGACTCCATCACCCGCGGCTTCGACGCCTGTACGGTCCTCGCGGACTGCCCTGAGGTCTCCTGGGCGACCGGCACCGACAGCGGGGTGAACAGCCTCGCGGTCCGGCTCCTCGGCGCCCCGGCCGTCGCGGAGAAGAGCTGGAACCTCGCCGCGACCGGCGCCGTGATGGCCGATCTTCCCGACCAGATGACAGCGGCAGCGCGGCACGAACCCGCACTGGTCACGGTCATGGCGGGCGCCAACGACGCCTGCCGGGACACCCCGGAGCAGATGACCCCGGTCGCCGACTTCCGCGCCTCCTTCGAGACATCGATGCGGCGGCTGCGCGCGGCAACGCCCACGGCGCAGGTGTACGTGGCGAGCGTGCCCGACCTCAAACGGCTCTGGTCCACCGGCCGGGGCAGCCCGATGGGCATGCAGGTCTGGAAGCTCGGGCTCTGCGCGTCGATGCTCGGGGACGCGCAGGACATGAGCGAGCGCGCGCGGGAGCGGCGGGAGACGGTGTACGAACGGGTGGTGGCGTACAACGGCGTGCTGAAGGACGTGTGCGCGAAGGACTCCCGCTGCCGGTACGACGGCGGCGCGGTCTTCGGCTACCGGTTCGACGAGGGGCAGCTCAGCCAGTGGGACTGGTTCCATCCCAGCAAGGACGGCCAGAGCCGGCTGGCGGAGCTGGCGTACCGGAACATCACGGCGGCGGAGCTCCCCGCGGAGCGCCTGCCTCCCGTGTAGCCGGTGGGCCCCCCGGCGGGGGGTCGGGCTCCGGGCGTAAGGTTCTTGATCGTGACTGACATGAGCGCGGAGCGCGTGGGCGCGACAGCCGACGGTACGCCCATCGACCGCTGGACCCTCGAACGGGCCGGTACCCGGCTGGGCCTGCTGACGTACGGCGGCACCGTGCAGTCGGTCGAGATCCCCGACCGGGACGGGCGGACCGTCAATGTGGCGCTCGGCTTCCCCGACGTCCAGGACTACCCGGGCGGCCGGGGCCGGTATCTCGGAGCGCTCGTCGGCCGGTACGCGAACCGCATCGCGGGCGCGTCCTTCACCCTCGACGGCACGGTCCACCGGCTCACCGCCAACGAGGGCCCGAACACACTGCACGGCGGCGACGACGCCTTCGACCGGCGCGTGTGGGACGCCGAGCCCGCCGGTCCGTACGGCGTACGGCTCTCCCTGGTCAGCCAGGACGGCGAGGAGGGCTTCCCCGGCCGGGTGGAGCTGTCCGCGACATACACACTGGACGAGGACGGCGCGCTGCGCATCGACTACCGCGCGGTGACCGACGCCCCCACCCACCTCAACCTGACGAACCACACCTACTGGAACCTGGGCGGCGAGGACAGCGGCCCGGCGACCGGGCACGAGCTGCGGATCGCGGCGGGCCGGATCACCCCGGTGGACGGATCCGCCCTGCCCACCGGGGAGTTGACCCCGGTCGACGCCACCCGCTTCGACTTCCGCGAGCGGCGCCGGGTGGGGCCGGGGTACGACCACAACTTCGTCCTGGACGCCCCGGCCTCCCCCGGCTCCCCCGCCGCCGAGCTGTACGACCCGGTGTCGGGACGGCTGATGACCATCACGACGACCGAGCCGGGCATCCAGCTCTACACCGGCGACCACTTCGACGGGCAGCCGTACGGGCCCTGCGCGGGCATCGCGCTGGAGACCCAGCATTTCCCGGACTCCCCGAACCAGCCGTCGTTCCCGAGCACGGTGCTGCGGCCCGGCGAGGTGTTCACCTCCACGACGACGTACGGCTTCGCCGTCCAATAAGCGCGTCGGATTCGCCGTCAATAAGCGCGTCGGATTCGCCGTCCAATAGCGCGTCGGATTCGCCGTCAATAAGCCCGTCGGCTTCGCCGCCCATTGAACCCGTCGGCTCCGCCGTGCGTTCTCAGACCGCCTCCACCAGGCCGGTCAGGCGGGTGTCGGCGAGGGACGCGGCCGCCTGGACCTCGTACGCGCCCGGGACGAAGGTCCAGGAGTCCGACGCCTCGTCCCAGATCTCGTAGGCGCGGCGGGGCAGCGGGATCCGGACCTCGGCGCGCTCGCCGGGGCCCGCCTCGGCCGCGGCGAAGCCGGCCAGCCAGCGGGCGGGGCGTTCGACGGTGTCCGCGACCGGGGCCAGATAGATCTGGACGACCTCGCGGCCGGTCCGGGTACCGGTGTTGCGCAGCCGGACGGTGACCTCGTCGGGGGTGGCCGCGATCGACTCGTACTCCCAGTCGGTGTAGCCGAGGCCGTGGCCGAAGGGGTACGCGGGGACGGTTCCCGCGCGCTCCCAGGCTCGGTAGCCGATGAACACGCCCTCGGTGTAGGGGAGTTCGCCGTCCGTCGGGGTGACCTCCGAGACCGGCACATCGTCGAGGGAGACCGGCCAGGTGGTGGGCAGCCGGCCGCCGGGCTCGGCCGCGCCGAGCAGGACGTCGGCGAGGGCCGAGCCGCCCTCCTGGCCGGGGAACCAGCCGAGCAGGACGGCGGCGACGTCGTTACGCCACGGAAGCTCCACCGGGGAGCCGGAATTGACGACCACGACGGTGTTCGGGTTGACCGCAGCGACCGCGCGCACCAGGTCGTCCTGGCGGCCGGGGAGCGCCAGCGAGGTACGGTCGAAGCCCTCGGACTCGACCCGTTCCGTCGTGGCGACCACCACGACGGCGGTGTCGGCGGTACGGGCGGCCTCGACGGCCTCCGCGATCAGCTCGTCGGGGTCGTGGCGCGGGCCGAGGTGGAGCAGCGAGAAGGAGACGGCCCTGATCGGGGTCTCGGCCGGCTTGAAGACGGTGTGCAGGAGTGAGACCTCGACCCGCTCGCCCTCGGTGAGTACGGCGTGGGCGCGGTCGACCGGGGCGCCGAAGAAGTCCTCGAACGGGTCGCCGGACTCGCCGGGTTCCTCCGTACCGTCGAAGAGGACCTCGCCGCCCACGGTGAGGACGAAGCCGCCCAGCCCCTTCGTGCCGAAAGAGTGTTCGCCGCTCTCGCGCGGGGTGAGGCTGCCGGTCAACTCGACGCTGTGCAGCGCCTCGTACGCCACGCCGTCCGGCAGGTCCGCCCCCACCCACTGGATCTGACCGCCGGGGGCCGAGGCGGTCCCCAGGACCCGCCCCTCGGCGTCGCGGCAGACGGCGCTGAGGGTGAACCCCTTGTCGGCACCGGCGAGTTCGTCGCTGGGGTCGGCGCCGATCGCGTACGTCAGGGCGCCGTCCGGGAGCGCCTCGGTGAGACCGTCGAGCGGGGAGACGATACGAGTGGGGAAGACCTGTGCCGAACCGCCGCCGAGGACGCGGGCGTCGCGCGCGGCGGCGCCGAGCAGGGCGACGGTGCCGGTGGGGGCCAGCGGCAGTGTGCCGTTCTCGTTGCGGACGAGGACGAAGGCGCGCCGGGCGATCTCGCGGGCCAGGGCCACCCCGTCCGTCTCGGGGGGGAGTTGGGCGACCACGGCGGGGGCTCCGTCGAGGATCCCGACGCGGGCGGCGAGCAGCAGGACGTTGCGTACGGCGCCGTCGACCACGGACTCCTCGACCTGCCCGGCGCGTACGGCGGCGGCGAGGGCCTCCCCGTACACGGTCCGCGGTCCCGGCATCGCGACGTCGAGGCCGCCGTTGACGGCGCCCACGGTGTCGCGGGCGGCGAGCCAGTCGGAGACGATGTACCCGTCGAAGCCCCATTCACCGCGCAGGACTTCGTTCTGGAGGTAGCGGTGTTCGGTCATGGTCACGCCGTTGACCCGGTTGTACGCGGCCATGATGCCCCACGGGTGGGCGTTCTTCACGATGGCCTCGAAGGGCGCGAGATACAGCTCGCGCAGCGGGCGGGCGGCGACGAGGTTGTCGACGGTGAAGCGGTCGGTCTCGGCGTCGTTGGCCACGAAGTGCTTGACGGTCGTCCCGACCCCGCCCTCCTGGACCCCCGCCACGTACCCCGTACCGATCTCACCCGTCAGATACGGATCCTCGCTGTACGCCTCGAAGTGGCGCCCGCCCAGCGGGGACCGGTGCAGATTGACGGTGGGGGCCAGCAGTACGTGCACGCCCTTGCGCCGCGCCTCCTGCGCCAGCAGCCGCCCCGCCCGCCGCGCCAGCCCCGGGTCCCAGGTCGCGGCCAGAGCCGTCGGCGACGGCAGCGCGATCGACGGGTCGTCCGCCGTCCACCGCACACCCCGTACCCCGATCGGGCCGTCCGACATCACCAGCGAGCCCAGCCCGATCTCCGGGAGCGCCGGCAACGACCACATGTCCTGCCCCGCCAGCAACCTCGTTTTCGCCTCCAGATCCAGCTTGCCGAGCGCGGTCTCGACGGCCGCCTCGCGCGCCCGGTCGTCGGCCTTGGGGTCGGGGGTGCCTGCCACGTCCGTACCTCCACGTCGATTGGATCGAAGTATCGAAGTCCTGATGAATGGTTACATGATGAGCGGAGAATCTGTAGGTGAGTAAAGTTCGTTATTCATTCGTAATTTGAGGCAGGTGGGCCATCCGTGGTGCGAGCCAGAAACGAGGAGCGGCGGGCGGAGATCCTCCGCGCCGCCTTCGAAGTGATCGCGGAGCGCGGCTACCGGGGCGCGACCCTGGGGGCGATCGCCGAGCGCGTCGGCCTCACCCAGCAGGGACTGCTGCACTACTTCCCCACGAAGGAGGCGCTCCTCGTCGCCGTACTGGGAGAGCGCGACCAGTGGGACACGGGAGGCGGGAGCGGGTGGCGGCTGGAGCTGATGACCTCGCTGGTGGAGTACAACGCGATGCGCCCCGGGATCGTACGGACCTTCTCCGCCCTGCTCGGCGAGAGCGTGACGGAGGACCACCCGACCGGTGACTTCTTCGCCCGTCGCTACACGCAGGTGCGCGCCGAGATGGCCGGTGTCCTGCGCGCCGAGTTCGGCGAGCGGCTGCCCGGCGGGCTCACCCCGGAGCAGGCGGCGCCGCTGCTGGCGGCGGTGATGGACGGCCTCCAGTACCAGTGGCTGCTGGACCCGGACGCGGTGGACATGGCGGCGGCGTTCCGCGACTTCCTGACCCTGCTGCGGGCGGGGGACGGCGGCGGGGGCGAGGAGCCGCGCCCCTGACCGGACCCACACGAGATCTCCCGCCGGGCCCCATGGTCATCGGGGTCGTCCGGGCGCGATAATTCCGTTATCCGCCGGAAGGAATCCCCCCACATGAACCTCATACGCCCCCTCGGCCCGAACCCCGCGCGCGGTATCCCCGAGCGCCGTATCCCCGAACGCCGTCTCCGTGTACGGCCGGGACCGGTCGCGCTCGTGCTCCTCACCGCCACCGCCTTCTCCCTGGCCACTCCCCCGCCGTCCGCCACCGCCCAGCCCGCCCGATCCGCCCGCGCCTTCGCGACGTTCACGGTCGAGGAGCGGCGACTCGACCGGGCCGCACCCCAGGAGATCCTGAGGCGCGGCGGATTCGCCGCGGTGGCACCGGAGTTCGCGCGGTCGCTGGGCGCGGCCGGTTCGTACGCCGAGGCCGGGCGCGCGGTCGTGCGCGAGGGGGCGCGGCTGTGGCAGCGGGCGGTGGACCGGGCGCAGGGGCGCGGGGCCGTACAGGGCGATCTCAGCCGGGACGACGACCGGCCGCTGTACTGGGCCCGGATCGGGATGACCCGTGAACTGCGGTCGTGGCAGCCGGGGTTCGCGCTCTCCGACGCGGCGCGGGCGGCGCTGCTCGGGAAGCTGGAGCGCTCCTCGCGCGGCCAGGACTCGATGGCGTTCCCCTCGGAGACGACCGCGGACGGCAAGCGGGTCAAGCGGATCGTGGTGACGGGCTTCGACCCGTTCACACTCGACCGTGACATCCGGATCAGCAATCCGTCGGGGGCCGTCGCGCTGGCGCTGGACGGCACACTGATCAACACGGCCGACGGGCCCGCCCGTATCGAGACCGCCGTCTTCCCCGTCCGCTGGCGGGACTTCGCCGACGGTACGGTCGAGCAGACCCTGCGCGGACCGCTGTCCGGTGCCGATCTCTTCGCGACGGTCAGCCAGGGCGGTCCCGGCCGGTTCGACATCGAGCGGTTCAACGGTGCCTGGCGCGGCGGCTTCGAGGACAACGACAACGTGTCGGAGACCGGGACCATCCCGGTGACCGATCCGGCGTCGCAGCCGCAGTGGACGGCGAGCACCCTGCCGTACCGCGCGATCGAGGCGGCGGACACCGGACGGTTCCCGGTGCACGTCAACACCTCGGTGACCGAGATCCCGGCGGGCGGCACCGCCCCGGTGGACCGGCCGGACGGGCCGACGCCCGGCTCCACGGCCCGTGCCGGGGGCGGCGGCGACTATCTGTCCAACGAGATCGCCTACCGCGCGACCCTGCTGCGCGACCGGCTCGGCCGCGACATCCCCGGCGGCCATGTCCACACGCCGGTACTGGAGTTCGGCGCGGGGAACACCGACCCGGCGACGGGAACGGTGAGCGACCCGGAGTTCATACAGAACCGGCTCGACATCGTCGCGCAGGTGCGGAAGATCATCACGGTGGCGGCCGGGGCGAAGCGCTGAGGGCCGGGAATCGAGGGCTCGGCCTCGAGGGCTAGGAGCTGACCGTACGGGTGGTGCCCTCGCCCTCCGGAGCGGGACCCCGAGCCGAGCCCTGCGCGGGCTCCCGCTCCGGGTCCCGCTCCGGGTCCGTGTCCCCGGCCCCGGCCCCGTCACCGGTCAGCTCACGTGCCATCAGCGTCGCCCCGGCGACCGCGCCCGGCATCAGGAACACCGCGACGACCGGTACGAGAAAGGCGAGGGTGAGCGGCACACCGAAGCCGAGGGCCAGCATCCGGCGCCCCCGCAGCAGGGTGAGGCGCTCCTTCAGCTCGACGCCCCGGCGGGCCAGCGCCACCGCCGTCACCTCCTCCGTCAGGAAGAACCCGGAGACACAGAAGCCGAGCACGGGGATGACCGTCTGCCCGATGACCGGGATGAAACCGAGGGCGAAGAGCACCACTCCGTACAGCGCCACCCGGACCAGGATCCGCGCGCTGTCCCGGGCCGATATCCACAGCTCGTGCCAGAGCGGCAGCCCCGACTCGTGCACCTCGCCGCCCTGTTCGCGGTCGACGTCCTCCGAGAGCGACTCGTAGAACGGCTGGCCGATCAGCAGGGTCACGGCGGTGAAGCTGATCACCGCGAGGAACAGACCGAGTACGAAGACCAGCACGGTCAGGAAGCCCCGGAACAGGCCGAGCCAGGGCGAGGACCAGCCGTCGGCGAAGGGCGTCGCCCAGGCCGCCAGATTGTCCGCGCCGTAGCCGAGGCCGATCAGCGCGCCCGCGTAGAGCACGAGGGTCACCAGACCGGGCAGCAGCCCGAAACCGAACCTGCGGCCATGGCGGGTGACCCACCGCTGGCCCTTCATCAAGTAGCCGAATCCGGCCCCGAGGTCATGCATGGGGTGCACCCTACCGGCGGCCGGTGACACAGCTCGCGGTCACGTCCCGCCATCCGGACCGTTGCTTCCTGCTCATCGAAGGGCCGGCGAAGGCCGAGGACGCGAGAACGGCCGGGCCACTCGCCAGGGAGCGGCCCGCGACACCCACTCGTTCGGCCGGCCTCGGACCGGGCCTCGGACCGGTCTCAGACCGGCCTCAACTGCCACTGCTGGCAGGTGTTGTCGAGCCACGCCCACTGCCGTACGTCCGCCCCGTCGGCAGAGGAACAGTCGGCGACATCCGCGACCTTGCCACTGCGGGCGCCCACGATCCGTACCCAGCCGCCCTGATCGGTGACGACGAACCGGAAGGTCTGGCAGATCGTGTCGAGCCAGGACCACTGGCGCAGATCGGCGCCGTCCGCGACGGAGCAGTCCGCCGTGTCCAGCACCTTTCCACCGGCGACATTGACCAGTCGGCTGGTGTCGTCGCCCAGGTCCTCGATCCGCCAGCGCTGGCTGGTACCACCGTCACAGGCCCACTGGCGGACGTTGGCACCGTCCGCCGTCGAACCACCTTCCACATCAAGGCACTTGCCGCTGTTGCGGTTCACCAGGGTGTAGGCGGTGGGGGTGGTCGCGCTCTCCCCGGCGGGCCCGGGAAGTGTGGCGCCGAGGGCGACCGGGGTGCCGAAATCCGGTGTGCCGTCGGCCTTCCAGGTGAACTTCTGGGCCCGGGTGGTGCGGCCGTTGTCACAGCCGTCGCCCACCGCGTCATTGGCGTGGTAGACGATCCAGCTCTCGGTCCCGTCCGGTGAGGTGAAGAACCCGCTGTGACCGGGGCCGTAGACCCGCGCCGAGTCGTTCCGGCCGAAGACGGGCGTGGCCTTCTTCGTCCAGGCCGCCGCGCTCAGCGGATCTCCTCCGGTGTAGGTGAGCTGCCCCAGGGTGTAATCGGGCGTCCAGCAGCCACTGGCCGAGTAGATGACGAAGACCTTCCCGCCGCGCCGCAGGATCTCCGGCCCCTCGTTGACCGGGGCACCCGACCTCTCCCAGCCATGGGTGGGGGTGGAGATGGTCGAGAAACCGCCGCTGAGTGTGTACGGGTTGCTCATCGGGGCGATGACCAGGTTCTGCGTACCGCCACCGCTCGCACTGCCCAGCAGATACAGATCACCGTTGAGCGCCAGCGGCGTGGCGTCGAGCATCCAGCCACCGCCGAGCTGGTTCCGGTAGGTGTACGGGCCCATCGGATCGCTGCCCGCGCTCTCCAGCACATGGACGCGCTGGGTGGGGTTGTAGTCGACGATGCCCTGGCCCGCCACGTAGTACAGATACCAGCGGCCGTTGAAGAAGTGCATCTCCGGCGCCCACATGTTGCAGCAGCGCGAGGAGGTGGAGTCGCTCCACACCCGGACACTCGGCGCGGCCGGGAGCCCGGCCAGGGTGGGCGACTTCCGCATGGTCAGCTCGGACGTCCAGGACGTGGTGATCAGGTAGTAAAGACCGTCGTGGTACTGGATCCAGGGGTCCGCCCCCTTCTGCGCCTTGACAGGATTGACATACGAACGCCCCTCCACCGCCCCCGCGGGCAGGACCGCGAAAGCGGCGAGCAGCAGGGCGAGCAGGGACAGCAGAAGAACCGGCGAGCGGCGCGCATGACGGTGAGCGCGCGTCATGACCGGTAGCCGGCGCAGGGACCGGGGATGGCGTGGAACGGACTTCTGCGGAAGGTGGTGCTCACACGGACTCTCCTGACGGTGTGGGGGGGCGGAAAGATCTGAGGGGATCAGAGGGCGTTCGGGATATCGAACTCCGCTCGCGGCTTCGAACCGGAAGTTAGAGTCGAAGCGCTTGCGCGTCAATGGTTCACGCGCACTTCCCTGACCTCATATGGCCTTTGAATTCACCGACTTGAAGTCCGCGAGGGCTTCCCCGCGTCAGTCCCGACCTTCACATGAACGACCTCTGGCAGCCGATGCCGACGTTCGCGCATCACATCAACCACGGGAGGGACAAGAGGAAGTAAAACTCGTACGAAGCTCTCCTCCCTCCGGGCCGACTCACGCCTCATCCGCGTGAGGCCGCGAGCGCGTACGTGTACGCGTACGCGTACGCGTCGAGGACACCTCAACCGGAGCCGGCGGAACGGCACTCCGGCCGACCAGCATCCATAGAGGCATCGGCTCTATCGCCCTACTACGGCCTGCTCGACGCCAAGCAGCGTTCCAGGTTCCAGGTTCCAGCGAGACTCCTCCACGACTTTCCGCATGGTCGGCGACCCGCATTCCAATGCACGCTTCCTGGCCATGGTCCTCTGCATGCCATGGACCCCGGCGGTGTTCATAGCCATAGGGATGAGCCGGGTCGAGACATGGCTCCTGGGTCACGGCTTCTACGCCGAATCACCGAGCTGGATGTTCGAACCGCTGTGGCTCGGATTCTGCGTCGTCGCCGCTTTTCTGAACGCACGCGTCATTTCCCGGCTCACCCGCCTGGAGGCGCGGCGTACAGGTACTTCGGGAAGAATCGTGCCGCTGGGACTTCTGGGATTCTTCGGCGTGATCATTCTGATTTTCCGCTGGTGACCGCCGGTCCCCGCCGGCCCCGGTTCGGGGCCGGCGGGGAGGCGTTCGATCAGGCCAGTCGGATCATGTTCCAGGAGAGCGGCTCCAGCGTCGCCTTCAGTACGCCGTCCGTCAGCGTCGCGTCCGCCCCCGCGTGCGGGGTGACGCGCTCCTGGTTCTCCAGGGTGTTCTTCGCCTCCGGGTCGGCGTCGGCGAGGACGCTGTGCTCGACCAGCGTCGTCAGGTCGAGACCGGAGAGCAGCACCTCCAGCGGCAGCGGCTCGGTCTGGCTGCGGTTGACGGCGAAGACCGTGACGGTGCCGTCCTCGGCCCGTACCGCCGTGGCGTGCAGCAGGTCGGCCTCGCCGTGCTTCTTCGTCTCGTGCGTCGGTGAGTCGACCCGTACGTCCAGGACCGTGCCCCGGCCGTACTTCGCGGCCTGCGCGAAGGGGAAGAAGGTGGTCTGCCGCCAGGCGGCGCCGCCCGGCTCGGTCATGATCGGCGCGATGACGTTGACCAGCTGGGCGAGGCAGGCCACCGCCACCCGGTCGGCGTGGCGCAGCAGGGCGATCAGCAGCGAGCCGAAGACGACGGCGTCGGTGACCGAGTAGACGTCCTCCAGGATGCGGGGCGCCTCCTGCCACTCCTCGACCTCGTGCGGGTTCGGCTCGTCCATGTACCAGACGTTCCACTCGTCGAAGGAGAGGTGGATCTTCTTCTTCGACTTGAGCCGGGCGCCGACGTAGTCGCAGGTCGCGACCACCTTCTCGATGAACGTCTCCATGTCCACCGCCGAGGCGAGGAAGGAGTCGCGGTCGCCGTCCGTCTCCCAGTAGTAGGCGTGCAGGGAGACGTAGTCGACGAGGTCGTACGTCTCGCCGAGAACCGTGGCCTCCCACTCGGCGAAGGTGTTCATGCCGGATCCGGAGGAGCCGCAGGCGACCAGTTCGACGCTGGGGTCGATCTGGCGCATCGCGCGCGCGGTCTCGGCGGCGACGCGCCCGTACTCCTCGGCGGTCTTGTGACCGGTCTGCCAGGGCCCGTCCATCTCGTTGCCGAGACACCACAGCTTGATGCCGTACGGGTCCTTGTCGCCGTGGGCGCGGCGGCGGTCGGACAGCTCGGTGCCGGCGGGGTGGTTGGCGTACTCCTGGAGCTCGATGGCCTCGGCCACCCCGCGCGTACCGAGGTTGACGGCCATCATCGGCTCGGCCTCGGGTCCCGCCTTGCGTACGAAGTCGATGAACTCGGCGAGCCCGAAGCGGTTGGACTCGGTGCTCTTCCACGCCAGGTCGAGCCGGCGCGGACGCTGGTCCACCGGGCCGACGCTGTCCTCCCAGCGGAAGCCCGAGACGAAGTTGCCGCCGGGGTAGCGGATGGCGGTGGGGCCGAGTTCACGGATGAGTTCGAGTACGTCCGTACGGAGACCGGCCTCGTCGGCGGTCGGGTGTCCCGGCTCATGGATACCGGTGTAGACACAGCGACCGAGGTGTTCGACGAAGGAGCCGAAGAGTCGGGGGTTCACCTCACCGACGGTGAAGTCGGGGTGCAGGGTGAAACGGGCGGATCGGGTCATGACTCCCTCAAAGGTGTGTGTCGACTGCGAGGACCATATGAAACACGGGCAGGAACGCGGAAGATAACGGCAACGGGAACGCGGAGGGGGGCGCGGAAGCGCTTCGACAGCACCTGCCATGAGTGGTGCCCACTGAAGGCCGCCCCCTTTCCCGTGTCGTCCCGCGTCCGCTTGTTCACACTCTTCACGTTCGATATACCGAACGACAGCCGCACCCTCGAACCAGGAACGTAAGGTCGAACACCGCGCACGTCAATGCCCTGCGGGAGTTTCGTCCGCGTGCGGGCACGACCGAGGGCCGCATCCCCCGGTTCGGGATGCGGCCCTCGGATCGCGCGTGTCGTGCACCTCGGGTCGCGCGCCTCGGGCACACGCCTCAGTCGGTACGGCGGTGTCAGCCGAGGCTGACGATCATCTTTCCGGTGTTGTCACCGCGCAGCACGCCGAGGAAGGCGTCGAAGCCCTTCTCGATGCTCTGGACCTCGGTGAAGTCGTACTTCAGTTCACCGGAGGCGAGCCAGCCGGTGACATCCTTGAAGAACTCCGGCTGAAGGTTGTAGTGGTCCGCGACCAGCATCCCCTGGAGGCGCAGACGCTTGCCGATGGCGAGGGCGAGGTTGCGCGGGCCCGGGGTCGGCTCGGTGTTGTTGTACTGGGCGATGGCACCGCAGAGGGTGGCCCGGCCGTTCTGGTTGAACGCGCCGATCGCGGCTTCGAGGTGGTCGCCGCCGACATTGTCGAAGTAGACGTCGATGCCGTCGGGCGCGGCCTCGGCGAGCAGGTCCTTGACGGAGCCCTTCTTGTAGTTGAAGGCCGCGTCGAAGCCGTACTCCTCGATGAGCAGCTTGACCTTCTCGTCGGAGCCCGCCGAGCCGATGACCCGGGAGGCGCCCTTGATCCTGGCCATCTGGCCGACCTGGTTGCCGACCGCGCCGGCCGCGCCGGAGACGAAGACGACGTCACCCTCCTTGAAGGACGCGGTCTCGAACAGTCCGGCGTACGCGGTGAGACCGGTCATGCCCAGGACCGCGAGGTAGGCGTGGAGCGGCGCGGCCGCGGCGTCGACCTTGATGGCCTTGTCGGCGGGCATCTCGGCGTACTCGCGCCAGCCCAGACCGTGCAGAACGTGGTCACCGACCGCGAAGCCCTCGGCGCCGGAGGCGATGACCTCGCCGACCGCGCCGCCGTCCATGGGCTGGTCCAGCTGGTACGGCGGGACGTACGACTTGACGTCGTTCATCCGGCCCCGCATGTACGGGTCCACCGAGAAGTGCAGGTTGCGGACGAGGATCCGGCCCTCACCCGGCTCGGTCACCGGAACCTCGCGCAGGGCGACGTCGCCCGGCTGGGGCCAGCCGTTGGGACGGGCTACGAGGTGCCAGGCGCGACCGGATGTGGGGAGTGTGGTCATGGTGCGGATCCTCCTCAGGAAAAAAGCTTCATCACCTGAAACAATAATGGCCCTGCATATTTCATGTTGTCAAGTAAATGGGTACGCTGATGTCCATGGCCACTCCGCACCCAGACCCGCTCACCCTCGAAGTCGTCGATCTCATCGGCAGCGTCGTGGCCCGCTTCTACGAGGGGTACGAGAGCGCTGCCGCCCAGCATTCACTGACCGGCGCGCAGGCGCGAGTGCTGAGACTGCTCGCCCTGGAACCCATGCCGATGCGCCGTATCGCGCAGGCGCTGAAGTGCGAGCCGTCCAATGTCACCGGCATCGTGGACCGGCTCGAAGCGCGCGGCCTGGTGGAGCGCCGCCCCGACCCGGCCGACCGCAGGGTGAAGCTCGCCGCCCCCACGGACGAGGGCCGGGTGACGGCGGCGCGGCTGCGGGAGTCACTGGGCTTCGCGGGCGCGCCGCTCGCCGGGCTGTCCGCCGAGGAGCGCGGGACGCTGCGCGATCTGCTGAAGCGGATGCTGGGCGAGAGCCCGGTCTGACCTGGGGCTGTTGGGCCGGTGGAGCCGTTAGGCCCTTGGGGCTGCCAGGCCCTTGGGGCTGTCAGGCCGGTGGGGCAGGTGGGTTCCGTGGGCCTGTTGGGCCTGTTGGGCCTGTTGGGCCTGTTGGGCCTCGGGCGCGCCGACAGCCTCAGGTGCACCACCAGAGGAAGCGCCTACAGGTCTCCGTCGGCTCGGGTTCGGGCTCGGGGTCCGGCTCGGGGTCGGCCGTGGGGTTCCCCGTAGGGGTCGGCGAGGCCGTGGCATCCGCCGTGGGCGTGCCCGTGGGCCCGTCGGGCCGCGCCGTGGCGCCGGGCTCCGGGGTGCCGGACGGGGCGGCGTCGTCACCGGCGCCCCTGCTCGTGCCCGTATCCGTACCGGTGTCTGCGCCTGCACCTGGATCCGTATCCGTACTCGCGTGTGCGCTTCCCTCGTCCGTGCCCGGCCCGGCGGTGGATGTCCCCGACACGGTCGGACCGTCCGCTCCGGCCGGGCCCGCCGGGCCTCTCGGGTCCGGCCCACCAGCGGCTCCGGACGGGGCGCCCGGGATCGGCGCGGGGGCGTCGGGCGCGGCGGGGCCGTCCGTGGCGTGGTATCCGCCGTCGAAATCGACGGCGGTGTCCTCCTTCACGAAGGCGGCGCCGTCGCGCCCGCCCGACTCCACTGCCAGCCGCGCCAGGCTCAGCGCGCCCATCGCGAACAGCACGCCGAGGGTGGCGATCAGCAGTCGGCGGCTCCGTTTACGACGTATCCGGCGGCTGCCACGGCCGCCGGTAGCGGTAGCCGCTGATGCGCGCTCGCGCCTTCGCCTGCCTCCGCGCCCGCGTTCATCTTCGGGCTCGCGTCCGCGTTCGAGCAGCAGCTCGCCTTCCAGCGGGTCCAGCGGGACCGCCGGCTCCGCTCGCTCTTCGCGCTCCGCGCGCGGTCCGTGATCGCTGCCGTCCGGGTGACGATCGTGTCGCACCCCGGACGTAACAGGATTTCCCGGCCGCAGCTCCTCTGCGGGGGTGCCGCATCCGGCGCAGGTCAGCGCGCCGTTGAGGTGCCGTCGGCACTGATCGCAGTAGTCCATGGGGACCGCAGATTATGCGGGAGCGGAACAAAGTGGATGGCGAGGCTGTGAGGATCTTGTGTGGGGTGGTCTATTCCAGGCCAGGATGGCCACATGACGTCCATTGGGCCATGCGGGCCTCTCGCGTTCCAGCTCGTACTGCTGCGCCGAATGGCTGACCATCAGCCCGGCCTGGTCGAGGACGCCCGCCGGGAGCTGGGGGCCTCCCGGACCGATATGCGCGAGGCCAACCGGCGCTGGCAGGCGATGGCGCGCTCCCCGCGTGCGCGCGGCGCCCTCGACCGCTACCGTTCCGCGCTCGGCGCGCCGGAGCGCACCACCCGGCGGACGATCGGCGATCTGGAGTGCGACGCCCTGCTGTGGCCCGTACCCCTCTGGCCTGATCTGCGCTTCGAGGTGCTGGTCGCGCCGGGCGGAGCCGTATGGAACGAATGGCTGGTACGGGCACCCGGCGCGCCCGCGCCCCGGCTGCGTACGGCCGAGGACCTGCGTCCCTGGTCCTGCACCGCCGACGAGGTGGCTCGCGCCTTCCCGCCCGCGCGCCCGCTGGAGGGCACCGCGCCGACCCGGCTGGGGCTGGCGTTCACCCTGCCGGACGACGGGGAGGCGGTCGCGGAGTTCACCTGGGGGCTGCTCCAGCGGTGGTCACCGTCACCGGCGCCTCCGCCGCGGCGCTGAGCCCGCCGCCGCCCACACCCCCGAGCCGTCACCGGGGCCTCCCCTACGGGTCCGGTCCCGCCGGGCCGGATACGTCGTCCGGATACGCGTACCGCGTCGTCCTGCCCGTACGGCGCAACCCAGCGGGCACGGTGGTGGGGCGGGGCGGCAAGATGCGAAGAGGGTGGGCAGCCGCCGGCCCTCTCCGCACTTCAGCGCTCTCGGGAGAACCTGCCGTGACCGTCAGTCTTGAGCAGTTGCGCCGTTGCCACATCGCCGTCGATCTGGGGGCCGCCAGGACCCGGGTCTTCGTGAAGGGGGCCGGGCTCGTCGTGGACGAGCCGAGTGTCGCCGCCGTGAACACCCGTACCGGCGCGCTCATCGCCGTCGGCGCGCTCGCCGAACAGATGACGGGCCGCACCCCCGACTACATCCGGGTCGCCCGTCCCGTCACCGGCGGCACCGTCGTCGATGTCGAGATGGCCCAGCGTATGCTGCGCCATCTCCTCGGCGACAAACTCCGCCGCCAGTTGCGCCGCAACTTCCGGCTGCGGGCCGCCGCCTGCACACCGTACGACAGCGATCCGCTCGCCCAACGGGCCGCCGTGGAGACCCTCGTCGGGCTCGGGGCGCGGCGGGTCGAGCTGGTGGACACACTGATCGCCGCCGCCGTCGGCTGCGGACTGCCGGTGGAACAGCCCACCGCCACCATGATCATGGTGTGCGGCGCGGCGACCACCCAGGTCGCGGTGCTCTCGCTCGGGTCGATCGTCACCGCGCAGCGGATCCCTATCGGCGGCAACGCCATCGATCACGCGGTGATCCAACACCTGCGCCACCAGCACGAGTTGATGCTGCCCAGCCAGTCGGTGCGCCCGCTCCAACTGGCGCTCAGCAGCAACGGCCTCACCCCGCACGGTCCCACCCAGACCGAGATCCACGGCCGGGACGTGGCGACCGGCATCGCCCGTTCGGTGCTGGTGGACACCGCCGCCGTACGCGACGCGATCTACACACCGCTGACGGCGGTGCTCGACGGCATCGGCAAGGTGCTGCGCGACTGCCCGCCCGATCTGGTGGCCGACCTCGCGGACCGCGGGATCACGATGGTCGGCGGGAGCGCGCTGCTGCCGGGGCTCGACCAGATGCTGCGCAACGCGACGGGCATGCCGGTGACCATCGCGGAACGGCCCGACATCTGCGCCGTACTCGGTCTCGGGGAGATGCTGGAAGGCAGAGTCCAGCCCATGGTCCTGAACCCACTGGCCAACGCGCGCTGACCCGCCGAGTGAGCAGGGGATCCGAAGGCGGTGGCGCGCCCGGGGACCGGCTGCCCATGCTGCTGGAGGCGGTGCTCGGCATCGGTACGGATCTCGGACTGCGCGACACACTCCAGCACGTGGTGGACACCGCCACCGAGCTGATCGGCGCGCGGTACGGCGCGCTCGGCGTCGTCGACCTCGAACGCGGCGGGCTGACCGAGCTGTTCACCGCCGGGATGAGCGACGCCGTCCGGCAGCGCATCGGGCGGCTCCCCGACGGGCACACCGGACTCCTCGGGGCGCTCATCGACGGTTCCGGACCGCTGCGGCTGGACGATCTGACCGCCGACCCCCGCTCGTCCGGGATGCCGCCGACCCATCCCCCGATGCGCTCCTTCCTCGGCGTCCCGGTGCAGTTGGACGCCGAGGTGTTCGGCAACCTCTATCTGACGGAGAAGCGGACCGGCACCTTCACCGAGCAGGACCGGAGCATGCTGCGGGTGCTCGCCTCGCAGGCCGCGGGCGCGCTCGGCACCGCGCGGCTGTACGGAACGGCCCGGCAGCGCGAGCGGTGGATCGAGGGGGCCGCCGCCGTCACCAACGCGCTGCTGACCGGCCGGAACGCGGCCGACGCGCTGATGACCGTGGCCGAGTCCGCCCGGGTACTCGCCGACGCGCACGCGGGGGTGGTGCTCCAGCCCAACGCCGAGGGCGGGATGGAGGTCGTCGCCGCGTCCGCGGCCGACGACCCGGGCGGCATCGTCGGTACGACCATCGCCCCCGGCTCCCCCGTACTCGTACAACTCCTGGGTGGGGAACCGGTGTTCATCGAGGACTCGTCGACCGATCCCCGGATGACCACGCGTGTACGGTCGCGGTTCGGCCCGAGCATGATGCTGCCGCTGCAGAGCGGCGGCAAGCTGATCGGCACACTGGCCCTGCCCCGCCGGATCGGCGGCCGTCCGTACCGCGCGGTGGACCGGCTGCTGGCCACGCAGTTCGCCTCACAGGCGGCGCTCGCGCTGGTGCTCGCGGACTCGCGGCACGACCGGGAGCGGCTCGCGGTGTACGAGGACCGCGACCGGATCGCCCGCGATCTGCACGATCTGGTCGTCCAACGGCTGTTCGCCACCGAGATGATGCTGGAATCGACCCGCCGGCGGGCGGCGGAGAGTGAGCGGGGGGCAGAGAGCAAACGGGGGACGGGGAGCGACGCATCGGGCAACGACACGTCGGGCAACGGCCTTTCGCTGGAGGGGTTGTTGGGGAAGGCCGTGGACGAACTGGACTCCACGATCCAGGAGGTGCGCACCACGATCTTCGCCCTCCAGCAGCCCCCCTCCGAGGGCCCGGCGGGCATCCGCGGCAAGGTGCTCCGCGAGACGGGCGACGCGGCGGCACTGCTGGGCTTCCGCCCCTCCGTGCGGTTCACGGGCGCGGTCGACACACTCGTCGGCGACTCCCCTGGCCGGGAGTTGCTGGCCGCCCTGCGCGGCGCGCTCGCGGCGGCGCACAGACGGGCGGGGGTGACACGGATCGAGGTGGAGGTCGACGCGACGGCACGGCTGGCGGACGGGCGCGACGGGGTACGGCTGGTGGTGACGGACGACGGGCCTCGCGAGGAGGACGCGGAGGGTGCGAGGAGCGGGCGGGGAACGACGGTGCGGTGGGAGGCGCCCAGGTAACTTCCCTACGAGCGAACGGACATGAGGCGAGCCGCCGGCGATCGGGCCGGGACGCAGTCGGCGACGCGTCCCAGCGTGTCGAGGACCATCAGCGCGACCGGCCGCTGACGCCAACTCGACCGAGAGGTGACCGGCACCTCGCTCCTCACCCCTCGCTCCTCGCCCCTTGTCTCAAGGCGGGCTGCGGGTGCCGGCCCACTCGGTCAGCACATCTTGTAGCTGGCCTTGCTGTTGTTGTACGAGCAGGTGTCAGCCTTGGCGCCGTCGGCCTTCTTCAGGGTCGCCGTGTCCTTGTCGTTGTTCCACACGTAGGCCCCCCGGTTCTGGTAGCGGTTGGCCGCGGTGTCCTTGCCCTTGCCGGTGCGCACGGTGACCGTCTTGCCCTTGCCCAGGCTGTACGTACCGAAGGTGTACTTATGGTTCGACGCGTCGACCAGCACCCACCCCTTCAGGCTGACCGCCTTCGACGTCGTGTTCTTGATCTGCACGTACTCACCGTTGAGGCTCGCGTTGGAACGGTTGTCCGAGCCGGGGCTGTTGTAGTGGATCTTGTACAGGTGTACCGAGCCGGTGGCGGCCTGCGCCTGGGCGGGCAGCAGAACGGAACCGGCGAAGGCCGCCGCGACAGCGGCGGCGGCGAACGTACGGGCGTGACGCATGAATGTCCTCGATTTCGGGCCGGGCACCCCCCATTGGCAGCCCGGCAGACACTCAGCGTACGGACCACCCCCGCCTTTTAAAACTACTGTCGCGAAATAAGTTTATTGGTGGTAGTGGGTCGCGTGCGGCGAAGTACTGGGACCCACACCCTCACACACCCCACCCCACGCCCCCACCCCGTGTCACACACTCCGGTCGATGAGATACGGCAGCAGCGTGAGAATGTCGGCGGCGGCCGTTTCCAGCGCGCCGCCGTCCAGACAAGCGCGGGCGCTGTCCAGATGAAACCGGGCCTCGGCGGCGGGCCGGCCTAGCGACCGCCCCATGTGCCGCTGTCGGCCTCTGGCGTGACGGTGACACCGACGGGTCCGCGCCACGGCCGGTCAGATCCAGTCGCGTTGTGATGCGCGCCAGCCCAGCTGGATGCGGTTGTCGGCGCCTGCGAGGTCCATCAGGTGTCGGATTCTGCGGGTGACGGTGCGCAGGGATACGCCGAGCTTGTTGGCGACGGTGCGGTCGGTGAGGCCGGCCAGGAGGAGATCCAGGATCTTGGCGTCGAGCGGGGAGAGCCGGGCCGGGCCGGGGGTGGTGTCCGCGTAGTGTGTCGGTTCTTCGTCCGCGGCGCGGGGGCGCAGGGGGTAGGCGTCGGCCCAGGTCTTCTCGAAAAGGGTGACGAGTGGGCTCAGCAGGCCGCTGGAGCTGATCAGTACGGCTCGGGGTGTCTCCTGCGGGCCCGCGAGGAGTGGTACCAGTGCGATGGCGGAGTCCGCGATGACCAGGGAGACGGGCAGTTCGGCGACGATGGCGATTTCCTGGCCCCGGCCGAGGGCCTGGTCGATGTCGACGGTCGAGTCGGGGTCGGCCAGATACGACTGCTCGACGACCGTTCGCATACGTAACCCTCGTCCCGCGACGACGGGTTCGGCGGGGTTGTCCCTCGGGCCCACCGCGATCGGCGGTGTTTTGGTGAAGCCGCATATCTCGCGGTCGGCCGATTCCAGGATCTGGAGGAAGCGTCGGCTGATGGGTTGTAAGCCGGTCACGATCTCGATGAGGCCGCCCGTGTCGCGGCTGGCGGCGGCGCGGTGGCGTTCGGCCAATTCGGTGATGACCAGCTCGACTTGGCGCAGTTCGTCGCGCCGGGCGGCGAGCAGCGAACCGAGCGTAACAGTGGGTGGGCCGACAACGTGGCGGCCGGATTCGTCGGGTGCGGTGGTGACCAGCCCGTGGCGGGCGAGACCGCCGAGCGCTTCCGCGATGGCCTCCGGCGGGTGTTCCAGGGCGGCGCCGAGTCCGGCGGTAGTGGGTTCGCCGCGGTCGACGAGGTGTTGGTAGACGTCCTCCTCGACGGGGGTCAGGCCGAGACCAGCCAGCACGGGGCCTGCCCTCCTTCCGGTCGGCATCAGATGGATCAGCACAGCGTATGCCTCCTGATGCCGACCGGAACGGCCTGCCGGAACGGCGTCCGGTCCGGCCTTTCCCTCTCCGGGGGCGGGACCGGACCGGATATGGCCGTGATATTGGCCGTGCTGGGTGGTCAGTTGTCGAGCGGGGTGACCTTGAAGGCGCGGATGATCGTCTGCTCGGACGTGTTCCCCTCGCCGTCCGCCGCCTTGGCGCGCAGTGACACGGAGCGCGCGTCGGCGGAGGGCCGCAGCAGGATGCGGCCCGCGGACGCGCGGACGCGCTGCCAGCTCTTGCCCTCGTCGTACGAGACGTCCACGGCGAGGGAGCGCACACCTCCGCGGGCTCCTTCGACGGTGACCGGCACCAGCACCGGCCGGCCCGCCGGTGCGCTGGTGTCCGTCGCGAGGCGTGGCGCGTACCGGATGTTCAGCAGGGGGATCCGCTGGGTGCCGGACACGACCGTGGCGGAGCGGAAGGTCCAGGTGGCGGTGGTCCGGGTGGAGACGTTGGTGTACTGGGTGTGTTGGTTCAGGTCGGCGGACAGTGTGTAGCCGGCGTCACCGGAGGGGACGGTGACACTGCGGATGGAGGGGGGAGCGGCGGTGTCGAGCACGGTGGCACCGTCGGCCACGAGCGTGGTACGGGCACTGCCGCCGAAGCGCAGGCCCGTGCTGCCGGGGTGGCCGGTGCCGTCGGTGTGGAGGGGCAGGGCCATGTTGAGGATGTTCCCGGTACGGAAGAGCCCCCAGCCGTCGCCGCCGAAGCTGCCCCTGCCTTCCGACAGGCCGAGTCCGGGGCCGAAGATGCCCACTCCGTAGCTGGTCCGGTAGGTCCGGCCGGGCCGGTAACGCCGTTCCGGGCTGTGGTATCTGGCCTCTTCGCGCAGTGTCGCGCTGTCCTGCGTGACGATGAAGCCCCAGGACACACCGGCCTCCGTGTTGACGTAGTCGGTCTGCACACGGGGCAGGGCGGTGGTGCTGCGCAGCGCGACACCCGCGGAGCTCATACCGTCCGTCGCGTACGGAACCGCCGTGATCTGCGCCTGTTTGTCCGCGACGGAGGCGGCGAGGGTGCTGTCGATCCTGGCCAGGCCGCCACGGGTGACGTGCCGGGCGAGCCCGGCGTTCACCTTGTCCGGCAGCGTATAGGCGAGGCGGTACTGCGGAGTGTCGTTGGCGGTGCTGTCCGTGGGCCGGGTCCACACTCCGCCGATCATCGCCTGGAGCGATCCGGTGGTGGCGGAGCCGCCGATCTGCGCGAACGAGAGCGTGTTGAGCGAGCCCAGCCACGATGACGTCAGCCTGCCCTGCCCGTTGCCGAGGGTCCTCCGGACGGCCAGCACACCGGATGCCTGGGCGACCTGGGCATCGGGCAGTGTGACGCTGATCGGCTCGGCGTCGCGGGCGTCGAGCGTCAGGGAGGTGTCCTGGTCCAGGACGAGTTCGGGCTGGTAGAGGACGGCCCGCAGGTAACCACCGTTGGCCTGACGGGTGAGGACGGTGGTGCTGAGGTGATACGTGCCGGGAGGAACACGCATCACCGAGGTGCCGTTGGACTGGGTGGTGGGCGAGTACATGGCGCCGGTAGTGATGTCGTAGAGCGAATCCCCGGCCCCGGGCGCCGGGAGGTTTCCGTCCGCCCCGATGTGATGAAGCGTCAGTTCGTATGTCTCGCTCTCCCGGAGGGTGCCGAGCGGGGTGCGGGCGACGGCGGTGGATCCCGTGGCCGCGGTGACCGAGCCGGACAGCTGGCCGGTGACCGAGCCGCCCCGGGTGTCGGAGGCGACGGTGGCGGTCGCGGTGCCACCGGCCGGGACAGTGACACGCTCCGGGGACACGGTGAACGTACGGTCGTCGACCGGCTTGCCCGCGCGGTCGGTCGTCGAGGCGGTCAGGTCGAGTACGAGGTCCTGGTCACCGCCGTTGCGGTACGTCAGGGTCCTGGTGACCGGCGCGCCATCGTGCGGGTAGGCGGCGAACCCGAACGACAGCGAGGCGGGCTCGCTGGTCAGCCGCTGGCCGATCGCGGCGGCGACGTCTATCCGGCCGGCGCCCTGCTGGAACGCGCCCTGACCGGCGCTGGGCCGGGCCGAGGACATCAGTGTGTTCTTCAGCTGCGCGCCGGACCAGTCGGGGTGTGCGCCCGCCAGGAGCGCCGCCGCCCCGGCGACATGCGGTGTGGCCATCGACGTACCCGAAGCCGAGGTGTGGTTGTCGTCGACCGGACCGTCGCCCGGCTGCACACAACTGTCCTGGCACAACGCCGTACCGGCCGCACGAACTGCCACGATCCGCACACCGGGGGCGGTGACGTCGGGTTTGACGGCGCTGTCGCCCACCCGGGGTCCGGTGCTGGAGAACGAGGCCAGGGCGTCCGCGTCATCGACGGCGCCCACCGTCAGCGCGGCGTCCGCGCTGCCCGGACTGCCGACCGTACTGTCGCCGTTCCTGCCTTCGTTGCCCGCGGCGACGACGAACAGTGTGCCGTGCTCGGCGGAGAGCTCGTTGACCGCGGCTTCGAGGGGGTCGGTCTCCGGGGCGTCCGGGCCGCCCAGGCTCATGTTGACGACCTTCGCGCCCTGGTCGACGGCCCACTGCATCCCCGCCAGGATGTCCGAATAGCTGCCGCTGCCCTGGTCGCCCAGCACCTTGCCGTTCAGCAGGCCGGCATCGGGGGCAACTCCTTTGTACATACCACCGGACGCGGCACCACTGCCCATGATGGTCGACGCCACGTGGGTCCCGTGCCCGTGGCGGTCGATCGCGTCAGCGGTGCCGGTGAAGTTCTTCTGGCCGACGATCCTGCCCGCCAGGTCCGGGTGGCCGCTGTCGATACCGGTGTCCAGCACGGCCACCTTGACGCCCTTGCCGGTGTGACCGGCCGCCCACGCGCTCGGTGCCCCGATCTGCGGCACACTGCGGTCCAGCGTGGCCTTCACCGTACCGTCGAGCCAGATCTTCCGGACCCCGGCCGCCGTGGAGCGCTGCCCGTCCGCCGAGCGGGCGGCGGGCGGGCTGGTCAGGGTCCGCCACAGCTCACCGGCCGCCTCCCTGTTGACCTCGACAGCGGCGCCCCGGACGGCCGGAAGCCTCTTCGTGACGGCGGTTCCCTCGGGAACGGGCCGCGATCCCAGGCGAGTTGCGGAGAAGGAGGCGGAAGTGTCCCCGCCGATGATCAGTGGGAGCTTGCGGACCGTGCCGCCGCGGACCACGTCGCCGTACCCTCCGTCCAGCAGGGCCTTCAGGTCGAACAGGCGACGGTCCACGGTGCCCCGCGCGATCAACCGCTCCGCGTCCGTGGGGATCACGTACAGGTGCTCGCCGGAGTCCTCGACCCGGAACCCGACATCCTCACGGCCCTCGGCGGGACTGGCCGACACAACACTGTCATCCGGACCCACGAGGAACCGGTCCCCGGTGATCAGCGTCACCGCCCGGCCCTCGGGCACGCCGCGCGGCTTCGGGGCAACATCCGTAGAGGATACGGCTGTTGATGACAGTGCGGTGCTTGAGGGCAGTGCGACGGTTGGGGGCGTCGACACCACGATGGCCAACGCCGTACAGGACGTCGCACAGACGACCCGCAGTATCCGCAGGGATATCACTCGTCGGCCTCCGTAGCGAATGAAGGGGTGGGACACGCGACAAGATGGCAGACGGGTGAACCCGCGGGAACAGAGCGAGATGGCTTGTCTGCGCCATGGCGCAGACAAGCCACTCCACGGGCCCCACCGGATACCCGCGTACATGCTCACGGCGCTGTGCGAGAGAGGACAGCGCCGGGCACGCACGCCCACCATGTGATCAGCGGGGCGGGGCTGTCGCGCTACGGGTTCGGCGGCATCGTCGGCACGGGCAGGGTGAATGTACGTCGCCACCGGATCGAGCCCTCGACCGGCGCATCCGGAGGGCCGCGCCCAGGGCGCTCCCCCGCCGTCAACACAGGCGCTCCGGCGGTGCGGAACCGATCCGAGCCGCACACCGCACACCAGCCAGCGGCCGACGGCCGCTTCGAGCCCCGGCGACCGAATATGGCCGGGGCCATACCCGGTTGATCTGCTGATACGCTCGTTGGCGCGCTCTAACAGGACGCACATCACCATTACCGGCCGTTCGGTCACAACCTTCCCCATTCCGACCCATAGGGGAAGTGGGGGCCTGCCAGTGCCATCAGCGACTCAGCTGCGCGATTTTCTGTGTGCCGGGATTGCCGAGCAGTGTGATCTGCGGCCCGAGAACATCGAAACCGACCGGCCCACACAGGAGTTCGGGCTGTCCTCGCGTGGGACGGTGACCGTCATCGCCGCCGTACAGGAGTTCCTCGGGCGTCCGTTGTCCCCTGCCCTGGTCTGGGAGTTCCCGACCGTCGATCTGCTCGTCGACGGGCTGCTCGCCACTCCTCCCGGCGAGGCTCTCGGTGTCACCGGCGCGCGGCAGGAACAGGAGCAGGAGCCGAGTCAGGCGCGCGGCGGACCGGATATCGCGGTCGTGGGCATCGGCTGCCGCCTGCCCGGTGGTGTTGTCGGTCCCGCGGGCTTCTGGGAGCTGCTGATGCGCGGCGAGGACGCCGTGACACAGGTTCCGTCCGGACGATGGGAACGGTTCGGCACGGCGGGGCGGGGAGTCTCGCGGCATGGCGGGTTCCTCGACGATGTCGCCGGGTTCGACGCCGCGTTCTTCGGGATATCGCCGCGCCGAGGCGGAGTTGATGGATCCGCGGCAGAGAATCCTGCTGGAGGTGGCGTGGGAGGCGCTGGAGCACGCCGGGCTTGCGCCCCGTTCGCTGGCCGGGAGTCGGACCGGTGTGTTCGTGGGTGTCAGCTCCTCCGAGTACGCGCATCTGACCACCGCCGATCCCGACCGGGTCGAGGGGTGGACGGCCACCGGAGCCGCGTCGAGCATCGCCGCCAACCGGCTCTCGTACGCCCTTGACCTGCGCGGGCCCAGTCTGGCGGTCGACACCGCGTGCTCGTCCTCGCTGGTCTCCGCCCATCTCGCGACGCGGTCGCTGCGGGCGGGAGAGACGGACCTGGCGCCGGCCGGAGGCGTCAATCTGCTGCTCTCCCCGGTCATCACCCGCGCCTTCGACGAGGCGGGTGGCACTTCGCCGGACGGTCGCTGCAAGGCGTTCTCGGCGTCCGCCGACGGCATGGTACGGAGCGAGGGATGCGGGCTCGTCGTACTCAAAAGGCTTCAGGACGCGCTCCGGGACGGGGACGAGGTCCTCGCCGTGGTGCGGGGTTCGGCCGTCAACTCGGACGGGCGTTCCAACGGTCTGGTGGCGCCCAGCCTCCCGGCACAGCGGGACGTCCTGCGCGAGGCGTACGCGGACGCACGCGTCGAACCGGCGCGTGTCGGCTACGTGGAGGCCCACGGGACCGGCACGGCACTCGGTGACCCGTTCGAGGCGACGGCGCTCTCCGGAGTGTTGTGCGCCGGCCGGCCCCGGTGGCGACCGCTGGTCATCGGCTCGGCCAAGACCAACCTCGGGCACCTGGAGGCCGCCGCCGGGATCACCGGGTTCATCAAGGCCGTACTGGCTCTGCGTCACCAACTGGTTCCCGACTCACTGCACTTCGACGCGCCGAGCCCGCATATCGACTTCGCCGCGCTGAAGTTGAGGGTCGCCGCCGCCACCACTTCCTGGCCGGGTACGACAGGACGGCCGCTGGCGGGCGTCTCGGCCTTCGGTTTCGGTGGGACCAACGCACACGTCGTCCTCGAAGCGGCGTCCGAGCGGGCCTCCGTGCCCCAGCACGCCCCTGGCCCTGGACGCGCCGCCCCGCAACAGGCAGCGTCCGCCGGTCCGGCCGGCCCCGATGCCCGTGGGGTGCGCCACCATGTTCTCACCGACGCACCCCACGCCGCCGATCTCGCCGCGTGGCTGGAGCGCGGGAGCGCCTCGGCGGACGTGGACGACGTGGCACACACGCCGGCGCGCCGGGGCACCCGCCGTCGCGCCCGGCTTGTCGTCACCGCCCGCGACCGGGCCGAACTGGCCACGGCGCTACGGGCGGTGGGGCGGGGCGAGCACCATCCCGCCGTGGCCACCGGCGAAGGACCCGCCGCCGAGGCCGCGCCCGTGTGGGTCTTCTCGGGCTACCAGCCGGCCTGGCCGGACGTACGGCGGCGCTGGCCGGCGAACCGGTCTTCGCGACAGCCGTCGAGGAGATCGGGGAGAGCGTCGAGAAGGAGTCCGGTCTCGCCCTGCGCGCCGCCGTCCAGGGCGAGTTCACCCCGCGCGGCCCCGGGCAGGTCATGCCGATGATCTACGGCCTGCAACTGGCCCTCGCCCGGCTGTGGCGGCACCACGGCGTCGTACCGGCGGCCGTGATCGGCCATTCCATGGGCGAGGTCGCCGCCGCCGTGACCGCGGGCGCCCTGACCGTACGGGACGGCGCCCGGGTCGTCGCCCGCCGCTCGGGGCTGCTGGCCCGGCTGACCGGGCAGGGAGCGATGGCCGTCCTGGGTGCGCCGGGCGAGCGAGCGGCCGTCGAGGCGGCGGACGCCGGACTCGGCGGCCTCCACGTCGCCGTCTTCTCCAGCCCCGGCCAGTGTGTGGTGACCGGGGACCGGGCCCAGGTCGAGAAGCCGGCCGCGCCGGCCGGGGCCCGTGGTGTGTTCGCCCGGGTCATGACGGCCGAGGGCGCCGGTCACTCGCCCCAGGTCGACCCCCTCCTCGACGAGTTGACCGGTCTGCTCACCGAACTGGCCCCCACCGCACCACACCTGCCGTTCTACTCGACGGTCCTGCCCGGAGCGACCGGAACCACCCGGAGCACAGGGAGCACAGGGCTCGAATCCGGCTGCATCGCCGTTGTCAACCGCAAGGAACTCGGCCTGGACGAAGCCGGGTTGAAGGACACGGCAGGCTGGCGGCGGCTCGGCGAGGAGCGGCTCGCCCTCTTCCGTACCCCGGCCGCCCCCGTGACCGTCGCCTCCACCGCCCCGGCCGCCCCCGTGACCGTCGCCTCCATCGCCCCGGCCTCCACAACCACCACTCCGGCCACCGCAACCAAGGAGAACGCGTGATCACCCTCGTCGAGCGCGCGGCCGTCTGGGCCCGGAGCACCCCCGACCAGGCCGCCTACACGTACGTCGACCACACCCACGAACCGGACGGCATCCGGCACACCCTCACCTGGGCACAGGTCGACACCCGTGCCCGCGCGCTGGCCGCCCGTATCCGCCGGCACACGGACCCCGGCGAGCGCGTCGCCGTCCTGGCCCCGCAGGGCCTGGACTACATCACGGCGTTCCTCGGCGCCTGCTACGCCCGGGTCATCGCCGTACCGCTGTTCACCCCGGACCTGCCGGCCCACGGCGAACGCCTTCTCCACTCCTTCAACGACAGCGCTCCCGCCGCCGTCCTCACCACGAGCGCCGCGCTCCCGCACGTGGAGGCGTTCCTCGGCGGGGTCGGCGTCGCCGAACCCGCCGACCTGATCTGTGTCGACGAGGTCGGTGACGTCCTCGCCGCCCAGTTCCAGGCCGAACCGATACGTCCCCACGACCCCGCCTACCTCCAGTACGCCTCCGGCCCCACCAGCAGCCCGGCGGGCGTGGTCATCAGCCATGCCAACCTCACCGCCAACGCCGATCAGATCTGGACCGCCTTCGAGGCGCGGCCCGGTGACACCGCCCTGGTGAGCTGGCTCCCGCTCTTCCACGACATGGGCCTGATGCTCACGGTCCTCGCCCCGCTCACCCACGGCGACCTCGCACTCTTCACCGATCCCGTCGCCTTCCTCATGCGCCCCGCCCGATGGCTGGAACTCGCCGCCTCCTGTGAACGCGACGTCTACACGGCGGGCCCCAACTTCGCGTACGACTACTGCGCCAAACACATCACCGAGGACGAGAAGCGCGCCCTCGACCTCTCCCGTCTACGCGTCTGTATGAACGGGGCCGAGCCCATCCGCCCGGCCACCGTCAGACTCTTCGCGGAGACCTTCGCCGCCTGCGGGCTGCGCCCCGAAGCCCCCACCCCCGTCTACGGCCTCGCCGAAGCCGTCGTGTTCGTCGCCACCGCGCCGACCGGCGACCTCGCCGTCACCACCGTCTCCGACGCCGAGGCGCTCGGCCTGGGCCGCGCGGTCAAGGCCGAAGCCACCGCCAGAGCGTCGAACTCGTCGCGTGCGGGCGCCCCGAAGGACAGCGGATCACCATCGTCGATCCCGAGACCGGCCTCGCCCTCGACCCCGGACACGTCGGCGAGATCCACGTCAGCGGCCCCAACGTCGCCGCCGCCTACTGGCGCGCCCCCCAGCGCTCCGTGGACACATTCGGTGGGGACGGCCTGCTGCGCACCGGCGACCTCGGTGTGATGTACGACGATCAGCTCTACATCACGGGTCGCCTCAAGGATCTGGTCATTCTCAACGGCCGGAACCACTACCCCCAGGACATCGAGGCGACCGTCCACACCGCCCACCCCGGTGTACGCCCCGGGCGCGCCGTCGCCTTCTCCGTACCCGGGACGGAGACCGAGCGCCTGGTCATCGTCATCGAGTACGCCGGTGACGACGGACCGGAGACAGTCGTCCGCGAGGTGCGCAGCGCGGTGAAGGCCCGTCACGACCTGCGCGCCGACGACATCGTCCTGACGGCGCCCGGCGGTGTCTCCCGTACCTCCAGTGGCAAGCTCGCCCGCCGCGCCACACGCCACGACTACCTCACCGGAGCGCTCCCGCCGTACGCATAGCCATCCCCTCGCGATCGGCCCGCGCGACGCCCGGGCCGATCGCGAGCGGGTCAGCGTACGGTGCCGTCCCACTGCCGGTCCCCACTCCTGGGCGGCCCCGGGGAGCGCGGACCGGCCCGTACGTCCACGGCCGTGTCGCGGACGGTGCAGGCGAGGAGGGACGTGGCGATACGGAGGCCGTCCAGGCACGCCGGGATGGGGGCTTGGGGACGAGGGAGGCGAAGAGGGTGACGTAACGGTCGACGGTGCGGGCCCTTTCGCAGTCGGGCCGCCTGGCTGTCGGTCTTCTCCGGGCTCGTAAGGCGAATGCCCCGTCGCCGCTGGGGGCCACGGCCAAGAAGGTGTACGACCGGGCCCAGCGCGGCCGACACCGGCAGGCAGCCGCACGGAGCTCTCGCCCGTGCGGCACCGGGCTTCTCGCACACACGCCCGTCCCGGCGGGAGCCGGGCCGTGGTGTGTCTCCGTTCAGTCGGCGGCGGGGCGCCACTGGTCGGCCTCCCGGGCCGCCGCGCGGGCGCCGAGGAACCCTACGGCCAGGGAAACCACGGCACACGCCATGACCCCGAGTCCGAGCACCGTCCAGGACACCGACCCTTCCTGTACGAGGGCGATGAAGAACACCGAATGCCACGCGGTCACGACCCCGGTGACCACGGTGGAGATGAGCAGCGGAACGGTCAGATGCCATGAGGTCACAGAGCGGAACACCCGGCGGTGGCCGGTCAGGACGGCGAGCGGGGCGAGCGCGTGGCGGACCCGTACGAACTCCGCCGCCGCGCTCATCGAACCGGCCACGAGAATGAACAGGATGCCGGTGACGCCGAACAGCTGGATCCAGTTCGGCAGGCGAGCGCGTGAGGACCCCCACCAGTTCCCGCCCAGGGCCTCGACCTGCACCGAGGGGTTGGGAAGGGTGAACGCGGCCTGCTTCACCGCGCCGAGTTGCCCCGGTGCGGCGGTCACCACGAGCAGGGACTGTGTGCCGTCCGGCTTCACACTGACCTGTGGGGCCCGAGCGAATCTGACATCGCCGTACCAACGGCGCAGCTCTTCCACCGTGGCCGACCGGGCGCCGCTTCCCGTCGTCGCCGTCGTGTCACCGTCACAGGTCACCCGCAGCACGCTCAGGTCGCGGCAGGATCCCCCGATGGTCGTCCAGGGTTCCCTGGGCGCTCCCGGATCGTAAAAAGTCCTGTTCAGCACTATCGAACCGGCCGGAAGCGAGGAGCGGAACCGGTCCGTCTCCGACGCGGTCATGCCGCCGGCGGTCACCTCGATCACCGTGTCCTTGATCCGCTGGTGTGTGGCGACCGCCGCCTGTGAACGCACTCCGAGTCTGCTGGTCCACACCTGCATCTGGGCGACGATCCCGATACCGATCACCATGGCCAGGGCGAGGCGCACGATCACACCGGGATGCGCGTGTGTCCACCGTCCGCCGATCATGCGGCCCGCGTGTCCCCTGCGCTTCCCGTTGTCGGCGAGCCAGGAACCCAGATGGCGGGTGAGGAGCGCCACGACCGAGGAGAGGAAGGCCCACATCACAACGGTCCCGCAGGTGAACACGGCAAGCTGTGCCTTCCGGGGCATGTACTGGCTCGTCAGGACCAGTGCGACACCGACACCGAAGACGGCCGTACGCCACGCGGGGACACGGGAGGTGAAGGACGCGGGGCGGGTGGACATGCCGTCCCGGGTGACGCGGTGCGTACCCACCACGATGCCCAGGACGACCAGCAGAGATACCACCGCCGACGCCATGGCGGCCGGCCAGGCCGCCCACACGTCATGGTGGTCGAGGATGTATCCGGTGGGCGCGAGACGGATGTCCTGCACGGAGGCCACGGCATACGGTACGAACGCGGTGAGCGTTCCCAGCACCGCGGGAATCGCGGCCTCACCGAGGTTGACGATCGTCCGGTGCCGCCATGTCCCGCCCAGGGCTTGCAGCAGGCTGCTGCGCCGGTCACGGGTGCGGGAGCCGACCCGCGCGGCGACCACGGCCAGCGCGAGGGCGGGCAGCCCGGTCAGCGCCCAGAGCGCGAGGACGGGGGAGGTCACGGAGGGCTGGTCGGCCATCTCGCCCGTCGCCCCGCCGCCGCTTCCGAAGGCGGACACCCCCATCCACCTGGGGTCGTCCTTCGGCGGAGCGACCGCCACCCGGACGTACGCGATCCGCTCGGAGGGGGTGACCAGCCCGTCGCGGGTGACGGTTCCGGCGTACCGTCCGTACCGGTTCAGGATTCCCTCTCCGCGTCCGGTCCTGACGAGTTCGGGAGAGAGCAGGACCTCGCCCGGATCCGGCCAGCGAGCCACACCGGCGGGGAGAGGCGCCCCGGAGGTGAGGGGGTGGACGAACACAACGGATACGGGCCGGGAGCCGACGGAGTCGATCCCCTCCCGATACAGCAGCGCGGCGCCCTCGCCGAAAGTGATCACCGGCCCTCTGGCATCCGATCTGGTCTCCCGGCCGTGATACGTCGCCACCGTGGCCACGGTGGCCAAGGTGACGAAGGCGACCGCCGCCGCGGCGCAGAACAGACCCCACCGGCGCAGTCGGTCGCCGGGGGTGGAACGGCCCGCCGCGAGACCGATCCTGAACAACTTCCCTGCGGTTCGGGCCTGTTCGCGCATCAGAGGGCTCCCGCTTCGGTCAGGATCCCGCCGAGGAGCTCGTGACGGCGGTCTGCCTGAGCGGCCACCGCCAGGTCGTGCGTGACCAGCAGCAGCGCGCAGCCCCGTTCACGGGCGGTCGTGAACAGCAGTCGGGCGACACCCTCCTTGGCCTCGGGATCCAGAGCGCCGGTGGGCTCGTCGGCGAGGAGGACGGCCGGATCGGTGATCAACGCGCGCGCAACGGCGGTGCGTTGGCGCTCGCCGCCCGAGAGCATCCCGGTCGGGGTGGCACCGGCGGGGACGCCCAGCTCGTCGAGGAGCTCCTCCGCACGTCGGTAGGCGTCCTGGTGGCGGCCTCCGTCGAGCAGGATCGGCAGGGCCACGTTCTCCACCGGACTCAGCTCGGGAAGGAGTTCACCGAACTGGAACACCATGCCCAGCGTCCCCCGTCGTACCCGCGCGAGCTGCGCGGAGCTGAGCCCGGTGATCTCCCGGCCCCCGGCGGCGACGGTGCCCGCCTGCGGTTTTATCAGACCGAGGACACACATGAGCAGCGTCGACTTGCCGGACCCGCTGGGGCCGGTCACCGCGACCGACTCGCCGGGAGCCACGGATAACTCCACGTTGTCGAGGAGAGCCCGTCCCTCGATCCGGTAGCAGAGGCCGCTCACACGGAGCCCCGGCGAATCACTTTGCTTCACAGAATTTTGCCTCTTGTCGGGAAAGGGAACACCGCGCCGGCCCTTCCCGGACCGACGCGGCAGGTTGGGCGTGAGGAGCAGGCTTACGGAATGACCCAGCCCGAACAGTCGTCCGGCGAACCGTAGTTCTCGTCGCACGCCTTGAACTTGTAGATTCTGGCTCCGTCTGCGGAGTAGACCGTGGTCCCCGAGCCGCTGTGGTTCCACAGGGTCCGCTTGGTCTCCGAGCTGGTCGTCCGGTAGTACTCGGCCTTCGCCGGGTCCCCGTCGCTGCTGTTGTCCTTGACGGCTATCTTCCCGCTCTTGCCGCCGTCGGCGGGAGACCAGGCATGGGCGCCGCCGCCGTAGGCGTCAGCGGCGACAGCCGTGGCGGTGGGTACCGCGAGCGCCGCCGTGAGCAGCGCGGCGGCAACGAACTTCATCCTCGTCATTCGTGTGTACTCCTTCAGATGATGATCCGAAAAGACACAGGGACACACCGAAGAGACATCGACGACCGACCGCCGTCGGCGACAATCCCCCGTTCCCCGATGACGTCCAAACCGGAACCCCGGCACGACGCGTCGATCACCATAAGCAAGTGGGGTGTACGCGAAAAGAGTTGACGTCCCGGCGGCTCAAAACCGATCACCCTGAGCCGACCTGGCCTTTTGGTCGACACGCGCGCATAAACGCTGCGTACGCTGCCGATAATCGCCGAAAATTTGGCCTGAATCCAGTCTTCGGAATCCAAGGCTCCGCGCCGACCAGCGAAAACCGCCTCGCACACCGATTCACTCCACCCCGGCGCGACGCTTCCCGATAACCCATCGTGATCGAAGATCACATCCGGAACTTGAGGAAGCACGCCCATCGATACCCTCATCAAGTCAATCCCGGGAAAGGTTTTTTCTGGTAAAGCTACCGCTTCTTCGCCGACGGACAGCCTTCACGAACAGTGCTGGTCGGTTCCCCGTCGCGCTCCGGACCGCGAGAATCCGTATCGGCCCGACGTCGCCAACAGCACGCCACTGATGGGGAGTTCCGCCCGGGTAGCAGATACTGTCCCCCGCTCCCAGTACGTGGAGGCGAGGACCGTCGACACCACCACCACTGACAGCACCACCACCGCCACCGTCCGGTTGCAGCGGGCCCGTGTGTGGACCGGCCTGTTCGCCGCCTTCGGCGACCGGGCATCCGCGACCGCCGCGCTGTCCGCACTGGTCCAACTGGAGCCGGCACCACGGCTGGCGTCGCTGGACGAGGCGGACCTCGTCAAGGTCTACCGGCCCGACCCGGCGCTGGACCCCACCGCCCTGAGTGTGCGCGCCATCGTCGAGGAGAGCGCCGTCGCCGAGCCGAGGGCGATCATCGACGCACGGCGGAAGGACCCAGGACGTCCGGCCCGCGCCGCACGGGCCCGCGCTGGTCAGCTCGCTGTCCTTCAACCACCCCACCTACCACCTGATGAAGGCCGAGGACGGCTGGTTCCGTCTGGAGGTCGGCGGCGATGTCCTCCTCGGTGACACCGCCGAGATCAGGAAGATCTTCCCCGGGAGACTGCTGCGTCTGGAGGGCATGCGCTCGGGCACGGTCGGCATGCTGATGGCCCGGTACGAGGACGAACAGACCGTCCACGAGGGCATCGCCGCCCTGGAGGCCCTCGGTGTCGGTGTGCACAGCCCGCACAACTGGTATGCCGACCGGCGCCTCGACCTCGTACGGGAAGCGGCACGCACCGCCGACCCGCTGGGTCTGCTCAACCCCGGCAAGATCCCCGACTTCGGCACCGGCAACGGCGGATCCGGGCGGTCGTGTACGTCGGCACCGACTTCGTGGCAGCCGCGAACAGGGACTACAAGGTGTACGAAGAAGAACTCGACGTCACCAGCCGCATCAACAAGGCACGGGGAGACAAGGCGTTCCGCGGGATCGCCCTCGGACAGAACTACTTCAGGCTGCTGGGCGTGAAGCGGACGACCCCGAAGGTATGCCCGACACACTGACGCCTCTCCTCCGACCGCGCGGAGAACCGAGTTGGGACCTGATGCTCCATCAGACGGACCTGACGAACCGTCAGAGAGGCTCGACCGATTGTTTGATCGGCGGGGCGAGAGCATGAAAGGGGGACTTTATACTTGTGCCAAAGGAGAGGGCAGGATGCCCTCACTCCACCCCACCCCACCATGTCGGCGCTCTCCGCGCGCTCGCGCAGCGGTCCCCTCACGTGGGGGTGTCCTATGTCCTTCGTCAAGGACATAGGACACCCCCCCAGGCGCCTGAACACACCGACGGCCACGTCAGATACGAAATCGCAGCCGACAGATCACCGCGTCCGTGTCCTTCCGTACGGCGTGGGCGACCACCGCGCCCCGCTGGTTCTGCAGCAGCCGCTGCCACAGTCGGTCCGGCTCGACCTCGGGGATCAGCACCGTCACTCGGGTGCCGGGCTCGGCAGCGGCCGTCTCGACCACGTACGCGACGATCGGGCGGCCGAGGGAGCGGCGCTCGGAGGTGAGCGGGATCAGCGGCACCCCGGGATCCCAGCGCGCCCAGTCGCGGGCCAGGGCAGCTGCGTGGGCACGGTCCTCGGGCTCGGAGTGGCAGACGGTGACCGCGCGTACCTCGTCGCCGAGCGAGGCGGCGGCGTTCAGGGCCTCGACGGTCAGCCGGGACAGGTTCGAGACCGGCACGATCACCACGGACCGGTCGCGGTGCGGCGGCTCGGGTATACGGCCCAGGCCCAGCCGCTCACCGATCCGGGCGTACGCGCGGTGCACGGCGGTGAAGGCGGCCACCAGCAGCGGCAGTGCGATCACAATCAGCCAAGCGCCCTCCTCGAACTTCGTCGCCGTGACCACGACCGCCGATATACCGGTCAGCAAGGCACCGAAGCCGTTCAGCAGCGCCTTGCTCCGCCGGCCCGTACCCCGCTCCTCGCGCCAGTGCCGGACCATTCCGACCTGGGCGATGGTGAAACCGACGAAGACACCAATGGCGAACAGCGGCACGAGGGTGTTGGTGTCACCGCCGGAGAAGACCAGTAGCACGGCGGAGATCAGGGACAGCGCCAGTACGCCGTGGCGGTGGACCTGGCGGTCGGCCTTCAGGGCGAAGACGTGCGGCAGGTAGTTGTCACGGGCCAGCAGCTTCAGCAGTACCGGAAGCCCGCCGAAGGACGTGTTCGCGGAGAGAGCGAGCAGGATCATCGTCGCGAACTGGATGACGTAGAAAGCCCAGTTGTGCCCGAGCGAGGCATCCGCGAGCTGAGCGAGGACGGTGACGCCCTCGACCGGCTGGAGATGGAATCGCGAGATCAGCACCGACAGGCCGATCAACATCACGCCGAGCACGGCGCCCAGGGCCACCTCGGCGCGCTGGGCGCGCTTCACTCTCGGCACCCGGAAGGACGGCACGGCGTTGGCGAGGGCCTCCACACCGGTGAGCGCCGAACAACCCGAGGCGAAGGCTTTCAGCAGGAGCAGTGCCCCGACGGTGGTGGCGTTGTCGGCGAGGACGGAGGTATGCCCGGCCGTGGCGGCCGTGCTGACGGGCGCGGACCGGAACATCCCCACCACGATGAGGACGAGGATCGACCCGACGAACACCACGGTCGGCACGATGAACGCCTTCGCCGACTCCACGATCCCCCGCAGGTTCACCCCGGTGATCAGCACCAGCACACCCAGGCACAGCCACAGCCGGTCGCCGTACAGGGAGGGAAACGCCGAGGTCAGGGCGGCGACACCCGCGGTCACGGCGACGGCGACATTGAGTACGTAGTCCAGGACCAGGGAGGCAGCGGCCACCAGGCTGGCGCGCGCCCCGAGGTGCGTCCTCGCGACGGCGTACGAACCGCCGCCGTCCGGGAAGGCCGCGATGACCTGCCGGTACGAGGCGACCAGCACCGCCAGCAGCCCGGCGATGGCCAGCGTCACCGGCAGTGTGAAGCCGAGCCCGTGCGCACCGGCGGCGGCCAGCACCAGGACGATCGCCTCCGGGCCGTACGCCACCGACGCCATCGCGTCCAGCGAGAGAGCGGCCAGGCCGGTGACAGCGGTGAGCCGGTGACGTTCACCGGTATCAGGCGGTTCCTCGCCGGCGGGGGCCTCGCCCGGCTCGATCGTCAGGACGGACATGGGCGCGTGCTCCTTGAACGAAGGGCCCGCGCACGCGGGGATGGCGATGCGCGGGTGCGCCCAGGGTCTGTTCAATTCCCACCCTGTACGACCGCTCCTTGCACCTTCTTCGCGCCAGAGCCCCCGACCTTGGCACGGCCTTGACAGCCGTGTGACCCACACGACGTCCCCCGACGTGGTCGACTGCCGCCCCGCGTGACCGTACGCCGCCTCCGGCCACGGCTGGGCAGCGATGGACCGGCCTGGACAAGGCGCAGACCGTCTCCTGGCAGTGTGCGAGAAAGCCGTGGGGCGACGTACGAGATGACGCTGTGTGTCCACGCCCGATCTGCGGCATGTGACACCCCTTGTGTGGCCCAGAACGCGCCATCGAAGCCAGGACGTCGTCGTCTTGATGTGCCACCGCTGGTCGCACCGCTCTCTTAACGGAAGCTTGACACGCTCGGCAGGCTCATCCGCGGCCCGAGCGTCACTCTCTGCATACGCTGGTGCCGCCGTCCGCGTGATGGCCGAAAACCATACGCCGAGCCGGACATCAGGAGAACGCCGATGGCCACCACCGAACACCCTCCTCCCCCTCGCCTGCGCGCCTGGATGCTGGCGGGCCTGTCCGACATGGGCAAGAGCCGACAGGCGGCACCGCAGCCTGCCAAGCCGGAGCCCGCGCACAAGGGACAGCGCTGGTGGCGGGTGATGTGCCTGACCGGCGTCGACTACTTCTCCACGCTCGGCTACCAGCCGGGCATCGCGGCTCTCGCCGCCGGGCTGTTGTCACCCGTGGCCACCATCGTGCTGGTCGTCGTCACACTGGCGGGCGCGCTGCCGGTGTACCGGCGAGTCGCTGAGGAGAGCCCGCACGGCGAGGGCTCGATCGCCATGCTGGAGCGGCTGCTGACCTTCTGGAAGGGCAAGCTGTTCGTCCTGACCCTGCTCGGTTTCGCCGCCACCGACTTCCTGATCACCATCACCCTGTCGGCCGCCGACGCCTCCACCCACCTGGTGGAGAACCCCCATCTGGCCGATGCCCTGCACGGCAAGCAGGTGCTGATCACACTGGTCCTCGTCGCGCTGCTCGGCGCGGTGTTCCTCAAGGGCTTCCTGGAGGCGATCGGTGTCGCCGTGGTGCTGGTGGGCCTCTACCTGACGCTCAACGTCGTGGTCGTGGTGACCGGGCTCTGGCACGTGGTCACCGAGGGGCATGTGATCAGCGACTGGTCCACCGCCCTGACCGCCGAGCACGGAAACGTTTTCGCCATGGTGGGTGTGGCGCTGCTGGTCTTCCCGAAGCTGGCGCTCGGACTGTCCGGCTTCGAGACCGGTGTGGCCGTCATGCCGCATGTCAAAGGCGATCCCGGGGACACCGAGGAAAACCCCAGGGGCCGTATCCGCGGCACGAAGAAGCTGCTGACCACGGCCGCGCTCATCATGAGCGTGTTCCTGATCGCGACCAGCTTCATCACCACGCTGCTCATCCCGGAGAAGGAGTTCGAGTCGGGCGGCAAGGCCAACGGACGCGCGCTCGCGTATCTGGCGCACGAGTACCTGGGCAACGCCTTCGGCACGGTGTACGACGTGTCCACCATCGCCATCCTGTGGTTCGCCGGCGCCTCGGCGATGGCCGGCCTGCTCAACCTGATGCCCCGCTACCTGCCCCGCTACGGCATGGCCCCGCACTGGGCGCGCGCCGTCCGCCCGATGGTGATCGTCTTCACGCTCATCGGCTTCCTCGTCACCTGGATCTTCGACGCCGACGTCGACGCCCAGGGCGGTGCTTACGCCACCGGCGTCCTGGTCCTCATCAGCTCGGCCGCGATCGCCGTGACCATCGCCGCCCGCAAGGCCGGCCAGCGGGGCTGGACCATCGGCTTCGCCGTGATCTCGGTGGTCTTCCTCTACGTCACCGTCGCGAATGTCATCGAGCGCCCGGACGGCGTGAAGATCGGCGCCTGCTTCATCGCCGGTATCATCCTCGTCTCGCTCCTGTCCCGACTGGCCCGCGCCTTCGAACTCCGCGTCACCAGCGTGACCTTGGACGACATGGCCCAGCGATTCGTACGGGACATCGCCAGCCGCCGGATCCGGTTCATCGCCAACGAGCCCGACAACCGCGACATCACCGAGTACCGCGAGAAGATCGAACAGATCCGCCACGACAACGACATCCCCGCACCGGAGGACTTCGTCTTCGTCGAGGTCACGGTCCTGGATCCCTCGGAATTCGAGGCGGGCCTGACCGTACGCGGCGAGCTCCTGCACGGCCGCTACCGCGTCCTCACCCTGGAGTCGTCCTCCGTCCCCAACGCCCTGGCCGCCCTCGTCCTGCACGTCCGCGACACCACCGGCTGCATCCCGCACATCTACTTCGAGTGGACCGAGGGCAGCCCCTTCACCAACTTCCTCCGGTTCTTCCTCTTCGGACAGGGCGAGGTCGCCCCCGTCACCCGCGAAGTCCTGCGCGAGGCCGAACCGGACCGGGCCCGGCGACCGCGGGTGCACGTGGGCTGATCGCGGCGGCGTCCGGCACCCCGTCGCTACGGCCACCTGTCCGGTGGCAGTCGCCGAACGCCGGAACAGCCCGGTCGGCGCGTCGCGTCCAGCGCCTCGCGCGCCTGTCGGACGCAGGTGTCGAGAATGCCGACCGCGGCGTCGATGCCGGCGTCGGCGTGCTCCGCCATGCCCCGCCATGCCCCGCGTGCGGAAGCGGGCCGCGTCGGAGGCGACCGCGGGCTGTTCGACGAGGGGGCTATGTGCCCGGCCCTGGCAATGAGCCCCGAGGCGATCCCGTCCGTCGGCGGCGTGCCCGATGAGGACGGGGCCGACGGGACAGAGCACGTCGCCCATGACCGCCAGCCCCCCGTGTCGGCGTACTCGACCGCAAGTTCGTCGTGCCGGCGCCCCACCAGTGCCGGGTTGCCGACTTCACCTACGTCAACACCTGGTCGGGAATCGTCCACGGCGCCTTCGTCGTGGGCACCTCTCCAATGATCCCGGCGACCATGGAACATGGTCCCGCCGGTGGATGTGGTGCGCGGCGATGGCCAGGGTGTTGGGGTTGGAAGTGCTGCGGCCGTCGATCGCGTTGTGCGTGAACTTGTCCCGGACGACGGAAAGTTCGCCGAGCGGGAGATCGGTGGCCCTCAGGTCCATGCCCTCGGACCGGGAGGCTGTCGTCCAGGATGATGCGGATGGGTCTCGCCCTGGCCGGTGACGTCGGCAAGTTCAGTCGCGATGCAGTGCAGGCGGTCGTGGCCAGCGCCCAGACGAACCCAGGGAGCGGGGCGGGTGGCCCACAGCTCGGTCGGCAGCAACAGACAGGACGCCGCGGGCGACCTGCGGGTTCTCGGACCGGTTCCCGGGGCAAGGGCGTCTCTTCGGCCGTTGCCGTCCACATTCGGCCGTTGTGCGGACAATGCCTTGTAGTGGAGGGCTGATCGTTACCGTGTGTCCATGTTCCACACCTCACGGTGATCGACGGGTTTCACTTCCGACACCGTGGGGCCCACGACAGTGAACGGCGATGTGGCCCTGTCACATCCGCAATGCAGACAGGCGGTTTGTCTTTCATGTCGGAGTACGAGAAGGCGGGTGTCGACTACTCGGTCCTCGACCGGGTCAAGCGGGCGGCGGCAACGGCCGGGCTGCTGAACTCGTCGGGGGCCCGGGAGTTCGCCGGGTCACGAGGCGCGACCGCCTATGTCTTCGAGGTGGGCGGACTCACGCTCGCGACGGTGACCGAGGGACTGGGCACCAAGTCCGTCATCGCCGAGCAGTTTCTCGACGTGTCCGGGGAGAGCCGGTTCGCCGATCTCGCCGTGGACGCTGTGGCCTCCATCGTCAACGACGTCGTCTCCGTCGGCGCGAATCCGCTGGTCATCACCGCGTACTTCGCCACGGGTGACGCCGCCTGGTACAACGACGAGCGCAAGTCCCTGGAGCTCCTCGCCGGCTGGCAGCGGGCCTGCGAGCAGTCCGGCGCGACCTGGGGCGGAGGCGAGTCACCGGCCCTCCCCGGGTTGCTGACCGGTGCGGGCATCGAACTGGGCGGCAACGCCCTGGCGCTGGTCCCGCCCGGGCGCCGTCCCGTCCTGGGCGACGAGGTGCAACCCGGCGACCGGATCGTCGTGCTGCCGAGTTCGGGGCTCCACACGAACGGGGCCTCGCTGGCCCGGCACGTCTGCGCCGGGCTGACGGACGGCCTGATGACCGCGCTGCAGAGCGGTCGCACCTTGGGCGCGGCGCTGCTGGACCCGTCGGTGCTCTATCCGGCGTTCGTCCGCGCGCTGCTGGACTCACCGGTCGAGCCGCACTTCCTGAACCCGATCACCGGCCACGGCCTGCTGAAGATGATGCGCCCCGCGGCCGACGTGCGCTACGTCATCGACGTACTGCCGGACGTCCCCGAGGTCCTGGACTTCCTGGCGTCCAGCAGCGGAATGTCGCCCTCGGAGGCGTACTCGACGCTCAACATGGGATTCGGCTACGTCGCCGTGGTACCCGCCGCCGACGCCAACCGGACGGTGGACATCGCCCGCGGCGCCGGGTATGAGGCGTTCGTGGCAGGTGAGGTCGTGGCCGGCGACAAGTCGGTGATCGTGCCCTCGCTCGGGATCGAGTACGGCGGCGGCGAACTGCAGATCAGCTGAGGACGGCGGGCTCCGGCGGATTCGGCGGTCGAGGGGCCTCACCGAGGCTCCCCCTTACACAGCAGGAGGCAGAGAGATGAGCGCGGAGCGCGCACAATTACCCGCCGCATTACCCAGGCGGGGCGAGTCCCGGCTGTCGGCCGGGTCGATCGCCCCGGCATCCCCCCACGTCGCAGTCCCGTCGTTCGTTCCCTTCTGGCCGTACGACGATGACACGCCCTGGAGCCCCGGCAGTGCGGGGAGCTCCGTCACCTCCCGCAACAGCCCCCTGGCCCTTGCCCTGTGCGCCGCCGAGCACGCCGACGTGTGCCTCGTGGGCCGTCTGGCGTCGGACCCGGAAGGTGTCTCCTGCGCGCTGGAGGTCGCCGCGCCCGGGAGCGGCTCCCTGCCGGCCGGGGTGCGCCCGCTGGTCGTACGGGGCACGATGGCCTACGCGACGGACACGCCCGAAGGACCGGCCGGATGGCTGCCGTTGAGGCGGATCGCCGGGCTGGCCGAGGACGGCACCTCGCGCGACCTGGCCGAACTCCCCGAAGCTGAACGCGTCACCGTCCTCGAACAGGCCGGACTCGTAGCCCTGGAGCTGCTCGCGGCCGAGCGGGGCGACCCCACCGGGCTGAGCGCCGAGCAACGCGGTTGCATCCGCGTGGCCGAGGAGGAGGCACTCGTCCCCCTGGCCAGGGCCTGTGGTGATCTGGGGCGGACGACGGCTCCTCCGCACGACGACGACCTGCGTGCCCTGCGGCGGTTACAGGAGCGGTGCCGCGACCTCTACGGGCGCCTGGAGCCGGAACGCGCCCTGTCCTGGGCGCTGGAGGAGCTCGGTGAACTGTCGCAGGCGATGCGCCGGGGCGAATCGACCGTGCGTCTGGAGGAGGAGCTCGGTCAGGTGCTCGTCTGGGCGCTGTGCCTGGCGAACATCACACGCACCGACGCCGCCCACGCCTTCGCAAAGGGCTACGCCGGCGAGCGCGAACGTCAGCTGCGCAAGTACGGCACCGTCAAGCCCTACCGGAGGGCGGTCCTGCCATGCTGAGTACGGGTCTACCCAAAGGACGTCTGCTGCCCCGGTCGGAGGCCGCCATCACCTCCTACGGCGAGGTAGCAGGGGACGTACCGGCGCGTCATCGCTTTCTCCGTATGCCGGACATCCCGGATCTGGTCGCCGAAGGTCTCCTGGATGTGGGGATAGCCGGGGAGGAGTGGTTGGTGGACAGTGGCGCGGACGTCGTGCGCGTGGCTCCGCTGTGCTGGTATCACGTGCGGATCTGCGCCCTGCGCCTCCCCGGCGTCACACCGCCGGCCGGACCGGTGCGGGTGGTCTCCGAGTATCCGCGGATCGCACGCGACTTCGCCCGGGCGCGTTGGGGCGACGGCTTCACGTTGCGGACGGTCCGGGGATCGGTCGAGCACTACCTTCCCGATCTCGCGGATGTCGCCGTCGAGTGCGTGGAGACCGGCGAGTCGATGCGCCGCAAGGGCCTCGTGGCGACGGAGGCGCTCTTCGGCGCGGATGTGTGGATGATCTGCTCCCGCGACACCGCCCGTGACGACGCGGTCATGGATCGTCTGAAGAGCTGGGCCGAGGCCGTTGCCCTGCCAGCCCCGGACCACTTCCCGGGCCACGAACGTGTGGTCATCCCCGCCGGGACGCCCGTGCCCGCCCCGAACGGAAGGCGTTGACGTGATGCCCTCGACAGCGTTGCGCGACCTCCCTCCTCACCTGCGGCTGCTCGCCTGGCCGGCGATCAACCGTCTGGGCACCGTCGACGGTGTCACGGTGACCGTGCCCCCGGAATTCGCCTTTTCCCCGCCGTCTCTGGCCTGCTACAGCCGGGCGGTCCTCGTCACCTACCGTCGGAGTTCCGGTGCGGACGTGCCGCTCGACGACGTACTGACCGCACCCGAGTCGGTCGACACGCTCGCGGAGCCGCTCCGTCTGGTCAGCACGCTGGCTCTGTGGGACGAGGTGATCCGGGAAAGCGGCGTCTACCGCGGCAACATCTACCTGGCCTCCGAACGCTCAGTGGCCGCCTTGCTGCACGCCGCCCATGGCGCCGAGCCTCCGGCCGCGGACCGGCTGGCCGAACTCCTGGAACAGCTGCACGCCCTGGAACTTCTCTACCGTTTCCCGGTCGCCTACAAATTCCGCGGGACGCACGGCCTCGAACGACAGTGCAGGATCAACGGCTGGGGCCGCCTACTCTTCCGGCTGCTCGATGCCGCGCCCCACGACCCGTACGGCATCCGGGCCGCCCGCGCACGCCTGTCGCAGCACGTGCGTACACACCAGGACGCCTACCGGCGGGGCGTTGCCGCCGCCTCCGCCTCCGAGGACGCCTCGGGCGCCCGGATCTGGGCGGACATACACGCAGAACAGCCGATACCCGTCCTGATCTGAGCCACACGGACACAGAGAGAAAGAGCCACGCAGTGATACACGAGAAGAGAAACCCGGCCGGTCTCTCAGCCATCGGCTTCGGAGCGTGGGAGGCCGGAGGCGGGGGCACCTGGGGCCCCAACGAATCCTCCGACCACGTCATCCGTGCCGTTCACGCCGCCTTCGACGCGGGCGTGAACTGGATCGACACCGCGGAGGTCTACGGCGGAGGCGGCGGCTCGGAGCGCATCGTCGGCGAGGCGCTGGCCGGACGCCCGGAGATCAAGGTGTGCACGAAGGTCGCTCCCGAGCAGGAGGACCACTACAGCGACAAGGGTATGCGCGCCGCACTGGAGGCGTCCCTCACCCGCCTCGGCCGGGACAAAATCGACATCTACCTCCTGCACTGGCCGGCCGAGACGATTCCGGTGCACCAGCCCTGGCAGACCCTGGCCCGCCTCAAGGCCGAGGGACTCATCGGCGCGATCGGCCTGTCCAACTTCCCCGCCGCCGATGTCGAGGCGTGCGCCGCCACCGGCGAACTGGACTACCTGCAGATCCAGGCATCCCTGTTCCACCGTGCAGAGCTCGCCGAGCTCGGCCCGCTGTGCGCGCGGTACGGCACGGGGCTGATGGCCTACGGGCCGCTGGCGTACGGGCTGCTCACCGGGGCCCTGGGGCCGGACAGCGACTTCACCGACTGGCGCGGCGGCGAGGTCGGATCGGACGACTTCTTCTGTGTGGAGAACTACGCCCGCTTCTTCGCGCCCGCCGTACGCGCCCGGCACCTGCGCGCCGTGAATGCCCTGCGGCCCGTGGCCGAGGACGAGGCCGGTACCTCCCTGGCGCGGATGGCGCTGATGTGGCTGCTGGCCCAGTCCGAGGTGACCTGCGCCGTGGTCGGCACCCGCAACCCCGTACACGCCGCGGACAACGCCCTCGCCGCCCAGCAGACCCTGCCCCCCGAGACGCTCCGGAGGATCGACGAACTTCTCGCCGCAGGCGACCCGTTCGACACGGTAGACGAGCCGCCGCAGCCCTGAGCACCGTGCTCCTCCGACCTACCGACCCACCGATCAGCTCACGAGAAAGGGACCGCGCCCGTGACAGGACCGCTGCCGGTGGCCACGGCACGCCGCCTGACGTGGCCCCAGCTGCCCCAAGGTGTGCGGGACACCGTCGAACAGCGACTCGGCGCCCCCGTCCTGGCTGCCGAGAGCCAGAACGGCGGCTTCACCGACGGCGTCGCGGCCAGGGTGGACCTCGACAACGGCACCCGGGCCTTCATCAAGGCGCTCGCGGCGGAGCACGAGCTGGCCCCCGACTACCGCACCGAGGCACGGATCGCCGCAGCACTGCCTGCCGACGTGCCCGCGTCCCGGCTCCGGTTCAGCCTGGAGGCCGAGGGCTGGATCGTCCTGGTCTACGACGACGTCGAGGGCCGCCACCCCGACTTCGTCCGCCCCACGGACCTGGCGGCAGCCCTCACCTGCGTGGAGCGCATGGCCTCCGCCCTCACCCCCAACCCGCTGCCCTGGGCGGTGCCCATCACCACCCCGCTCGGCCCCCTGCTGTGCGGGTGGCACACTCTCCGGGCGGACGGAGCCCCGGCCGGGCTCGACCCGTGGTCGGCCCGGAACCTGGACCGCCTCGCCGACCTGGAGAGCCGCTGGGCCGAGGCGACCGAGGGCGACACCCTGCTCCACGCCGACCTGCGCCACGACAACATGCTGCTCACCCGGGACGGGACCGTCCTGGCCGTGGACTGGGCATGGGCCTGCGTGGGCGCCGACTGGGTCGAACTGGTCTATCTGCTGCCCGCGGTCGCAGCGGCCGGCGCGGACCCCGAGGAGATCGCGGCCGCGCACCCGCTGACCCGCAGGGCCGACCCGTCGGCCGTCGACGCCTTCCTCTGCGCCCTCGCCGGCTTCTACACCCTCAGCGGCTCGCTGCCCGCACCGTCGTGGTCACCACACATCCGCACCCACGAGGCGTGGTACGGCAGACTGTGCCGCACATGGCTGGCCCGCCGTACCGGCTGGTCCTGACCACGGTGAACCACCCCTTCCCCCTTCTTCCCGTGCCAGGAGTGAACCCCTTGATCAGTACGCGCCACCCGGTGATCGCCTTCGACCTCGACGGAACCCTGCTCCGCGGCACGACCACATCCCTCGTCCTGGCAGAGGCCATGGGGCACCGGCCCGCCGTGGAAGAACTCGAACGCCTCTACAGCGCCTATGAGATCAACAACTTCGAGTTCGCGAGCCGCGAGGCAGCCCTCTTCGCCGGAGCCACCCCCGCGCAGATCCGCGAGCACCTGCGCCCGGCTCCCTGGATCGCCGGAGTGAAGGAGACGCTGACCGCGCTCACCGAGGCTGGATGCACGCTTCTCCTGGCCACCCTCGCCTGGCGGTTCGCCGCCGAGGAACTGGAGTACCGGCCCTGGTTCGCCGCCGTCTCCGGCGCCGGAATGGACCTGGAGGACGGAGCCCTCTCCGGCCGTGTCGCCCAGCACATCGACGAGGACGGCAAACTCGCCTTCGTCGAGGCATGGTGCCGGTCCCACGACGTGGGGCTGCACGAGATCGCGGTCGTCGGCGACTCGCGCTCCGACGTCCCTCTTTTCCAGGCGGCGGGCACCTCCATCGCCCTCAACGCCACCGCGGACGCCCGAGCGGTCGCCGACCATGTAATCGATACCGAGGATCTGCGCGACATCCTTCCTCTGCTCGGCTGACCACCGCACACCACTCCGCCCTCGAACGAAACGCGCCCGATGCGACCCTCCACCCCGCTCGACCCCCTTCCTGTCACCGTTGGTGAAACATCCCGCTTCAGCGGGTTGGCCTGGTAGGGCATCGACAGGAGTATCACCCTCATGACCAGCAAGAATCCGTCTGCCGACCCGGTTGCGAGACCAAAGCGCCGTACTTTCACTCCCGAGTACAAGCTCCGCATGGTCGCCGGGTACGACGCCGCGCCGCCGGGTGAGAAGGGCGCGGCTGCGCCGTGAGCGGCTCCACCACTCGCACATCATGGAGTGGCGCCAGGCTCGTGACGCGGGCACCCTGGAGAAGCTGGTGGACCGGCGGACCAGTCCCACCCGGCCGAAGAAGTCGCAGGCCGAGGCGAGAACGAGAAACTGCGGCGCAAGGTCGAGCGGCTGGAGAAGGAGCTCGCGAAGCGGACGCGGCCCTGAAGGTGCCGGGAAAAGCACACGCGCTGTTGGAGATGGTCTCCGGAGCGCGGACTGAAGCATGTCCTGGACGGACAACTTCCCCACGTCGTTACGGAGTCGAGATCGTTACGGAGTCGAGCCGCTGGTCGGCAGCGTAGCCGCATGCCGGCTCACCGGGCGCTCACGCGCCACCCATCACCGGTACCTGCATCCGGCCGCCCCGAAGCCGAGAGCCCCCGGCCCGCACCGGTCTCCGCCCTCTCACGGACGAGCGGACGGCGCTGCTGACGCCGATGAACAGCCCGCGCTACGGGGAACTGCCGCCCGCACAGATCTGGGCCCGTGAGCTGGACGAGGGCCGCTACCACTGCTCGGTCCGCACCATGTACCGGATCTGGAAGCGGCCGGGCAGAGCGGTGAGCGCCGCCGCCAGGCCACGCATCCCGCGAAGAAGGTGCCCGAACTCGTCGCCACCGGCCCTTCTCAGGCCTTCACCTGGGACATCACCAAGCCGCCCGGACCGGACAAGGCATCTGGTTCCACGCCTACGCGATCATCGATATCCACAGCCGCCACATCGTCGGCCACACCGCCGAGAGGGCCGAAACCGCCGAGCGCTCCGAAGAGTTGATCCGCGAGACCATCGAGCGCAACGGCATCCTCCCCGAGACCGCGCACGCCACCGGGGCACCTCAATGACCAGCAAGAAGGTCTCGCAGCTACTCATCGATCTCGGTGCCACCAGATCGCACTCGCGCCCCAGGGCCAGCAACGACAACCCCTACAGCGAGAGCCGGTTCCGCACCACGAAGCATGCCGCGGACTACCCCGCACGCTTCGATTCACTGGCCCACGCCCGGGAGTGGATGGACACGTTCACCGCGTACTACAACCACGGCCACAGACACTCCGGCACCGGCCTGCACACCACCCCCGCCTCCGTCCACTTCGGCACCGCGGAACAGGTCCGCGACCAGCGGACCGTCGCCCTGACCGAGGCATACGAACGCCACCCCGAACGCTTCGCCCGCCGACCCACACCACCCGAGATACCCGGCCACGTCTGGATCACCGACCCCACCAAACGCAGGAGACCCAGCCACAAGGTTCATAGCAACACGAACGTCTCATTCGACTTGACAACTACCGGATCGGAGCAGTTTTCCGCTCGTCCGGGCCGTCTGTATTCACCGTTGGCCGTGCCTCCTCCCTTATGAGGGGCACGGCCAATCGGTCATTGGCTCGTCGCCTCAGCCGGCCGTGTTCAGCCGGACCGCTCCGGAGCCTGTGCGGATGGTCAGTGCGCAGGCGACGGCCACTGTGGCGCAGGCCGCTGCGACCAGCAGGGCAGCCGGCAGTGTGAGGCCCACCGGGCTGCTGGTGGTGGCCAGGAGCACTACGGCGAGCGCCGTCTGGCCGAGGCCCAGCAGACCGAGCCAGGCCATCATCAGCGCACGCGGCATCCAAGACCGTGCGCGCTCCAGGCCCAGCAGGGCCGCACCGCCGGTCAGGCCCACCAGCGTGAGTGCCACCAGGGCCGCGTTCAGCGCGCTGAAGCCGGAGGGATCGGTGTGGTCGAGTTCTGCGGTGTCCGGGCCAAGCGTCAGAAAGGCTATCTGGAGCAGACCCGCGTAGACGGCTTGGAGCAGCAGCAGCGCGGGGGCGATGCGGCGTGTGAGGAGACGGATCATGCGTTGCTCTTCACGAGCTTCTTGTTCTTGATGATCCACAGCTTTCCGTTCTTGACGTAACTGATGCACTTGTCGCGGGCCTTGTGGTTCGACTTGCTCTTGCCACGGTAGTCACGGCCAATCTTGCGGCCGATCTTGTTGTTGCGGAGATCCATCTCCTTGTCGACACCGCGGGACTCCGACTCATGACGGGTCGCGACCTCGTAGGCGGTGTCATGGTCGATGTTGATCTCCATACGGGCGTTCCAGTAACAGTGGCGGAACGCGTCTCCGGTGCCCTGGTACAGAGACTTCCTGGAGTAGCGCTTCGCGGCCTCGCCGAACGCCTTGTCTGCGTCCTTGCCGGCCTTGTTGCAGTCGTACGGGTTGGTGGAGCAGTAACGCTGTTCCGCCGGGGTCAGATCTCCGTACCCGGCGCCCGGGTCGAGCAGGACCGGGAAGGTGACCGTCCGGCCCGGCGCGGGGGCGAGGGAGACGATGATGTCGTTGCCGGAGAGCCGCATGGAGACTGGCACGGTCTCGCCCGTGGCATCCAAGGCCAGCGGGGCGGAGATGAAGGCGGTCGCGTCACCCTCCGCGTCAGAGATCATCAGGGTGTTCTCGCTGACTGCGGTGATTTCTTGGCCCGGCTGGATGTTGGCCGTGTAGGTGAACGACTGCGGCGCGCTCGGGCTGCGCAGCAGGTGGAAGACCTCGACCGCGCTGGTGCTGTTACGGACGGCGACGGTGTCGGCGTCCTGTTGGGTGTTGGGGTAGATCACCAGACCGGTCTCGCTCAGCTCGGCCGGGGAGGCCACCGCCGCGGGCAGGTTGACGAGGGTCTGGGTGGCGCCGTCGGGGCTGGTTCCCACGATGGAGCTGTTCGCGGTGTCCGGGAGCTGGGCGATCGCATCGGCCCCGGCGGAGTCCTCGGTCTCCTCGACCTCGGTGTCCTCCTCCTCGATGTAGCCGGGGGGCGTGTCGTCCTCCTCGACTACCGTCTCCTCCGGGAACTCCTCAACCTCCTCCGTGGTGTCGTCCACCGGGTGCAGGAGGGAGCCGAAGTGGGTCTCGGCGATCTCGTTGATGAACGAGGTGCTCAGGTCGCCGGTGATGACGCCGACGCGGAAGGTGTGGTCACGCCAGTCGGACCAGGTGCCGGCCGCGTTGCGGACCCGGGCGCGCAGTGTGTGCACACCGCGGGCGGCGGGTGTCCAGGAGACGTTCATGGCGCCGGAGGTGAGGGCCGTGACCGCCGTCGTACCGCCGTCGAAGGCATACTCTGCGGAAACCGCCTTGCCGGTGCCGTCGGCGATCCGGAAGGTACCGGCCCGGCCGGAGTCCCCGTGCCACAGTCCGTCGGCCGGGTACTGCGCCGAGCTGACGGTGGGCGACGCCGGGATGGCCGGGTCGACAGTCAGGGTCCGCCAGGCGGACCAGGTGCCGTTCCACTCGGTGCCGTCGAAGACCGCGATGCGCCACTTGTACGAGCCCTCGGCCAGGGCGGGCGCGGTCCAGGCGGCGGTGCCGCCGGAGGCGACGAACGGGGAGACTCCTTGGACGACCCGGGTGGTGCCGTCGGCGTTCCACACCTCGAAGGTGAGGCGGACGGTGTTGCCGTCAGCGTCGCTGGCCTTGCCCTGGAGGGTGGGCGTGGTATCAGCTGTGACAGCGCCCGCGGCCGGGTTCACCGCGGAAGCCACGTCGGGCCGAGTGTTGTACGTGACGGAGAGCGCGGGCTCGGTTGGGCCCTGTGAGCCGTCGACGAAGTTGGCGGAACGAAAGCGTCGCCAGCTGAAGGAGTCGCTCTCGTCCACGGCCTTGATCTGTATACCGTGGTTGGGCTGGCCGTCCGCCCACGCCTGGGCTATGCCGTCGACGTCCCAGCGCATGAAGTTGGCGGGGCAGGCCGAGTTGTAGCCGTACGCGGACTTGGACACGGCGGCGCCGGTCGCGGTGGTCGCGGGCTGGGCGCCCCAGGTCACTCCGCTGGGGTCCCAGGCGCCGGTGATGCGCCGGGCCTCGACTCCCGAGCCGGTGGCGGAGCAGCTGGAGGACCAGTACGAGTGCAGCCGCAGCTCGGCGTTGAGGACCTTCTTGCCCGCGAATTTGGCGACATCGAACTTCACGTACGAGCGTGCCTTGGTGGTGCCACCATCGAAGGTACCGGCCTTCAGCTCGGTCGATCCGCGCTGGGAGTCCGGGTAGTTGGTGGCGACCCAGGTATCGGTGGACGCGGCCAAGGTGGTGGTCGGGTCGATGGTGACCGGGTAGGTCACGGAGGGGTCCGCGAGGAACGCCGCGCTGGGCCTGAGGACCAGCACCGTGCCCTGTGTGGTCTCCTCGACTGTGGTGGCGATCTCGGCGTGGCTCAGCGGGTCGCCCGACACGGGGTCGGTTCCCGTGCCCCACATCCGGGGCGCGGGAGCGCTGGCGACGAGGTTGCCGGAGCTGTCCTCCAGCCGCAGATGCCGCTGGGCTGTCTTCTCCAGTTTCATGCCCTCCAGGGTGACAGGAAGGCGTAGTTCGACCGGTTCGGTGGGCCGCTTCTTGAGGATCAGCGACTCGGAAAAGCCATGCGGCAGGGCGGTTACGTGCAGATCACCGTTGGGGACCACAGACGGGTAGACGGCGGTGTCGCCGTTCAGCCGGGGAGCGGGCAACACCTTGCCCCAGTCCAGGCCGAAGGTGCTGCTGCCCCGGCTTACCGATGCAAAGTCCTCGCTGCCGCCGTCCGAGAGAACAACATCGGCCACGGCCGTCTTCGGCTCCAGCTGTGCGCCAGTGTCGACGAGAGTGGTGTCCAGAGGCTTCCAGCTACCGTTCTCCTTGACCCTTACCGACCCGGAGTATGTCTCCGTGGTGAGGGTGCCATCCGGATTGGCCCAAGTGTCTGCGTCAGCCGTGCGCTCGGAAAGGGCTTCCACCCGCTGCCCCGAAAGTTTGGCGGCGAGCTGCGCCGAGGTGACATCTGGAGCCTCGGTGATGGGCTTCGCCGAGCCGGGAGTCGTGACGACGGGGTTTCCGTCGCCAACGTCCTCGGCCTGTGCGATGCCCGCTGAGGCAACGAGCGTGGCAGACATGGCCATAGATATGGCCGCCGCCGTAAACCGTCTCTTCACATTCCCCCCTACAACAATCACTTCCTGTCAATCACCTGCGAGAGTGATCAAATCCGGAGCAGATCATAGATGTATGTACATGGACATGTCGGGAGGGCGGAGTCATATAAAGCACATGAAGTAGACCAATCAACCATTCACCGGCAAGTGACCTTTATCACCGTCAAATATCCGACCTCAAGGCTCCAACCTCGCACTTCACCGCTCCCTGGAACTCCGCGACCGACCCTAAAACCCACCAACCAAGGCTCCCCCGCAGGTCGTTCAGCCTCTCGCGCCATCCGAGTCCCGTCCGCCTGCCGAGGCCGAAACGGTCCCGGCAGACGGTCCGGCCTCCCGACACACCTCTGCCCGGGCTTAGAGAAGGGGGAGTTGGCCGAACCTTTCGACGTCCCGCCCCGGAGCGGCGGGACGTACGGGACGAGAGGCGTTCCGACGTCATGCCGCAGCGCTCGAACGGATTGCAGCGCTGGCCCGCACCGGTGAGCCTGCGGAGGCCGACCTACGGCCGAAGCATGGCTGGCGCAAGATCGAGAGAGGGCATGGTCGAGGTACAGGAACTGACCAGGTGCTACGGGAGAACGCTCACCGTTGACGCTCAGAGGCGTCCGTCAAGGTGCCCGCAGATAAGTGGGCCTCCCCGCATGCCCCGGGGAGGCTCACTCCGCGTCTGCGGCACAGCGCGCTGATCAGTGTTCGGCAATCCCGAAGTCGGCCTCGCCCGAGTTCACGAGCCCGATGAAGCTGGTCCAGGCTCCGGAGGTGAAGGCGAGGGCCGGCCCCTGCTTGGCCTTGGAGTCGCGTACGCCGATGACGTCCACGAGCTTGGCCGTCTCGACGCAGTTCTGGTTGTCCTGCGAGCTGTACGACGACTTCGTCCAGTTCTCCTCGGGGGCCAGGTCGGTAGAGACGTGGAGGTGCTTCTGCTGAGTCATGTCCATAGTTTCTTTTCGAGGGCGTTCAGGATGTGCGGCGTCTGGGTCGGTCCTGGTGCCGTCTTCACCATGGCGTCGAACTGCCTCTGGTACTGGCCTACATCCGACTGCTTCGACCACATGGTCGTGGCCTTGGCGCTGTCGCTCTGAACCACAGGGCCGAGATCAGCGAATGTCAACACCGTGAAGTTGAAGGCTGCTCGGTAGGTGGGCAGGTCTTCGGGGATGATCTGCACCTCGACGTTGTCGAGCTCGTTGAGGCGAATGATCTCCGCGTACTGCGCGCGCATCACGTCAGCCGATCCGACGACCGTGCGCAGTGTGTTCTCCGTCAGGATTATGTGCACCTCCGTGCCCCTTGAGGACAAGAGTTCCTTGCGCTCCATCCGCAGTCGAACCCCACGCTCGACGAACTCGGTGGTTCGCTCCTCCACGACCTTCGCGGAGCCCGCGAGCGCCCGCGCGTAGGACTCGTCCTGCAAGAGGCCGTGGACGACGTTGTTCTCGTACCCGCGAATCGCGACCGCGTCGCGCTCCAGACCGACGTACATCATCACCCCGGAGGGCAGGACGCTGCGGTAGGAGATGTAGGGCTCCTTGCTCAGGGAGTCGCGCCGCATCTTCAGAAGCTCGGCACGGTCGTCCAGGTCCTCGACCGCGTAGCGGTCCAGCATCTTTTCCAGGTCCGCGAGCTTGGGGAGCGGGATGTCACCTGCCTCGACCCGGCTGATCTTGGAGCGGGAGAAGCCGAGCGCCACTGATACGGACTCCGCTGTCTCGCCCGTGCGTTGGCGGAGTGTCTGAAGTTCTTTGCCGAGCATGAGCCCGGAGGTATGTCGGTCCTCGTCGTGCGGCCACCTGTCCCCTCACTTCGGTGTGCTGTCCATCAGGTCGATGGCCCAGTCCGGCAGCAAAGAATATGTGCCCACTGGAGCTGGGGTTCAGCCCGGAGTCTGGCACGTGCTGCCTCCTGTGCAACACCCTCCGTCGGTTACCGGGCACTTGCCAATGTGGGCTACTAAGCCCATTCACCCGAGTGTTCTCATGAATGAGAACTGTGGCGTGCGCAAGGCTGATTGAGCCGAACAGCACTGCTCGCTTCTCGCCATAAGGAGCTGCTGCCGGACGATGCTCCGTCTATCAGCGGAGCTAACCGAGAGCCGTACGGCGCAAGTTGCCGAACCTGCCGGTGAGGAGGACCTGAACGTGAGAACCAAGTGCCCGTGGCCCGTGAGTGGTCGCTGAACTACTACGATGGTCCGGGGTTCGGTGGAGGCCAGCCGCGTGGCGATTGAGCTGGACAACGTCTTGCGGGCCGCCGATCTGCGCGTGTCCACGAACCTGCTCACCGGCGACGGACCGCCTCTCTCTCACTGAGCCCGTTCGACGCCGAGACCGCTGCCGAGCTGGCCCGACTGATCCGCAAGGGATGAAGCGCACCTACCGGATGGTCGACGCCTTGGTAGCGCGTTCGACGGCCACGGCCTGGAGGTGCCCGGCCTGTCCGTGGACCGGGCCAGGATCCGGCTCGGCGACGTTCCGGTCTCCGCCGCCGATCGCCTCTCGTGCCTGCTGGGGGCACCGCCACAGGACGTCGAGGTGGATATGGCGCAGTGGCCGGAAGCCCAATCGAACGGGCCCGCGCGCTGAGCTCCAGGAGCTGCCCGGCGACCCGCGGCAGGACCTCGGACTCCTCCTACAAAGCTGGGTCGGGTCACCCTGGACTCGCCGAGCGCCTGGAGGAAGTCGGCATCGTCAGGGGGCTGGTCGATGCTGACCACCGACATGACGCCGGCGCGCTCCCTCACTGTCTCCCTCCGTCCGGCCGGGGAAGCGTATGACTTCGAGTACTTCCGTAACCGCCTCGCCGATCCGGCAGTCCTCGCCGACGCTGTCGCTGTCCAGGTCTTCCGGGCGCCCCTACTCGCCGTACCGGTCGGCGGCTCGCGCTGCGGCGGTTACATGTCCTTCGACCTGCTGTCGCTGGCGGTGGAGGCGCGCGGCCTCCTCACGGACCAGTCCGGATTCCCGAACCTCCGCGTCCGCTGGTCGCCGTACCACGACACCTGCCACACGGTCGGGTGGGGCGAGCCCGCTCCCGACTGGTGGGAGGACGACGCGACCTTCGGCCGCTTCTACGGCTACAGCGAGGGCGCTATCGCCACGTTCGTGCGGCCGCGTCGAGGAGCTCTCCGAGCTCACCCATCTGGGCATCCGCCAGTATCGGCGCCCGAACAACGAGGTCATCGCCCTGCTCGTCATCGCGCCGTCGAAAAGCGAACGCGAGCGCGTCATCCCAATGTCCGCGGACCTGTTCCACGCGATCGCCCAGGTCATCCGCCGCCTCACCTCCGGCGGCCGGCCGGTCCGACTGCTCAACCGATACGACCCTCACGAGAAGACCTGGTCAGAGCCCATGCCGTTCCTCCTGCAGCGGCAAAGGGCACACAGCGATCAGTGATCTCCCCGACCACGTTCATCCACATGTTCGCCCGCAGCTGCGAGGAGCTCGCCGAGACCCATCGCGCCTTCGCCGACATGACCTTCACGCCGCACGACTTCCGGCAGCTCTTCGCCACCGAGATCGTCAACGGCGGCCTGCCCATCCACATCGGCGCCGCCCTGCTCGGCTACCTGAACCTGCAGACCCTCCAGGGCTATGTCGCGGTCTTCTCCGAGGACATCGTCGCGAACTATCAGCGGTTCCTGAACCACCGCCGATCGCTCCGACCGGAGATCGAATACCCCGAGGTCACGCCCGCGGAGTGGGCGGACTTCGAGGATCACTTCGACAGGCGCAAGGTCGAACTCGGGAACTGCGCCAGCCCCTACGGCACCCCCTGCAGCCACGAACACGCCCCGTTGACTGAACGGACCACGTTGATTGTGCAGTTCAGGGCACAGATGAGGTTGCCGCCCAGTACGGTCTGCAGTCGTGATGAACGATCGTGTACCTGAGCGGGATCTGGCGAGGTTGACTGTTCCTCGGCGGGGTCGGCTGGTGGAGACCGGCGAGCGGTACGAGCCCTACCGGCTTGTCGACGGCGACGGTGTCGTGGTGGAGCCGGTCGCAGTCTTCTTCCAAGAGTTGCTGGCGGCCGGAAAGGCAGCGGCAACGGTTCGCTCCTACGGCATGGACCTGCTGCGGTGGTGGCGCTTCCTGCTGGCCGTCGACGTGCCGTGGCATCGGGCAACGCGTCTGGACGGGACTTCAGCTGCTGGATTCAGCTGACGGCCAAGCCGAGGATGGCCTCGGCCAAGCGTCGGCCGGGTCAGTCCGTGGGCACTCCGAATCCGGTGACGGGGAAGCCAACGCCGGGACCGGGCTACGCCCCGTCGACCGTCGTCCACAGTGACCCCATGGCCACCTGGGCTCCGGAGCGGGTGGGCCGCTACCGGCCAAGTGTTCCGCGCCGGATCCCGCGCTCGATCCCGGACGAGTGGTTCAACACACTGTTCGCGGCGCTGCCGTCGAATCGGGACCGGGCCCTGATCGCGTTCTGGATCTCCAGCGGGGTCCGGGCATCGGAGCTGATCGGGGTCCGTCAGTGCGACGTCGCCCCGGACCAACAACTGATCAGTGTCGTACGGAAAGGCTCTCGGGCGCGACAGCAGGTGTCGGCCTCGGCGGACGCTTTCGTGTGGCTTCGGCTCTACCAGCAGGAAGTGCACGGGCTGGTGCCTCGCGGACGTGCACAGCCGGTGTGGTGGACACTGCGACGTCCGTTCCGGCCGCTGACCTACCACGGCGCCCATCGCATGTTCGAGCGGATCAACGCCACCTTCGGCGCGGACTGGACGCTGTTGAGTCGGCCCGGGGCGCGGTGCCGGGATTGCTCCCGGTCCGTTTCCCCGGACCGCTCGCCGAACCCGCCGTACCGATCTCTCGGTAACGGGCTCTCCACGGTGTCTGCCGTCAGGCAGTGGCAGGCCAGGGCGTTGGGATCTTGTTGCCCCGGTAGGTGTAACGGGAGACCGCCACCTTCTCGATCCGGAAGAACTCGACCCCGTCCGCCGCGATCCGCCAGCGCCCGGTGGCGGCGGTCAGATGGCGGCGGAGTTGTCCCCAACTCCAGCCGTGGCGGGCTCTCAGCAGGTGGGCGAGTCTCCAGAACGTGAAGTCGTCCAGCTTGCTGAAGGTCCGTTTCGCCACGGCATGTTTGAAGTAGTTGGCCCAGCCTCGCATGATCTGGCCCAGCCGGGTCAGGGTCGACGCGAGGTCCCACTGCGATGTCTTGTGCGTCAGGGCACGGATCTTCGCCTTCAACGTCCGGACGGGCCGGGCGTCGATGAAGGTGTAGACATACCACTTGTTCGTCCCCCTCTTGCGTTTCCACCGGATGCGGAAGCCGAGGAAGCCGAACCCGTCGCTCATGTGGACCACCTGGGTTTTGGCTGGTGACAGCCGCAGCCCCATGGTGGCCAGCACACCGGCGACGTCTTCGCGCAGCGCTTCGGTGTCCTCACGCGAACCATGCACCAAGACCACGAGGTGAGTCGGCGGCGGGGATCGCACCCGCCGCCGCTCTCAGAACCGTGCGGGAACCTCTCGGCTCACACGGCTCCCATCGCCCAGCCATCAGGTTTGAGGCCGAACCGCCAGTGGGCGAACATGTTGGGATACCGGCGGGCTGTGCCCGCCAGCAGTTCTCCCGCGCGTTTCTCCCGGCGGCGTAGTCGTTTGTACTTCTGGCAAGCCCAGCCCACCAACATAAGGTTGATGCGCCGGAGGAGGGGATACAACATGGACTTGTAGAAGCGCCCGTAATAGTTGATCCATCCCTGCACGACGCTGTTGAACATCCGCGCAAGGTCCATCAGGGACTTGTCACTGCGGCGGGCAATGCGCCAGGAACGCATCTCCTTGCCCATCGCCTTGATCGCCGCCTTACTGACCGCGGGCAGGAAGCTCACGAAGTGCTTCCCGTACCGGTTCTTGGCCAGCCTGGGCCGGAACGTATACCCAAGGAATGTGAACGACGTGTGCTCGTACGAGCCCCGGCGGTCAACGTCCTTGCAATAGACGATGCGCGTCTTGTCCGGATGCAATTCCAAACCGACCTGCGCCAATCGCTGTGCCAGAGCATCCCGCACTCGGCGGGCCTGCCTCTCGCTGCCACAGTGGATCACCGCATCATCGCAGTACCGCTCAAAGGTGACCTGCGGGAACTCCCGCGCCAGCCACACATCGAACGCATAGTGCAGATACAGATTCGCCAGCACGGGAGAAATCGCCGACCCCTGGGG
>NZ_JBIVMF010000021.1:43991-120962 GCF_044752945.1 Streptomyces sp. NPDC088554 | reverse complement strand
GCGGGGAGAAGATCTGGCCGTACGCGGGGAAACCCGTGGCCATAAATTGCGCGGTATTTGGCCGCACACGGGGAGCTTACGGAGACCGCCGTCACTGCGCCGTCTCGACGACTCCCGTCTGCTCGACGATCCGCCCCCGTACCGGCGCAGCCCGGTACTGCGCGGACCCCGTCATCTCCTGATCGAGCGCATCGCGACCTGATCGGCCGAACGAACGCTGCGACCGGGGCGGTGGGATCGTGACGCCGTTCACCAGCGCAGTCCGTGCCCTCTTGTCAGGATCGCGTGCGGATCGTACCGGCGCTTGGCGGCGGCCAGAGTCCGCCACTGGTCGCCGTAGTGGGCGCGCCAGTCCGCGGGCGCCATGGGCAGGGCGTTGATCGGGTAAGCGAACGCCCCCATGGATTTCGCGTACTCGTACGCTGCCCGGTTGGCCGCCACCATCGGCTCGACCGCCTCCGTCCCGCCGGGCGGAGCGGTCCGCAGCAGGGAGAAGAGATAGAGCAGCTCACCATCCGGGCGGCGCAGCATCGGAGCGCGCAGCCGTTCGGAGAGCAGCGGGTAGAGCAGCACGAGTCCTGTCGTACGCAGATCCTTGAAGCCGCTGTCGGCCAGGACCTCGGTCACCACGGCCGCCGCGGTTCGCTCGGGAAGCAGCAGATTGAGCCAGGGGTGGGGACGCCCCCACTCTCCGGTGGCCGTCAGGAGCCGTTCCTCGTGGGCGACACGGTCGGCGAACTCGGCGTACCCCAGATCGGTCACCTCCTGTATGTCGGGGTCGTGCGCGAGATCCCCGATCAGCCGGGCGTCATCGGGCGGACGCTGCCCGGTGTGCGCCGCGACCGCCTCGATCATGTACTGCCAGCGCTGTCCCGGCGCGGGACGTGCCTGCCCCTCCACATAGAGGAAACGCCGCTCGTGGGCGAGGCGCCGCTGGTCCGTCAGATAAGCGGAGAGGTCGGTGTAGTAGAGGCAGTAGCGGCGGACCGTTCCGGGAGCGGGTACCAGGCGCAGTGTGGCCCGCACGATGATCCCGTACTGACCGAGACCGGCCAGTACGGCATGGAACAGGGCGGGATCCCGCTCCGGTGAACAGGTGACATGCTCACCCGTCGCGGTGACGACCTCCAGCTCCTGGACCGAGTCGGCGACCAGGCCGGAACGGTGGCTGGCGCCCCCGATGCCGCCGGTGCACAGCACTCCGCCGACGCTGGCGCCGAGATAATCGGTGAGGACCGGGGGTGTCAGACCGTGGGGGATGACCGCGTCCATCACGTCGCGCCACAGCGCCCCGGCCTGGACGGCCGCATGAGTCCCCGTCACGGTCAGGACCTCGTTCATCTCGGCCATGTCGATCACCAAGCCGCCCGGGGCCTGCCCCTGCCCGAACAGGGAGTGCGCTCCGCCGCGTACGGCGACGGGCAGGCCCCGGGCGGAGGCGAAGGAGAGGAGTTCCCGAATCTCCGCGACCGAGCGCGGCCGCAGCACCCCCAGTGGCCGGCCGCTGACGATATGGCCGAAATCCCGCGACGCGTCCAGCAGCGCATCGTGGTCGGTACGCAGGAGCCCCGCATATCCGGAGAGAGAAGTATTGTTTTCGGTCATGCCACCCATCCTGAAACGCTTCCCCGAATAACAGGTGTCAGAATTTTGCCAAATGTCCGCTCCTGATCAGATCCGCACTCCGCGCCCCTTTCCCCGACCGGCGGACCGGCTCGTCGATTTCCGGAATTTCTTCGGCAGTACCGGACGAGGGGGCGATCACGTGCTTCCCCACGCACCATTCCAGCATTTCCCGGATTCCGTTGACCGAGACAGTGAACCAGCGCCTGGCCGGATATCACCATACGGTGGCCAGTTCATCCAGCGGGCCGCGGCGGGGCAGGCCAGAGCGTCGCATTCCGCACACCCTCGCGGTCGGCGTCTTCAACCGGCACCCCGGATACACCGAGGCTGCTCACGAGAACCCCCTTCGATCGCCGCGGTGGTGACGTTACGTCAGGCGCAACCACCATGAGGCACGCTTCGACAAAGTCGCAACACGCACCTGCTCAAATTTTTCAAGATTTCCCCAAGCCGCACATTGGTTCCGTCGATAAAGTTTACGTTCGACCGGATGAAGCACAGAATTCCAGTCATGAAAACTTCGAACCGCCGGCCTTACACAGACCTTCCGGGGCTTATGTCGCGATTGACAGGAGACGAGCGGCACGAATCGTCTTCGTCCTCCACGCTCGATGTCCTTTGGGTCCTGTACGACCAGGTGCTGAATGTTTCACCGGAGACGGCCGACCACCCGGACCGTGACAGATTCCTGCTGTCCAAGGGGCACGGCCCCATGGCCTACTACGCGATCCTGGCGGCCAAAGGCTTTATCGAGCCCGATCTGCTGGACGGCTGGGCGGGTTTCGCGTCTCCGCTCGGCCACGAGCCGGACCGGGTGCTGGTGCCCGGGGTGGAGATGTCGGCGGGCTCGCTGGGGCACGGCCTGCCGATCGCGGTGGGCACCGTGCTCGGGCTGCTCGCCCAGGACCGGCCGGGGCCCCGGGTCTTCGTCCTGGTCGGCGACGGGGAGTTCGACGAGGGCAGCAACCACGAAGCCATCGCGCTGGCCGGCCGGCTCGGCCTGGAGCAGCTCACCGCCGTCGTGATCGACAACTCCACCGCCAGCCACGGATGGCCCGGCGGCATCGCGCGCCGCTTCGCCGTCGAGGGCTGGCAGACCGACACCGTCGACGGCAACGATCACGAAGCCCTGCGCGCCGCGTTCACCGCCGACCATCCCGGACGGCCCCTGGCCGTCGTCGCCCGGATCACCCCGAACACAACAGAGGCGGGACGATGACCGTATCGGTCGAGCAACTCGACACGGCAGGAAAGCGTTTCTACCCCGACATGCTCCTCGCCTTCACCGAAACCGTCTCCGAAGCCATGGACACCGACCAACGCGCCGCGGTCGTCCTGGCCGACATCTCCACCCCGGAGTTCGCCGCCGCGGCATCGCGCCATCCCGCCCGTGTCATCAACGTCGGCATCCGCGAACAGCTGATGATCGGCGTTGCCTGCGGCATGTCCCTGACCGGATTGCGCCCCGTCGTCCACACCATCGCCTCCTTCCTCACCCAGCGGCCCTACGAGCAGATCAAGCTGCTCGGCCACCAGGGCGCCGCCGCGGTCCTGGTCGGCTACGGAGCCTCGTACGACATCACCGAACAGGGCCGCACCCACTTCGCCCCCGAGGACGTCGCGCTTCTGGACACCCTCCCCGGCTGGACCATCCACGTACCCGGCCACCCGGAAGAAGTCCGTCACGTGCTCCTGGACTCCCTGCGCGGAGACGACCGCGTGTACATCCGTCTCTCCTCCCGCTCCAACACGCAGGCGTACCCCACCGACAGCTTCCAGGTGCTGCGCCAGGGCCGCGCCGGAGTCGTTCTCGCCGTCGGCCCCACCCTCGACGTGGTCCTGCGGGCGACCGCCGGACTCGATGTGACCGTGCTGTACGCCGCGACCGTGCGCCCCTTCGACGACACCACCCTGCGCGCCGCCGTCCTGGCCGCCGACCACCCCGACATCGTCCTGGTCGAGCCGTATCTGTCCGGCACCTCCGCGCACCGTGTCAACAGCGCGCTGACAGACGTCGCCCATCGCGTACTCGCCCTCGGTGTCGGCCGCGACACCGAGCTCCACGCCTACGGCACCCCGGAGGACCACGACACCGCACACGGAATCGACGAGCCCTCCATCGCCTCCGCCGTCCGCCGCTTCCTGCGCTGACCACGGGCGATCCAGCACCGTTCGACCGGCCCACCGCACCGGCCCCGCGCCGCAGGTGAAGCACCCACGCCTGCCGGGCCCGGCTGCCGGTCTCCCGCCATACCGGCAGCCGGGCAGGGTTCCCCTCCGCCCGGCTGCCGGTATGCGGTTCGGCTCATGACGGTCCGGCGGCGCGATCCTCCCGTCGGCTCGGGCGGAAGACCAGCGGGATCGGGCGGCTCGGGCGCCTCCATGGCCCGCGCGGAGCGCGCTCGGAACACGCCGGGGCCCGCTGAGAACACGCGTCCGGAGGGGCGCACTCGCCGGGGAATGTCCGCCTCCGATGATCCCGATTCCCTGGTGTACCACCCACCACAGCGACTACGTTGAGTGCCCGAACCGTCACTCGACCGGCCACAGGCTGAGGTGATTCCCCATCAGCACGCCTCTTTCGTCCTCCTCTTCGTCGTCCCCTCTGTCTCCCTCGTCCCCCTCGTCCCCGTCGTCGCTCGCCGTCTGGCTGCGCACGCTGGACGCCGAGCGGCTCCGTGATGTCCTGGCGGCGCGGAGCGATGTCGTACGGGACACCGCGCCGCGCTCGGTGGTCGAGCTGGCGGAGCGGCTGGGCCGGGCCGCCTCTGTGGCGCTGGTGCTGCCGTTACTGCCGAGACCCGTGTTGCAGACCACCGAGGCACTGGCGGCGCTGGGGACTCCGGTGCCGGTCAGGGCGGTGGCGAAGCTGCTGGGGGCGGAGGCCGACCGGGGACCGCTGGCCTCGGTGCTGCGGACGCTGGCCGATCACGCGCTGGTGTGGCCGCTGCCCGACGGGCGGCTGCGGATGGCGTCCGCGCTGCACCAGTGGTGGCGGGCGCCGCTCGGGCTGGAGGCGCGGCTCGGGCCGCTGCTCTCCGACAAGAGCTCCGACGAGCTGCGCAAGATCCTGGAGACACTGGGCCGGCCGCTCGGCAAGACCAAGCAGGATCGTTTCGACCAGATCCTGGAGCATCACCGCGACGCCTCGGCGGTCAGGGCGCTGGTGGACGCGGCGCCCGGCGACGTACGCACGCTGCTGTACGGACACGCCGAGCGCGCCTCGGCGGTCGGTCCGGCCGGCTCCACGCGGTACGCGGACGAGCGGTGGGCCACCGACCGGGCGCTGCTGGTGCGCCGGCACTACGGGTCGCGTACCTCGATGCCCGCCGAGGTGACGCTCGCCCTGCGCGGTCCCGACTGGCGCGCGCCGTTCGATCCGCTGCCGCCCCGGCCCGATCTGCACCGGCTGACGGTCGCCGAGGTCGAGGGCGAGGCGGCGGCCATGGCGGCGGAGCTGACCGGGCACGCGGCGGCGCTGCTCGCCGAGTGCGCACGGCGGCCCCCGGTGCTGCTGCGGACCGGCGGGGTCGGCCCCCGTGAGCTGGCCCGGCTCGGCAAGGCCGCGCAGTGCCCGGAGCCGGTGGCGCGGCTGGTGCTGGCGTGCGCGTACGCGAGCGGGCTGCTGGCCCGTGAGGGCGAGACGCTGCCGGTCACCGCGGCGTACGACGTGTGGGCCGCGCAGGAGCCCGCCGAGCGGCTGGTCCGGCTGTTACGCGCCTGGTGGACCCTGGGCCGTACGCCGACCCACACCCATGACCCGGCGGGCAGGCCGCTGCCCGCGCTGGAGACCGCGCCGCCCGCCGCGGAGGCGGTGCTGACCCGCCACGCCCTGCTCACGGCGGCGGCCAGGCTCCCCGTCACCCACGGGCTGCGCGATCCCGCCGCCCTGGGGCGGCTGATCGGCTGGCACCGTCCACTCGCCGTGGAGCACCCCAGGGACGCGACGCCGTTCGCCGCGCTGGTGCGGGAGGCCGAGCTGTTCGGGGTGGTGGCGCGCGGCGCGCTCTCCCCGCTCGGCGCGGCCCTGCACGAGCACGGCCCCGGTGGCTCCGCCGGTTCCGCCGACTCGGGCGGCGCCCTGGCCGACAGCGCCCGGCGGCTGCTCCCCTCGGCCGTCGACCACGCGCGGATCGGCGCCGACCTCACGGCGGTGGTCCCCGGTGTCCCCTCGGCTCGGCTCGCCGCCGTACTGGACTCCGTCGCCGTCCGGGAGGCGCGCGGTACGGCCTCCGTCTGGCGGTTCAGCGCGGACTCCGTGCGGGGCGCGCTGGACGGGGGCAGCGACGAGCGGGCGATCACCGAGGAGCTGACGGCGGTGGCCGAGGGGGAGCTGCCCCAGCCCCTGCGCTATCTGATCCGGGACACCGCGCGCCGCCACGGCCATGTCCGGGTCGCCCACGCGGGCAGCGTGATCCATGGCGTACAGCCCGCCCTGCTCGCGGAGATCGCGTCCCACCGGAAGCTGGCCCGGCTCGGTATCCGCGCGCTCACCCCGTCCGTACTGCTCTCGGGCATGCCGCTGGAGGAGACGCTGACGGCCCTGCGCGCCGAGGGGTACGCGCCGGTCGGCGAGGAGGCCGATGGCACGGTCCACGCCGAGCGCGTGGAGCGTCCGCGCGCGGGGACGGCGAAGGCACCGGCGCTCCCCCGCCCGCGCGGTCCCCGTACCGGCCCGGCCGTCCGGACGGACCGGGCGCCCGTGCCCGATCTGGCCGCGCTGGCGGCCGGGCTGCTCGCCGCCCCGGACGACCCGCTCGACGGGACCCCCTACCTCAACCGGACCGAGGAGACCCTCGCGGAACGCTGCCCGCCGCACCTCAGCCGCGGCGAGCTGCGCCGGCTGACCCGCGCCCTCGACGCGGAACGGCCCGTCACCATCGAGTACGCGGCCGACGACGGCCGCACCGTGACACACACCCTGAGCGATCCGTTCCTCGACCCGCCGGATCTGCTGGGGCGGTGCCCCGGGGAGCTGTCCGAGCGCGCGTTCGCGCTCGACCGCATCCGGTCGGTGGTGCCGGACTGAGAGGTAGGGGACCGGCGCCCGCCCGCACCCCGGTCAGCGGACGCGCCGGGGCGGCGGCGGGCCGCCCGCCGCCAGCGGGGAGCGCGCCAGCTCCAGACAGCCCACGGCGATCAGGGCGACGCCGGTCAGCGTGGGCAGCAGCCACCAGCCGGTGCGCAGCGTCTCGCCGAAGAGCGTCACCCCGTACACGACGCTGACCAGCGCGTCGCCGAGGGTCAGCATCGGCTGGGAGGCGGCCAGCGAACCGGCCTGGAGGGCGTTCTGGAGCAGGAACAGCGACCCCACCCCGGCTGCGCCCGTGGCATAGAGCTGCCAGCAGGCCAGCAGCGCGGCCGGGCCTCCGGGGTCGAGGCGGGCCACGGCGTCCTTCATCAGGGCGGCGGTCAGCGCGTATCCGATGGCGGCCGCGAGGCCGAGGAGCGCGGCCCTGGCGTTGCCGCGCAGCCGTAGCGACCAGACGATCAGACCGGCCTCGGCGGCCCCGGTGAGCAGGAGCGCCGGGATCCAGGCCGTCCCGGCCACCCGCTCGCTGCCGCCGCCCGGCGCGGCGGCGGCCATCCCCAGGGCGAGACCACAGGTCACGGCGGCCACGCCGGACCAGGCGGAGCGGGGCAGCCGGACACGGAAGAGGCAGCCGGCGATCAGCAGGGTCGCGGGCAGCTCGATCACGAAGATCGGCTGGACCACGGAGATCGGCCCGGTGCCGAGCGCCACCGCCTGGCAGACCGCCGCGACGAGCACCAGCCCGATCCCGGCCAGCCACACCTTCTGCCGCAGCAGCCGGGCGATCAGCGAGAACCGCATGGCCTCGGTGTCGGGGACGGTCGCGGCGGCGCGGCGCTGGAGCACCGAGGCGGAGCCGTTGCTGATCGCGGTCAGTACGGCGAACAGGACGCTGATCACCGGCCCATCATGCGGGCGACGGCGCCTCCTGCCGCGCTCCGGCCCGTCCCGCCGGGGCCGAACGGGTGAGGCCGTTCAGCGGGCGCCCGTCGCGCGGCGCAGCACCTCGGCGCCCAGCCGGTGCGCGCCGTCGCGGGTCTCCGGGGCGAGCAGGGAGGTGAGGACCGGGCCGCCCGCCGCGAGATGCCGGTCGTACGGCAGGACGACGACCGCCACCCCGGTCTCCTCCAGATGCCGGACGGCCGTCCGCACCCCGATGTTCGCCTCGGGGGAGGAGACGGTGAGCACCACGACGGTGCTGGTCAGCACCGGACGTGGCAGACCGGCCATCCAGTCGAGCACCGCGCGGGTGCTGCTGACCCCCTCCAGGGTGGCGGGCGCGACCAGCACCCGGGCGTGCGCGGTGTCCACGGCGGTACGGGCCAGCTCGCCCGGCAGCGTCTCGCAGTCGACGACCGTCACGGCGAAGTGGCGCCGCAGCGCCGCCATGACCTGCCGGTACGCGGGGATGGAGAGCGGGGCGCCGATCCGTCCCTGGCTGCCGGGCAGCAGCCAGCCGCCCTCCAACGGGACCAGATAGCCGGTGAGTTCGGTGAGCCCCATCGACGGCTGGAGGATCTGGGCCAGATCCGCGCAGCTCCAGCGGACGGACTCGGCCCCCAGCCGGGTCGGCAGCGTGCCGAGCGCGGCGTCCGCCTCGACCGTGACGACGGGGTCCTGGCGGTAGTGGTTGAAGGTGCGGCCGAGCAGCGCCGTCACGGTGGTCTTGCCCGCGCCGCCGCGGATGCTGGTCACCGCGATCTGCCGCCCGGTCGTCACCGGCAGCCGCAGCTCCCCGGCGATCCGGGCCTCCTGGGCGGTGTCGCGCCCCGCCGAGCCGAGCAGCGCGCGCGCCGCCCGCGTGGAGCGCCGTACCAGCGACTCCCCGTGCCGGGGTCTGCCCACCGCCTCGGCCAGCGAGGGCGCGGTGACGGGCAGCGACTCCCGCGCGGGAACGGGGTTCCGCTCCACGGCCCGGGGCGGGAGCGGTGGCCGAGCGGGTACGGGTGCGGGCGGCGCGGTCCGTTCCGCGGCCAGGACCGGCACCGGCGCCAGGGGCGGACCGGCCGGGGCGTGGGGTGTCTCACGGTGCCAATCCGGACCGGACATATCGGATCCCCCTCTGGGCTGTTGCGGCCGTACGGCGAGCGGAGCGGCGGTCTCCCGGCCGAATTCGATCGAACCTACCATCGGGTCCGCGCGCTGACACTCCCTCACCGCCGGGTGCGGCGGGCGCCGGTAGAGTCACCGCCCGTGCCCCGCAGACACCGGACCCCGCCGCCCTCCCCGCTCCCCCAGCGCGACGGGATCGATCCGGTACGGCTGCGCCTGCCCCCGGATCCCGACGGGGTGTGGGGGTCGGTGCGGGACCATCTGGTGGCGCGGTTCGGGGCGGCCATCGGGGTGGCGCGGGTCGACGCGATGCTCCGGGAGGGGCGGTTCGCCGCGGCGGACGGTCCGGTGGGGGCGGCGGATCCGTACACGGCGGGGCGGTACGTCTGGTTCCACCGGGACTTCGCCGCCGAGGAGCGGGTGCCGTTCGAGGTCGGGGTCGTGTACCGGGACGAGCGGATCGTCGTCGCCGACAAGCCGCACTTTCTCGCCACCACCCCGCGCGGGCGGCACATCACCGAGACGGCGCTCGCCCGGCTGCGGAGCGGGCTCGGGCTGCCGCTGCTCCAGCCCGCGCACCGGCTGGACCGGCTGACGGCGGGGCTGGTCCTGTTCGTCGTACGCCCGGAGGACCGGGGCGCGTACCAGACGCTGTTCCGGGACCGGCTGGTGCGCAAGGAGTACGAGGCGGTGGCCCCGTACGACCCGGGGGTGGCGCTGCCCGTCACGGTACGGAGCCGGATCGAGAAGGAGCGCGGGGTGCTGGCGGCCCGCGAGGTGGCCGGGGAGCCCAACGCGGAAAGCCGGATCGAGCTGCTGGAGCACCGGGCCGGGCTCGGCCGCTACCGGCTGCGGCCGACCACCGGGCGCACCCATCAACTGCGGGTCCATATGAACGCGTTGGGGCTCCCCCTCCTGAACGACCCGCTGTATCCGGTCGTTCGGGAGGAGGAGCCCGACAGCTACGCACGGCCCCTGCAACTCCTCGCGAGGGCGCTGGAGTTCACCGATCCGGTAACGGGTGTGCCGTACCGTTTCGAGAGCCGGCTGCGGCTGGCTCAGTGGCCGCGCTGAATCCACTGGGCCAGCTGCGGCGATTCGGCACCGATGGTGGTGCTGTCGCCGTGTCCCGTACGGACGGCTGTCTCCGGCGGCAGGGCGAAGAGCCGGTCGCGGATCGAGTCGATGATCGTCGGGAAGTGCGAGAACGACCGTCCGGTGGCGCCGGGGCCGCCGTGGAAGAGCGTGTCGCCGGTGAAGACCGTCGACAGCCCGGGGGCGTAGAGGCAGACCGCGCCCGGGGCGTGGCCGGGGGTGTGCAGCACGGTCAGTTCCAGGCCGCCGACCGTGAGGGTCTGGCCGTCGGCCAGCTCGCCGTCCGGGAGCCGCTCGGGGTGGGTCTGCTTCCACAGCGGCAGATCGTCCGGGTGCAGCAGTACGGGCGCGCCGGTGGCGGCGGCGAGCGCGGGGGCCGCGTCGATGTGGTCGTTGTGCGCGTGGGTGCAGACGATGGCGCGCAGCGTACGGCCGCCGAGCGCGGCCTCGATCGCGGCGGCGTCGTGCGCGGCGTCGATGACGATCGCCTCGGAGTCGTCACCGACGATCCAGACGTTGTTGTCGACGTCCCAGTCGCCGCCGTCGAGCGAGAAGGTCCCCGAGGTGACGAGGTGATCGATGCGGACCGCCATCAGAACTCCACCACCGAACGCAGGACATCGCCCTCGTGCATCCGCGCGAACGCCTTCTCGACATCGCCGAGGCCGATGGTCTCGGTGACGAAGGCGCCGAGGTCGATACGGCCCTGCTGGTGCAGGTCGATGAGCATCGGGAAGTCGCGGGACGGCAGGCAGTCGCCGTACCAGGAGGACTTGAGGGAGCCACCGTGGCCGAAGATGTCGATCAGCGGCAGCTCCACCTTCATCTCGGGGGTGGGGACCCCGACGAGGACGACGGTCCCGGCCAGGTCGCGGGCGTAGAACGCCTGCTTGTACGTCTCCGGGCGGCCGACCGCCTCGATGACGACGTCCGCGCCGAAGCCGCCGGTCAGCTCCTTGATCGCCTCGACGGCGTCGGTGGAGCGGGAGTTGACGGTGTGGGTGGCGCCCATCGTCTTCGCCGTCTCCAGCTTGCGGTCGTCGACGTCGACGGCGATGATCCGGGCCGCACCCGCCAGGCGCGCGCCGACGATCGCCGCGTCACCGACACCGCCGCAGCCGATGACGGCGACCGTGTCGCCGCGGCCGACGTTGCCGGTGTTGATGGCGGCGCCGATGCCCGCCATCACACCGCAGCCGAGCAGTCCGGCGACGGCCGGGGAGACGCTCGGGTCGACCTTGGTGCACTGGCCGGACGCGACGAGGGTCTTCTCGGCGAAGGCGCCGATGCCGAGCGCCGGGGACAGCTCGGTGCCGTCGAGCAGGGTCATCTTCTGCCGGGCGTTGTGGGTGTTGAAGCAGTACTGGGACCGCCCGCGCAGACAGGACCGGCAATTACCGCAGACCGCACGCCAGTTGAGGATGACGAAGTCGCCGGGGGCGACATCGGTGACACCTTCGCCGACCGACTCCACCACACCCGCGGCCTCGTGGCCGAGGAGGAAGGGGAAGTCGTCGTTGATCCCGCCCTGCTTGTAGTGCAGATCGGTGTGACAGACCCCGCACGCCTGGATCTTCACCACGGCCTCGCCGGGTCCGGGGTCCGGCACGATGATCGTCTCCACCCGCACCGGCTCGTTCCTACCGGGAGCGATGACCCCTTGTACCTGCTGCGCCATGACAGGACCTGCCTTTCCTCACACCTCGAACGGTTCGTTCTCCCCCACTATCCCGTGCCGACGGGGGTGCCGGACACAGCGGTGTGGATCAGTGGCCAAGTCGGGGGCCAGAAAGTCCAGTTCGCGCAGGGCTCCCACGGCGATCTCCCGGGTCAGTTCCTCCGCGCGGACGGCGTCGCCCCCGCGGATCGCCTCGGCCACCCCCACGTGCAGGGTCACGGCGGCCGGGTCGGGATCCTCGAACATCACCTGGTGGCGGGTGCGGCCGGTGAGGACCTCGGCGACGACATCGCCGAGCCGGGCGAACATCTCGTTGCCCGACGCGTTGAGCACCACCCGGTGGAAGGCGATGTCATGGACCAGATACGCGTCGAGCCTGCCGCCCCGGGAGGTGGCGACCATCCCGAGCGCCCGCTCGGTGAGGGCCGCGCACTGCTCCGGGGTGGCATGGCGGGCGGCGAGCCCGGCGGCGACCGGTTCGACCGCGGACCGCAGCGTGGTCAGCGAGCGGAGCTGACGAAGGCGGTCGGTGCCCGCGAGCCGCCAGCGGATGACACGCGGATCGTAGACGTTCCACTCCTCGGTGGGGCGTACGGTCACGCCCACCCGGCGCCGGGACTCCACCAGCCGCATGGATTCGAGGACCCGGACGACCTCGCGGACGACCGTACGGGAGACGTCGAAGCGCTGGGCCACCTCGTCGGTCCGGACCACGCCGCCCGGGGGGTACTCGCCCGCCGTGATGGCGAGACCGAGGGTGTCCAGCACATGGATGTGCAGGCCACGGCCTTGTGCGGGCGTCGGGTCAGCGGTCATGGGATCAGGGTACGGGGCCCATCCGCCCCCGGAATAAGTACGACGTTTCAGTACGACCCCTTGAATAAGTCATACCTCATGGGCTTCAGTAGCGCGACGAACCGATGTCGAGGAAGACAGCGAGGCAAGCGATGAGCACCCCCCACGTCGTCGTGGTGATGGGCGTAGCAGGCACCGGCAAGACCACGATCGGGCGTCTGCTCGCCGAGGCGCTGGGCGTGCCGTACGCCGAGGGCGACGACTTCCACCCCCCGGCGAACATCGCCAAGATGTCCGCCGGCACCCCGCTCCAGGACGCCGACCGGTGGCCCTGGCTGGACGCCATCGGGGCCTGGGCGCACAGCAGGACCGGGCTCGGCGGGGTGGTGAGCGGCTCCGCGCTCAAGCGGGTCTACCGCGACCGGCTGCGGGCCGGGGCGCCCGGTGTGCTCTTCGTCCACCTCACCGGCGACCGGGCGCTCGTCGAGCGGCGGATGGCGGCGCGTCAGGGGCACTTCATGCCCACCGCGCTGCTGGATTCGCAGTTCGCGACCCTGGAGGAGCTGGGGGCCGACGAAGCGGGCGTGGCCGTGGACGTCTCCGGCACCCCCGGGGAGACAGCCGCACGGGCCGTCGCCGCGCTGCGCCGGCTGGAAGGCTGAAGCCCGCGTGGCCTCCCTGAGCGGTGTCGGGGTGCCGGCAGCGGGCGCGGCCGAGCCGATCACCTCGGCGGGCGACCCGCGGCTGGGGCTGGCGGTGATCGGCGGGATCGCCGTCATCGTCCTGCTGATCAGCCTCTTCAAGCTGCACGCCTTTCTGGCCCTGACGCTGGGCTCGCTGGCGCTCGGCGCCTTCGCGGGCGCCCCGCCGGACAAGGTGATCACCAGCTTCACCTCGGGTCTCGGTTCGACGGTCGCGGGGGTCGGTGTGCTGATCGCCCTCGGCGCGATCCTCGGAAAGCTGCTCGCCGACTCCGGTGGCGCCGACCAGATCGTCGATACGATCCTGGCGAGGGCGGGCGGGCGCGCGATGCCCTGGGCGATGGTGCTGATCGCCTCGGTGATCGGTCTGCCGCTCTTCTTCGAGGTCGGCATCGTGCTGCTGATCCCGGTGGTGCTGCTGGTCGCCAAGCGCGGCGACTACCCGCTGATGCGGATCGGGATCCCGGCGCTGGCCGGGCTCTCCGTGATGCACGGGCTGATCCCGCCGCACCCCGGTCCGCTGGTCGCCATCGACGCCCTCGACGCCGATCTCGGTGTCACGCTGGCGCTGGGGGTGCTGGTCTCCATCCCGACGGTGATCATCGCGGGCCCGCTCTTCTCGCGGTACGCGGCACGCTGGGTGGATCTGCCGGTGCCCGAGAAGATGGTGCCCACGCGCGGCTCGGACGGTCCCGACACCCGTCCGGGCTTCGGCGCGACCGTCGCCACGGTGCTGCTGCCCGTGGTGATGATGCTCGGCAAGGCGCTCGTCGACATCGTCGTGGACGATCCGGCGCACCCGGTCCAGCGGGTCGCCGATGTCGTCGGTTCGCCGCTGGTGGCGCTGCTGGCCGCCGTGCTCGTCGGCCTCTTCACGCTGGGGCGCGCGGCCGGGTTCACCAAGGACCGGATCTCCTCGACCGTCGAGAAGTCGCTCGGTCCGATCGCGGGCGTACTGCTGATCGTCGGCGCGGGCGGCGGCTTCAAGCAGACGCTGATCGACTCCGGGGTGGGGCGGATGGTCCTGGACGTCTCCAAGGACTGGTCGATCCCGGCGCTGCTGCTGGCCTGGCTGATCGCGGTCGTGATCCGGCTGGCCACCGGTTCGGCGACGGTGGCGACCATCTCCGCCGCCGGTCTGGTCGCCCCCCTCGCCGCGGACATGTCCACGGCCCGCGCCGCGCTGCTCGTGCTGGCGATCGGCGCGGGCTCGCTCTTCTTCAGCCATGTGAACGACGCCGGGTTCTGGCTGGTGAAGGAGTACTTCGGGATGAGCGTCGGGCAGACACTCAGGACCTGGTCGGTGATGGAGACCCTGATCTCCGTGGTCGGGATCGTCGTCGTGCTGCTGTTCTCACTGGTGCTTTAGCGACGCCCACCAGCAACGTACGGGCCGGCCGGGTCACTCCTCCATCCAGTGGGGGTGCTCCCGCTCCGCCCATCCGCGTTCCACCGACCCGGTGCGCATCCCGCGCCGGGCCTCGGGGTCCGCGTACGCCTTCGCGATATGGCCGAGGAGTACGACGCCGATGGCGAGCGCCAGCCAGTCGTGGACGAAGGTGGCGCTCGTCCGCCAGATGAGCGGGGTGAGTCCGGTGAACCACATCATCAACCCGGTGCCGAGCATCACCAGGACGGCGCCCGCGATCCAGCCCGCGTAGATCTTCTGCCCGGCGTTGAACTTGCCCGCGGGACGGGCCTCGGGCCGGTGGTCCCGGCGGACGGCCGACCGCAGCCACCGCGTGTCGTACGGCAGGAACCGGTTCAGCCGGCGCAGATCCGCCCGGAGCGCGCGCGAGAAGAGACCGAGCAGTACGGGTACGGGCAGGAGCAGCCCGGACCACTGGTGGACGGTGGTCACGAGCGCCCGGCGGCCGACGAGTTCGGCGAGGAACGGCAGGTAGAGACAGGCGGCCGTCCCCACGCACAGCAGCATCAGCACCCCGGTCACGCGGTGCGTCCAGCGCTCGGCGCGGGTGAAGCGGCGGCGGTCGCGGCCGGTCCCGGGGCCGGCGGGCCCAGCGCCTGTCGGGTGGCCTCGACCGGGTAGCGGACGCGGTCCGGTGCGCCGCGCTCGCTCCGCCTCGGCGCCTGGTTTCGTCCTCCGGATGCCGAGCGCGCTTCCGAGGCGGAGGAGGGAGTCGACGCGGAGCGTCGGTGACCGACGACGACGCCGGATGGGGGCACCCCCGGCCGGAGGCCGGGGGGAGTGCGCGCCGGGCCGCCGACCCGCCGCCCGGTCAGAGGTCATCCGACAGGCTCCGAGACGGTGGGGTGGTCGTCGCGGCCGTTGGACCGGCCGACCCAGGCGTCGATGTCATAGCCACGCTCCTCCCAGTAGCCGGGGCGGACGTCGGAGGTGACGGAGATCCCGGAGAGCCATTTCGCCGATTTGTAGAAGTACATCGGCGCCACATAGAGCCGGACCGGGCCGCCGTGCGCGTGTCCGATCGGCTCGTCCCGCATCGTGAGCGCCACCATGACATCGGCGCGGCGGGCCTGCTGGAGGGTGAGGCTCTCGGTGTACGAGCCGTCGAAGCAGGTGAAGCGGATCGCCCTGGCCTCCGGCCGTACCCCGGCCGCGTCGAGCAGCCGGGAGAGCCGGACACCCTCGAAGGGGGTGTCCGGAACGCGCCAGCCGGTGACGCACTGGACGTCGTGGACGATCCGGGTCTGCGGGAGCCGCCGCAGCGCGTCGAGGGTGTAGGTGGCGGGCCGGTCGACCAGTCCGTCGATCTTCAGCCGGTAGGTGTCCGGGCCCTTGCGGGGGACGGTCGCGGTGACCGAGTAGTAGCGGAAGCCGCCGCCGTTGGGCAGCAGTCCGGTCAGCCCGGTGGGGTCCTGCTCGGCGGCCGCGCCGAGGAACCCCTCGAAACCGGTCTGGAGGTAGGGCGCGGTGACCAGCCCCGCGGCTCCCAGCCCGAGCATGGAGAGCACCAGCCGACGGCCCACCGGGATGCCCTCGGGTTCGCCCGGTGTCTCCCCGGGCTCGTTTCCTTGATGGTTCACCTGGTAAATAGAACACCCGTGGCCACCGGAAATCAGCGGCCACGGGTGTTCGTCACATTTTCAGCCGGCTTTCCGTCCGGCGAACGGCGACGGGCGTCGGACGGACGTCAGACCGTGGTCTTCTGCGCCTCGGTCTTCGCGCCCCTCTCCAGATCCAGCTGGAACGCCTCGTTGCCGAGCCCGATCCGCGCGTGCACCTCGGGCTTGACGGTGCGCAGGATCAGTCCGTACACCAGCCCGCCCGCCAGCGCCAGACCGATGATCGCGGGCAGCACCCAGCTCAGCACCGAGCCGGGGCCCGCGCCGATCAGCAGGTCGAAGTCCCTGATGGTGAAGACGACGATGGCCAGGAGCGCGACGATCGCCAGCGCGGAGGAGACCAGCCGCGGGGCATGGGCGCGGGCCGCGCCGCGCTTGACGAAGAAGACGATGACGGCGCAGGAGGCCGCGGCCATCAGCAGGATGATGCCGAGCGCGCCGACGCTGCCCATCCAGGTGAAGAGCCGCAGCACGGGCGCGGTCGGGTCGCCGATCGGCTTGTCGTCGGTCAGCGCGAAGGCGGCGATGGCGCCGACGGCGATCACCGACTGGAGCACGGAACCGGAGGCGGGCGCCCCGCTGGACCTGGTGGTACGGCCGAAGGTGGCCGGCAGCAGACCCTCGCGGCCCATGGCGAAGGCGTAGCGGGCGACGACGTTGTGGAAGCTGAGCAGCGCGGCGAACATGCCGGTCACGAACAGGACGTGCATCAGGTCCGCGAAGGCGGTGCCGAGACGCGCCTCGGTGAGAGAGAAGAGCAGACCGGGGCCCTGCTTCGCCGACTCCGCGACGATCGAGCCGGGACCGGTGGCCACCGTCAGGGCCCAGGCGCTGAAGGCCAGGAACAGCGAGGCGTAGGTGACCGCCAGGAACATCACCCGGGAGACGACCACATGAGGGCGGCTGGTCTCCTCCGCGTACACCGGAGCCGCTTCGCAGCCGACGAAGGCGGCGACGCAGAAGCAGAGCGCGGTGCCGAGGCCCGCACCGGTGAGGCTGGAGGGATCGAAGGCCGCCATGGACAGGCCCTGCGGGCCCGGGTTCGCGACGGTGGCGATGTCGAAGACCACGACGAGGAAGCACTCGATGGCCAGCAGGATGCCGAGGACCTTGGCGTTGAGGTCGATCTTCAGCCAGCCGAGCACACCGATGATCGCGGCGGTGGCGAGGGCCGGGATCCACCAGGCGACGGAGATGCCGAGATAGGTGGAGAAGAGACTGGAGACTTCGAAGCCGAGCAGTCCGTAGACGGCGAACTGCATGGCGTTGTACGCGACGAGGGCGAGGACCGAGGCACCGGCGCCCGCGGTCGGGCCGAGGCCCCTGGCTATGTACGCGTAGAACGCGCCGGCGTTGTGGATGTGCCGGCTCATCTCCGCGTACCCGAAGCTGAACAGCACCAGGACGACGCCGAGGATGAGGTAGATCAGGGGCTGACCGACGATGCCCATCACCCCGAAGATGGTGGGCATGACACCGGCCACGACCAGCATCGGAGCGCTCGCGGCGATCACGGAGAGCAATAGGCCCAACGTGCCGAGCCGGTTCGCGCGCAGTGCGCGTTCCTGCCCCTTGTACGTGTTGATCTCACTCGTACTCGATCTGCCCGTCGACATGACAGGTGGGTCCTTTCGGATTTCGTTCCTACGGAGCCGCTCGTGCAACGCGGAGCCGTTCTCAGACGGAACCGAGCGCGGCGTTGCGCGCGGCGACAAAAGCTTTGTGCGGGTGCCGGTCGGGGAACGACCAGGGGGCCGGGGTGACATGCCGGCCGATGCGCTGGAAGAGCGCGGCGGCCTCGGCGATCCGCCCGTTGTGATACTGCGCGTGGGCCAGGAAGTTGAGGTCGACGCGGTTGCGCGGATGCTCCCCGGTCTCCCACTCCAGCCACCAGTCGAAGGCGGCCTTCAGCACCTGCTGGGCACGGCGCCCGGTCCAGTGCTCCGAGGAGCCGGGGTCGGCGGGCACATGCCCGGCAGCCGCGAGGACGCGGTAGCGCTCGGCGTGGGCGACGACCGGGAGGATGGCGAGCGGCGAGTCGGCGGGGGCCTGTTCGGCGGCCCAGGACGCGAAGTCGTAGACCTCGTGGAGGGGGTCCGTGCCGTCGTCGGGCCGTCGTTCCGCGAGCCGCGCCGCCATCAGGTGGTGGGCATGGTGATGTTCGGGGTGGCGGGTCCTGACCTCGTCGAAGAATCGCGAGGTCTCCTCCTCCGTACCGAGGTTACGGGCCAGCAGCAGCAGGCTCAGCCAGGGCGTGGGGTCGGCGGGGGCCCGTCTGATGGCCTCCCGGCAGGCGTCCCGCGCCCGCTGCTCCTTCTCCTTGCCCCGCAGTACGGCCATGGTGTGGGCGCAGGCCAGCAGCGTGGCCCCGTCGACGCTGCCCGGCTCGATCACCAGCCAGTCGCGGGCCCAGGCGACGGCGCCCGGGGCCTGGGCGAGAGCGACGACCCGGTGCCCTCGCCGGTCCCAGTCGTCGCCGGTCTCGGCGAGCAGGGTACGCGCCTCGGTCCAGCGGCCCTGGGCCAGCTGGTCTCGTACCGAAGCCAGTTCGGCGTCGTCCAGGGCCGGATCGAAGAAGTGGTCCGGGCTGGAGCCTCGTCTTCTCAGACGGCCGAGGGGTGGTGGCGGAGGCGGGGACATCCGCGGTTTCCCTCCAGGGGCACTTTTCCATGAGCGATGATCGCGGATCAGCAAACCGTTAGCCAACACTTCGCGTCAAGGCCTGCTTGGTGACAGTTCTGCCAACACTCCATAGGGACAATTAAGTTGTCTCCTGCCAAAGATCCCGACGGGATCGTATAATCCCGCCCGGACCTCGGAGTTGACCACCCGGACCTCGGAGTTGACCACCCGGACCTCGGAGTTGACCGGCGGGACCTCGGAGTTGACCGGCGGGGTCAGCCGACCGCTCTGGCCGCCGCGCGGCCCGCCGTACGGCCGGAGAAGATACAGCCACCGAGGAAGGTGCCTTCGAGCGCGCGGTAGCCGTGCGCCCCGCCGCCGCCGAAGCCGGCCGCCTCGCCCGCCGCGTAGACACCCGGCAGCGGGTCGCCGCCTGCCGTGAGGACCCGGGAGGACAGATCGGTCTCCAGCCCGCCGAGGGACTTGCGCGTCAGGATGTTCAGCCGTACGGCGATCAGCGGGCCCGCCTTCGGGTCGAGGACGCGGTGCGGGGAGGCCGTACGGATCAGCTTGTCGCCCAGATAGTTGCGGGCGCCCCGGATCGCCGTGATCTGGAGGTCCTTGGTGTACGGGTTGGCGATCTCCCGGTCGCGCGCGACGATCTCGCGGCGCAGCGCGGCCTCGTCGATCAGCGGCTCGCCGCCGGTGAGCGCGTTCATGCCGCGGACGAGCGCGCCCAGCTCCTTCTCCACGACGAAGTCGACGCCCTTGTCCATGAACGCCTTCACCGGCCCCGGGACATCGGCGCGCGCCCTGCCGAGCACCTCGCGGACCGATCTGCCGGTCAGGTCGGGGTTCTGCTCGGAGCCCGAGAGCGCGAACTCCTTGCCGATGATGCGCTGGTCGAGGACGAACCAGGTGTACTCGTACCCCGAGCGCATGATGTGTTCCAGCGTGCCGAGCGTGTCGAAGCCCGGGAAGAGCGGCACGGGCAGGCGCTTGCCGCGCGCGTCCAGCCAGAGCGAGGAGGGGCCCGGCAGGATCCGGATGCCGTGCCGCGCCCAGATGGGGTTCCAGTTCTCGATGCCCTCGGTGTAGTGCCACATCCGGTCGGAGTTGATGTGGTGGGCGCCGGCCTTCTCGGCGATGCCGAGCATCAGCCCGTCGACGTGCGCGGGCACCCCGGAGAGCATCTTCCGGGGCGGGGTGCCGAGCCGCTCGGGCCACTGGGCGCGCACCAGGTCGTGGTTGCCGCCGATGCCCCCGGAGGTGACGATCACGGCCTGGGCCCGGAACTCGAACGCCCCGGTGACCGTACGGCTGCTCGCGGTGCCGCGCGCGGCGTCGCTCGGCTCCAGCGTCTCGCCGCTCACGGTGTCGACGGTGCCAGCGGTGTTGCCGAGCCCGGTGACGCGGTGCCGGAAGCGGAAGGTGACCAGCCCCTTGGCGACGCCCTCGCGCACCCGCCGCTCGAACGGCTCGACCACCCCGGGGCCGGTCCCCCAGGTGATGTGGAAGCGGGGTACGGAGTTGCCGTGCCCCAGGGCGTCGTACCCGCCGCGCTCCGCCCAGCCCACCACCGGGAAGAACCGCATGCCCTGCCCGTGCAGCCAGGCCCGCTTCTCACCGGACGCGAAGTCGACGTACGCCTCGGCCCACTTGCGCGGCCAGTGGTCCTCCGCGCGGTCGAACCCCGCCGTGCCGAGCCAGTCCTGAAGGGCCAGCGCGCGGCTGTCCTTGATACGGAGCCTGCGCTGTTCGGGCGAGTCCACCAGGAACAGTCCGCCGAAGGACCAGTGCGCCTGCCCGCCGATCGACCGCTCGGGCTCCTGGTCGAGGACAATGACGGAGCGGCCCGCGTCGACCAGTTCGGCGGTGGCCACGAGGCCCGCGAGGCCCGCCCCGATCACGATCACATCAGCGTCGTACGCCATGGCATCCATCCTTCTGGGGTGCGAGCGGGAGTGCGCGTGTCCGAATCTTCCGTACGCGCGAGTAACGAGTCAACCGATGAGACAGGCGGGTTGAATTGATGAACACGACCGACCGTCCGACGCCCGGTCCAGCCTCGGATCCCGCCACCGAGATCCTCGATGTCGTCGACGAGGACGACCGGGTGACCGGGCAGGCGCCCCGCGCCGAGATCTACGCCCGGGGGCTGCGTCACCGGTGTGTCTTCGTGCTGGTGAGGGACGGTCAGGACCGGATCTTCGTCCACCGCAGAACGGCCGGGAAGCTGGTCTTCCCCTCGCTGTACGACATGTTCGTGGGCGGGGTCCTCGGCGCGGGCGAGAGCTACGGCGCGGCGGCGCTGCGCGAGGCGGAGGAGGAGCTGGGTGTGTCGGGGCTGGAGCCTCCCGTACCGCTGTTCCCGTTCCGGTACGACTCCCCGGACGGCGCCTTCCGCGAGAACGCGTACGTGTACGAGGTCCGCTGCCCGCTGCCGGTCTCGCCCCAGGTGGCGGAGGTCGCCTGGCACGCGTTCCTCCCGGAGGCGGAGGTCGAGCGGCGGCTCGCGCCCGGCCCCGGCCGCTGGGAGTGGGTGCCGGACGGAATCGCCGCGTACGAGCGGCTGAGAGCGCTGCGCGCGGAGGGCCCGGGGCGCGCGTAGGGTCGGACAATATGATGGATCTTGTACGGAACCTGCGGCTGTGGTTCGCCCCCCGACGCGTCGGCGAGGAGGGCGAGACCCCGGACTACCGGTTCTCCCTCGCCAACGAGCGCACCTTCCTGGCCTGGATCCGTACGGCGCTGGCGCTGGTCGGCGGCGGGTTCGCGGTCGACCAGTTCCTGCCGGACCTGCGCTGGGGCGTCCGGGTCGGGATCGCGGCGGCGCTCCTGGCGGCCGGAGCGCTGTGCGCGCTGCGGGCGGTCAGCCACTGGGTGCGCTGCGAGCGGGCGATGCGACGCAAGGAGGATCTGCCGGTCTCCCCGTTCCCGACGCTGCTGAGCCTGGCGGTGGCGGCGGTCGCGGTGACGATGCTGGTGATCGTGGCGCTGGGCCGGACAGGCTGATGACCTACGGAGAGGACTCCGCCAAAGACCCCGGCCTCCAGCCGGAGCGCACCCGGCTGGCCTGGCGGCGCACGACCCTGACCTGCACGGTGGTCACCATCCTGGCGTTCCGCAGCATGCTCCGCGGCGACGCCACCCCCGCCGGCCTGACCGCCGCCGCCCTGGGCGTCCTGCTCTGGCCGGCCTTCCTGTCCGTGGCCCACCGCCGCGCCCTGGCCCTGCGAACACCTCGCCCGCCCCGCCTCCCGACCACCATGGCGGCGGCCATGGCGGTATGCACGGTGTCCCTGGCCGTCTGTGCGATCGCGGTCACGGTCACGCGGTAGCGGCGGGGCCCGGCAGGTCCTGGGTCAGCCCATCGTCACCACGACCTTGCCGCCCGCGCCGCCCGCCTCGGTGAAGCGGAAGGCTTCCGCCGCCTCTTCCAGGGGGAAGGTCCTGGCCACCCCGACCGTGATGATGCCCTGTTCCGCCAGGGCCGCCAGCGCCGCCAGGTCCTGGGTGTCGGCTCGGGCGAAGGCGTACGCGCCGCCCAGGCCGATGACCTCGCCGTCCGCGATGGAGGCCAGCCGGCCGCCGGGGGCGAGCAGGGCGGGGGTGGCCCGCAGGATGTCGCCGCCGATGATGTCGAACGCCGCGTCCACCCCGTCCGGTGCCAGCGCGCGCACCTGGGCGGCCAGTTCGGCCGGGTCCGCCCCGTACCGTACGGGCTCGCCGCCCAGCGCGCGGATGTGTTCCTGGCCCGACTCGCGGGCCGCGCCGATGACGCGGGCGCCGAGGTGCCGGGCGAGCTGGACGGCGAGCGATCCGACCGCTCCGGCCGCCGCGTGGATCAGGACGGTCTCCCCCGCCCGTACCCGCAGCAGCCGGTTGAGCACCTGGTACGCGGTGAGCCCGACCAGCGGCAGCCCGGCCGCCTCGGCGAAGCTCAGCGCGCTCGGCTTGCGGGCGAGGGTACGGACGGGCGCCGCGACCAGTTCGGCGAAGGTGCCGCGCGACAGGAAGTCCTCCCGCACATAGCCGATGACCTCGTCCCCGGCCTCGAACTCGGTGACGGCCGCCCCGGGCCGTACGACGACCCCCGAGACGTCCCAGCCGGGGATCACCGGGAACACGGTCCCCAGGATCCCGTCGAGATAGCCCTCGCGGCACTTCCAGTCGACGGGGTTGACGGCCGCGGCCCGTACCTCGACCAGTACGGCGTCGGGACCGACCTTGGGGTCGGGGCGCTCCCCGTACTCCAGGACTTCGGGGCCGCCGAACCGGCGGTAGCTGATGGCCTTCATCCTCCGACACTCCGGTGTCCGGGCTCTCCGCGCAAACGGACGGCGCGCGTCCGCCGTGCGCGGGACGGCGGAAGATAATGGGGGGCGATGGTCCGCGGGCCGCCGTCGACTGGCAGGCTCAAGGCGACCATTCTTCCCTGACCAGGAGTGTTCCGATGTCTGCCACCGATCCGTACACCGTCCGCCTCACCCCCGAGGTGCACGCCTATGTCCAGCCGGACGGCGGCTGGTGCCTCAACAACGCCGGTTTCGTCAGCGACGGGGAGTCGACACTCCTGATCGACACGGCGGCCACCGAGCGGCGCGCGCTCGCGCTCAAGGAGGCGGTCGTGACGGCCGGCGTCCCGCTGCCCCGTACCGTCGTCAATACGCATCACCACGGCGATCACACCTACGGCAACGGTGTGTTCGTGCCGGAGGCCACCGTGATCGGCCATGACGCCTGCCGCAGCGAGCAGGACGCGGCCGGGCTCCAGCTGCATCAGATGTGGCCGCAGAACGACTTCGGCGACATCCGGATCGTCACGCCGACCGTCACCTACAGCGAGCGGCTCACCGTGCATGTCGGCGGGATCGAGATACAGCTGATCCATCCGGGTCCCGCGCACACCGTGGGCGACTCGATCGTGTACCTGCCGGGGCAGCGGATCGTCTTCACCGGCGACCTGATCTTCCAGGGCGGCACCCCGTTCGTCCCGATGGGCTCGCTGCGCGGCTCCCTGCGCGCGCTGGAGCTGCTGCGCTCGCTGGACGCGACCGTCGTCGTCCCCGGGCACGGGCCGATCACCGACCCCTCGGCGTACGACGTGACGGAGCGCTATCTGCGGTACGTCGCCGAGGTGGCCGCCGAGGGCCATGCCAAGGGGCGGACGCCGCTGGAGACCGCGCGGGGCGCGGACCTCGGGGAGTTCGCGCAGTGGCGCGAGAGCGAGCGGCTGGTGGCCAACCTCCACCGGGCGTACGCGGAGCTGGACGGCCGGCCGGAGGGCTCGCCGCTGAACCCGGTCGCCCTCTTCGGTGACATGACGGTGATGAACGGCGGCGTCCCGGTGGCCTGCCACGCCTGACGGCCGCAGGGCGACAGGCACGAGAAGCGGCACAAGAAGGCATAACCGCACAAACACGGCACCGGCACAGGTGGCCGCGCCAGGCACTGGACTCCATACCGACCGGTCGGCATCATGGGGGCGACCACGCCCACGCCCAGGGAGGTACGACCGATGAGCCCAGTCACGCCACCGGGACTCGACACCGAACGGCTGCGCGGCCATCTCGACCGTGTGCTGCCCGGTCTGGCGGACGGCGCGCTGGACGCGCGGCTGATCGAGGGCGGCCGGTCGAATCTGACGTACTCCGTCACGGACGGCACCAGCCGCTGGGTCGTCCGCAGACCGCCGCTCGGCCATGTGCTGGCGACCGCGCACGACATGCGGCGCGAGTACCGCGTGATCGAGGCGCTGCACCCGACCGCCGTGCCGGTGCCCGCGCCGCTGCTGCTGTGCGAGGACGCGTCGGTGCTCGGCGCGCCGTTCTACGTCATGGAGTACGTGACGGGCACGCCGTACCGCACGGCCGAGCAGCTCGCGCCGCTCGGTCCCGAGCGCACCCGGGCCGCCGTCCTCTCGCTCGTCGACACCCTGGTCGAGCTGCACGCCGTCGACCCCGGGGCAGTCGGCCTCGGGGACTTCGGCAGGCCGGACGGCTTCCTCGACCGGCAGCTGCGCCGCTGGGGCAAGCAGCTCGACGCCTCCCGCGACCGCGAGCTGGCCGGGATCGACGAGCTGCACACCTCGCTCGGCCGCGCGCTGCCCCGCTCCCCCGCGCCCACCGTGATCCACGGCGACTACCGGCTCGACAACGTCCTGCTCGGCGAGGACGACCGGATCCGCGCGGTGCTCGACTGGGAGATGTCGACACTCGGCGACCCGCTCACCGATCTGGGGCTGCTGGTCATGTACAGCGCCCCACTGGATGTCGCGGGCTCCCCGATCAGTACGACGGCGGGCGCCGCGGGCCACCCCTCGCCCGGCGAGCTGATCGAGCGGTACGCCGCGGCCTCCGGCCGGGACACCTCCGCCCTCGCCTGGTACACGGCCTTCGCCTGGTTCAAGCTCGCCGTGATCCTGGAGGGCATCCACTACCGCTACACCCTCGGCCAGACCCTGGGCTCCGGCTTCGACCGGATCGGCGACCTCGTCCCGGTCTTCATCCAGCACGGCCTCACCACCCTCAAGGAAGGCTGAGTACCCCCATGGACTTCGCATTCGACGCCCGCACCGAGGAGCTGCGCGGCAGACTGCTCGCCTTCATGGACGAGCGGGTGTACCCGGCCGAGGCGGTCGCGCACGAGCAGCGCCAGGAGCTGGCCAGCCCCTGGGACACCCCCGCGATCGTCCCGGAGCTGAAGGCCGAGGCGCGCGGCCGGGGGCTGTGGAACCTCTTCCTCCCCGACGCGCGGTACGGCGCCGGGCTGACCAATCTCCAGTACGCGCCGCTCGCCGAGATCACCGGCCGCTCCCCGCACCTGGCCCCGACCGCGCTGAACTGCGCGGCCCCGGACACCGGGAACATGGAGGTGCTGTCCCAGTTCGGCTCCGAGGAGCAGCGCGAGCAGTGGCTGGAGCCGCTGCTCGCGGGCGAGATCCGGTCGGCGTTCGCGATGACCGAGCCGGAGGTCGCCTCGTCGGACGCGACGAACATCAGGACCCTGATCCGGCGCGACGGCGACGAGTATGTGATCACCGGCCGCAAGTGGTACATCTCCGGGGCGATGAACCCGGACTGCGCCGTCTTCATCGTGATGGGCAAGACCGACCCGGAGTGCGCGGACATCCGCCGCCAGCAGTCGATGATCCTGGTCCCGCGCGACACCCCGGGGCTCGAAGTACGCCGCGCCATGCAGGTGTACGGGTACGAGGACCACTCCCACGGGGGCCATGCCGAGGTCGTGTTCCACGATGTCCGGGTGCCCGCCGCGAACCTGGTCGGCGAGGAGGGCGGCGGCTTCGCCATCGCGCAGGCCCGGCTCGGTCCGGGCCGGATCCACCACTGCATGCGGCTGATCGGGATGGCCGAGCGGGCGATCCAGCTGATGTGCGAACGGGCCGTGTCCCGTACCGCGTTCGGGAAGCCCATCGCTCAGCAGGGCGTCGTCCAGAACTGGATCGCGGACGCCCGGGTGACGGTCGAGCAGCTGCGGCTGCTGGTGCTCAAGACCGCGTGGCTGATGGACACGGTCGGCAACCGGGGCGCGCACACGGAGATCCAGGCCATCAAGATCGCCACGCCGCGCGCGGTCGTCGACATCATCGACTCGGCCGTCCAGCTGCACGGCGCGGGCGGGGTCAGCCAGGACTTCCCGCTGGCCGAACTCTGGGCGTCGGCGCGGACCCTGCGGCTCGCGGACGGCCCCGACGAGGTGCACCAGCGGTCGCTGGCGCGGCGGGAGCTGAAGCGGTACCTCTGACACGCTCTCACCCTGCCGAGGGGGGCCGGGCTTCGGGCGAGGGCGGTGGGAGCAGGCCGAGGGACTGGGCGCGCATCACGGTGGAGAGCCGGTCGCAGGTGCCCAGCTTCCGGTAGATGCCCTCGATGTGTTTGTGCGCGGTACGCGGCGAGATGTGCAGCCGGTGGGCGATCGCGGTGGCGGGCATCGCCTTCGCCAGCAGGGCCAGCACGGCGAGCTGACGGGGAGTGAGCCCCACCTCCGCCGCGCGCTCGGCCGGGGCCACCGCCGCGCCCGCGCCGGGCGCCTCGCAGGTGGCGGCCGTACGCCACCGCTCCAGGGCCCGGTAGTGGCCGTCGATGCCGATGAGCAGGGGCTGGACCCGGCGGGCGTAGGCGATCTCCTCGGCGGTGAAGTCGTCCTGGGCGTGGTGGAGCACGAAGCCCCGGGCCACCCCGGCGGGCGCGGGCAGCGGGATGCCGAGCATATGGGCGCCCAGCGTGGACCGGGCCAGCCGGTGGCTCCTGCTGCGCAGCCAGGCCCGCTTGCCCATGATCTGGCTCGCCGAGAGGGGGGTGCGGTCCTTGGCGGAGGTGTAGTGGGCCACGAGGGGGTTGCCCGCGTGGATCTGGCGGACCGTCAGGGCGTCGAGATAGTCCTGCGCGACCGTGAACCGCGACTTCCAGGCCAGCACCCGGCCGGTGCGCTCCGCGTAACGCGCCTGGGTCAGGGAGACCGCCTGCGCGTGCATCCCCCGGGCCAGCTCGGCCAGGACCAGGTGCCAGGCGGGCTCCGGGTCGGTCCGCTCCAGGACGGAGACCGCGAGATTCAGCATATGCGCGTAGTCGCGCCACAGCCCGGTGCTCATCTCGACCCCTGTCACCCCGGCCTCCCACCCGACGGTCCGTGACCGTACGCACGGAAACCGACACTCTCCGCGTTCATTCTGCCGCACGTCGCGGCGTAAGGGAAAATCCGGAACGGCCCCCTCCGGGGACCGGACGGCGCGTCGGCGAAGGCTCCCGGCACCGCGCGTACAGACGCGGTACCGGGAGCCTTTCCGCCGGTGAATACGCCGGTCAGTTCAGCTGCCGCGGCTGTCGGCTGCTCAACTGACGACTGCCCTGCCGACGGCCATCAGCAGGGCACGACGTAGTAGATCGGCGTCCAGGTCACCGTGCCCTGCGAGTACGCGGGGTCGGTGATGTAGCGAACGGAACGGTCGGAGTTCAGGAACCTCGCCCGGGTGCCCGAACTCTGGTTGTTCTCGAAGGTGCCGTCCCCGGTCCAGGGCATGCTGTACGTCCCGCACCGGTAGAGGTCCATGCGGTCGCCACCGCGGGCCAGACAGAGATAGCCCCGGGCACACGCGGCGGGCAGCCGGCTGCTCGCGGCGGGCGAGGCCAGGTCCCGGGCGGACGGCTGTCCCGGAGCGGCCACCGTGAGGTCACCGCCGGGCAGCGCGATCCGGTTGGCGGAGACCTGCTCACCGCCCTCCAGCCGCGCCAGGTAGCGGTCGACCCGGCCCTGGAGCTCGCCGGCCTGATCGGCGGTCAGCCCCGCCCGGAGCGTCTGGGCGGCATAGGTCTGGCGGGCCTCCTCGGGAGCCGCCTGCGCTCCCGCCGGGGCCGCCATCGCACCGACGGCCAGCACCCCCGCGGCGACCGCTCCGACGGCGACCCGGTGCATGAACGTACGGATCCTGCTCATCTTGATCCCCCTTGCTCTCCCGCCCGGAACCCTGACGTTCCGTAGCGATGACAGCACTCATAGTGACCAAGGCGTTCGTCCGGCCGCAATGCGTACAACTACGTATGGCGGAGAACGGCAGGGAGTGCAGGGGGCGTTGATTCCCCGGGGAGCGCGGGGGCAGCGGGGCCCACGGAGGCCGCAGGGGAGGGGCGGACCGGGAGGTGGACCGAGGGGCGGGCTACGGGCGCAGCGCCCTCAGCAGCAGGTCCGCGAGATGACCGGCCACCTGCTCCGGGGTGAGCGGGCCGTCCGGGCGGTACCAGGTGGGCAGGTGGTGGACCGAGCCGAAGTGGTAGTCCACCACCAGGTCGGAGGGGGTGGCGGTGGAGAAGACCCCGGTGCGCTGGCCCTCCTCGACCAGGGCGCGGAACCGCTCGTGGTAGCGGCGCCGTTCCGCCCGTACCCGCTTGTTCTTCTCCGGGCTGAGGTGGTGCATCGAGCGGAAGAAGATCGCCGCGTCGTCGAGGTTGTCGATCGTCGTCACGACGACATCGGCGGCGGCGGCCCGCAGCCGCGCCTCCACCGGCTCGTCCGCGTCGGCGAAGGCGTCGAGCCGCTCCTGCTGGAGGCGGAGCACCCGCGCGTAGACCTCCTGGAGGAGGTCCTCCTTGGAGCCGAAGTAGTGGTAGAGCGCGCCCTTGGTGACGCCCGCCGCCTCGACGATCTCCTGGACCGAGGTGCGGTCGTAGCCACGCTCGGCGAAGAGCCGGGTGGCGGCGGCCAGCAGCCGCTGGGGTACGGGGCCGCCGTCCCCGTCCGTTGTCCTGGCCATGCGCGGCCACCCGCCTTTCGTGTCCGTACTGTTCGTTCCCCCTGGTGACGCCCGGAGTGACGTCACCGGCCGGAACGCGGTTCCCGTACCGGATCTTCCCATCCGGGCCGTACGGCGGCTCGGGCACCCGGTCGGCCCGTGGCCTCCTCCCACTTCCGCTGCACGCGGTTCATCGAGCCCAGCCAGCGGTCGGTGTCCCCGGCGCGCGCCTGGTAGAAGCCGGCCACCTCGGGGTGCGGCAGGACGAGGAAGCGGTCCTCGGCCATGGCGGCGAACAGCGCGTCGGCGACCGCCTCCGGCTCGATGGCGGTCGGGGCGAGCACCAGCTCCCCGACGGAGCCCGTGGCGGCGAGCATGTCCGTACGCACCCCCTGCGGACAGATCGCGTGGACCTTGAGGCCGCGGTGGCGGTACGTCAGCGAGAGCCATTCCGCGTAGGCGAGCGCGCCGTGCTTGGTGACGCTGTAGGGGGCCTCGCCGATCATCGTGAGCAGTCCGGCGGCCGAGACGGTGGAGACGAACCGGCCCTCGCCGCGCTCCAGCCAGTCGGGCAGCAGGACGCGGCTCGCCCGTACGTGCGCCATCACATTGACGTCCCAGGCGGTCGCCCAGACGTCGTCGTCGAGGAAGGCGTCGCCGGGCGGAGAGCCGACCCCGGCGTTGGCACAGTAGATGTCGACGGTCCCGCCGAGCGCCTCGCGGGCCTCCTCGACGATCGTGGAGCAGTCCCCGGGGACCGCGACGGCGCCGATCCCGGCGGCCACGGCCGCGGCCTTCCGCGCGTCGAGGTCGTTGACCACCACGCGGGCCCCCTCGGCGGCGAATCTGCGGGCGAGGGCGGCGCCGATGCCACCGCCGGCCCCTGTGACCACGACCCCCGCACCGTGCACCGAATCCATCGGGACCTGCCTCTCCGGCGTTCCTGAGCGCTGACGCTGTGACGCTGACCGCACCAGACTAACCAGTCGGTATGTTTAGGGGGAAGGGACACAGGCAAGCGGACAAGCCCTGGCATGCCCGCCCACCGGCGGGCGGCGGACGAACCGGGCGACGGAGACGAGGACCGCATGAGCCTGTCCAGACGGGGACTGCTGGCCGCGGGCGGCGCGGGGGCGGTGCCGTTCACCGTCGCGGCGACGCCACGCGGCAGGGGTACGAGGGGTACGGGGGTCCGCACCGGCTTCGACGTGCTGGCCGCCGACGGCTACCGGCTGCTCGCCGGGCAGAAGGTCGGCGTGGTCACCAACCCGACCGGGGTCACCACCGGCCAGGCCGGAACCACCGGGGCCACCTCCGGCGTACGCCACATCGTGGACCTCCTGCACGCCGACAACCGGGTGAATCCGGTCGCCGTCTTCGGCCCCGAGCACGGCTTCCGGGGCACGGCCCAGGCGGGCGGCTCCGAGGGCCGGTACGACGACCCGGCGACCGGGCTGCCCGTCCACGACACGTACCTCAAGAGAGGGCAGGCCCTCGCGGACGTCTTCACCGCGTCCGGGGCCGACACCGTCGTCTTCGACGTCCAGGACGTCGGCGCGCGCTTCTACACCTACATCTGGACGCTGTACGACTGCATGGAGGCGGCGGCCCTCGCGGGAAAGCGGCTGGTCGTCCTGGACCGCCCCAATCCGGTGACCGGGCGGGCGGCGCTCGGGCCCGTACTGCGCCGGGAGTTCGCGACCTTCGTCGGCCGGGAGCCGATCGCCCAGGCACACGGGATGACCGTCGGGGAGCTGGCGCTGCTGTTCAACGGCGAGTTCCTGGCGGCGGCCCCGGCCGATCTGGAGGTGGTACGGATGACGGGCTGGCGGCGCGACGACTTCTACGACGCCACCGGGCTGCCCTGGGTCCCCCCGAGCCCCAACATGCCCACCCCCGACACCGCGCTCGTCTACTCCGGCACCTGTCTCTTCGAGGGCACCAACCTCTCGGAGGGGCGCGGCACCACCCGGCCCTTCGAACTCCTCGGCGCGGAGGGCATCGACCGCGCCTGGGCCGAGGCCGCCACCGCGGAACAGCTGCCCGGGGTCCACTTCCGCGAGGCCTACTTCGCGCCGGTCTTCTCCAAGTTCCAGGGCAGGACCGTCGGCGGCGTCCAGCTCCATGTCCACGACCGGCACGCCTTCGACCCGGTCCGCACCGCGATCACCCTGCTGGTGACGGCGAAACGCGTCTGGAGCGGCTTCGCCTGGCGCCCCGACCACTGGATCGACAGACTGACCGGCTCGACGGAGGTCCGCACCCTCATCGACGCGGGCGCCACCCCGGCCGAGATCACCGCCACCTGGCAACCCGACCTGGCCGCCTTCCGCACCGTACGCCGGACGTACCTCCGCTACCCCTGACCGGCCCAGCCGGTGGCGGGCGCCACCTCGGCCCCGATGTCCACGACGGACCGCCCGTCCGTCGCCACCCGTACCGTGTCCGCGGGCGCCCGCTCGGCCGGCACCCGCGCCTTGAGAGCGCTGCCCCGCAGCTCGCGCTCCAGCTCCGACCCGCGCTCCCGGACCGCCGGCCGCTCGCCCGCCGTGGCGTCGGTGGCGGTGAGCAGCACCCGTACGACCGGCCCCATGGCGCGCTCGAACGCACCGTCACCGTCCCCGGGAGGACGCTGACGGTGTTCGTATGGACGAGCCGACGGTGGCCGAGCCGGGTGCGGTTCGCCCACACGGCTGTCAGATCGCGCTCGGTGATCTCCGAGCGGCGCGGATCCCCCTCGGGCGCCGGATGGACCTGGCCCGGGTGGTCGCCCTCGACGATCGTGTGCGGGACGGCGTGCGCGCAGCAGCGCCGAGACCTCCCCGCCCACGGTCGTCCTGCCGACGTCCGCCCGGCCTCCGACGAGCAGCGCTTCCACCTGGTCCATGACGGCAGCGTGCCGGGCGGTGTCCGCCGCGCGCGATCGGTTGTCGGGTCAGCGGTGCGAGGGGAACTCCACCACCTGCTGGTAGGTCGGCCTGTTCTGCCAGTTGACCGTGGGGTGGGTGAGGCCGCCCCGTCCGGCCACCAGCGAGTCGTAGCGGGCCAGTTGGTCGGAGGCGTGGGCGGGGGAGGTGCCGAAGAGCCGGTTGCCGAGGATGTCGGCGAGGGTGGCGTTGCCGTTCCGTCCGGGCGGCAGGATGTCCGCGCACTGCCCCTGGCAGTGGCCGGTCACGGGGTCCGCGGCGGGCATGGCGAGGGCGGGAGTGGCCGCCCGGCTCTGCGGGACCAGCAGGGCCGCGCCCAGGACGAGCACGGCGACGGCCGTGGCGCCCGCTCCGATCCGGATGCGCGGGGGCCGTTCGGTGGGTCGGCGCACGGGGGCTCCTCGGGGAGGCGGGTGCGCCGGAGGTTACCGACGGTATGACTCGCCGGTAAGATGAACACCGGTCACCTTTCCCCCACCCCCGGGGCGCCGGTTCCGGTGAATCGACTTCGAATTCTTGTCGATAACAACCGATTTGACGGATTCCATGGGTGCCATCTGATTTTTGATGGAGCCAAACGGGGCAGACGTACGTCCATTCCTCAACGCCGAAGAAGCGACGGAGGTGGCATGCGATGGCCGGGTTCCGGAGTCTCGCGAGACAGGTGCGCGATCCGCGATGCGATCTGGCCTTGCGACGGTATTCACTGCGCAAGTGCCTGGAACGATTCGCCCCTTACGGGCACCGGGCGACCTGGGATCATCTGTGCGCGAAGCACAGCATCGAACCCGAGGACAGGTCACCCGATCCGGTGCGGCTGACAGCCGCGCTGGATGAACTGGAGGACGCGCGGGCCGTCTGGCTCGCGTACGAAATGGAATTCGCCGAGCGGCGCAGGCGCGAGAAGCACGACGGGCTGAGGCGGCCCGGGAGCTCCGACGACTGGCACCGGCGGACCTGGGGCGGGAACGGCGTCGCCCGGTGCGACGACCCTGCGGTCCATCCGTCGGAATCGCTCGGCGAGGTACTGCGCCGGCTGATCTCCGGACTGAAGACGGGCCCCGGGACCGCCTGCCCCGTCTGCGCGGAGCGCGGCATCGTCTGGCGCCCCGACCTGTCGTCCGCCCCCTGGTCCGGGCCGGTCTGCCTGAGCTGCGGGATCGTCGTACCGCTGCCGGTCCTCACGACCGAGGCGCTGGCCCGCGCCAAGCGGACGCGGCCGACCGGTCTGGCATCGGTGGCCTGAGCCCGCCGGGCGGGCTCCGAGGGTCCGCGGGGGCGGGCCGGATGACGGTACGGCCCCCGCACAGCCGGTGACACGCCGGTACGGACGGTACGAGGTACGGACGGTACGAGCGGCCTGGGCGGGCCCTGCGCGGATGACGGATGTCCGTACCGTACGGGCCGCGCCGTCAGCGCGCCGCGTCCGGCCCCTCCGGGAGCAGGCTCTCGGGGAACAGCCGCGAGCCCGTGCGCCGACCGCCGAAGACATCGTCGGGGTTGGACAGGACACAGGTCTCCAGCGAGAGACAGCCGCAGCCGATGCAGTCCGTCAGATGGTCCCGCAACCGCCCGAGTTGCTGGATGCGCTCGTCCAGCTCCGTGCGCCAGGCCAGCGAGAGCCGCTCCCAGTCCTCGCGGTTGGGGGTGCGCTCCTCGGGCAGCTCCGCCAGGGCGCGCCGGATCGTCGCGAGCGGGATACCGACCCGCTGGGCGGCCCGGACGAACGCGACCCGGCGCAGCGCGTCACGGGCGAAGCGGCGCTGGTTGCCGCTGGTCCTGCGGCTGCTGATCAGCCCTTTGGACTCGTAGAAGTGCAGGGCGGACACGGCGGCGCCGCTGCGCTCCGACAGCTGGCCCACGGTGAGTTCATGGATCTTCTCGGGAATCTGTGCCACCTCCCGGAGCCTACTGGCCGCCGCCCCTCGCCACCCCGCCCCCGGCGCCGGTTCCCGCCGTTGACAGGAGCCCCTCGGCCCAACATGCTGAGCAAGCGCTTGGACACTGCGAGAGACGGGACGGGACATTGACCGAGCCGAGGATCTTCACCTCCGCCGAGGAGCTGCGCGGCGCCGTCGGCGAACAGCTGGGGCACAGCGGCTGGCTGGAGATCGACCAGAAGCGGATCGACCTCTTCGCCGAGGCGACCGGCGACCACCAGTGGATCCATGTGGACCCGGAGCGGGCGGCGGCCGGGCCGTTCGGCGCGACGATCGCGCACGGCTATCTGACGCTGTCGCTGCTGCCCGCGCTCGTGCCCGAGGTGCTGCGCGTCGAGAACGTGCGGATGGGCATCAACTACGGGACCAACAAGGTCCGTTTCCCCTCCCCCGTGCCCGTGGGCTCCCGGGTGCGCGCCTCGGCCGTCCTCAAGGAGGTCGCGGAGGCGGGCGAGGGCGTGCAGATCACCGTGCTGGTCACGGTCGAGCGCGAGGGCGGCGAGAAGCCTGCCTGTGTGGCGGAGTCGGTGTCCCGCTACTACTTCTGACCCGCCGAGACCATCCGCAGGACGAGGTCGGCGTAGAGCGCGCCGACCTCGTCGGGCGTCCGGGGTCCCGTCGCGTTGAACCACCGCGCCACGTCGATACAGAGCGACAGCACCGCGAGCGTGGTCCCCGGCACGTCCGGGACGTCGAACTCCCCGTCCCGTACGCCGTCGACGATGATGCGCCGCACCGCCGCGTTGGTGCCCCGCCGCAACTCGACGATCTCCGCGCGGTGTTCGGCGCCGAGCGCGTCCAGCTCGTACTGGACGACGCGCGCCGTGGTGTGCCGCTCCGCGTGCCACCGTACGAAGGACCGCACCGCCAGGGCGAGCCGCTCGGCGGCCGTGCCCTCGCTGTCCGCCGCGGCCGTCAGCAGCGCCAGCGCGCTGTCGTGGCCGATCCGGCTGATCCGGTGGAGCAGCTCTTCCTTGGTCTTGTAGTGGATGTAGAGCGCCGCCGGGCTCATGCCCGCGCGGCCCGCGATATCGCGGGTGGTGGTGGCGTGGTACCCGCGCTCGGCGAACGCCTCGACCGCGGCGACCAGCAGCTTCCTGGCCGCCTCCGGGGTCACCTCACCCCACGGCGTCTCCTCGCCGTCCGCCGCCGCCCGATCCGCCGCACGCATCGCTCGCTCTCCCCTCGGCCGTCCATTCGACAGGACGCACACCATACCCCGGGGTGAGCAAGCGCTTAGAGCTTCTGGAAGGGGTCGTGCTCGGCGAGGATCTTCTCCAGCCTGGCCTGGTCGACCCGGCTGACGATCTGCCCGGCCTCCTGCCGGTCCCTGACCACCTTGGCGAGGGTGAACGTCGAGGTGGTCAGGTAGAGGACCGCGATGGCGAGGAAGCCCCGGACCCACGCGCTCGCTTCGAGCTTGGCGATGCCGATCGCGAGGGCGGCGAGGGCGAGGGCGAAGGAGGCGATGGCCTGGGCGTGGTAGGCGGCCGTGTTCTGCTGCTTGACGGGTGTTTCGCTCATGTGTGCCAGCATCGGCGACCGTGGCGGGGGCCACATCCGCATCCGTACTCAGGGCGGAGACCCGGATACTCAGAGCGCGGCGGAGCCTCGAAGCGGGACGTCAGAACGCCGAGACCCCCGTCAGCGCCCGCCCTATGATCAACTTCTGGATCTGGCTGGTGCCCTCGTACAGCGTCATCACCCGGGCGTCCCGCAGCAGCTTGCCCACCGGGTACTCGTCGATGTAGCCGTATCCGCCGAAGACCTGGAGCGCGTTGTTGGCCGCGCGCACGGCGGCCTCCGAGGCGAAGAGCTTGGCCTGGGAGGCGGCGGTGGCGAACTCCTCGCCGCGGTCGATCAGATCCGCCACCCGCCAGGTCAGCAGTCTGGCCGCGTCCACGTCGACCGCGATATCGCTGATCAGCTCCTGGACCAGCTGATAGTGGGCGATGGATCTGCCGAACTGCTCGCGCTCGCCCGCGTACCCCACCGCCGCTTCGAGCGCCGCCCGCGCGATGCCCACACACCCCGCCGCGACCGACATCCGCCCCTTGGCCAGCGTGGACATGGCGATCGAGAAGCCCTTGCCCTCCGGCCCCAGCAGCGCCCCGGCCGGGACACGGACGTCTTCGAGGACCAGCTCCGCCGTGGCCTGGCCGCGCAGACCGAGCTTGCCGTGCAGCGCCCTGCGGGTCAGCCCGGGGCTGTCCGCCGGTACGAGGAAGGCGGAGATGCCCCGGTGGCCGGGGGCGTCGCCGGTGCGGGCGAAGAGCAGGACGACATCGGCCCAGGTCCCGTTGGTGATGAACATCTTGGTGCCGTTGATGACCCAGTCGCCGCCGTCCCGGACCGCCCGGGTGGTGAGGGAGCCCGCGTCCGAGCCCGTACCCGGCTCGGTGAGCCCGAAGCAGCCGAGGGCCGCGCCCGAGGTGAGCACCGGCAGCCAGGCGCGCTTCTGCTCCTCGTCGCCGTATGTCGCGATGGTCTTGGCGACCAGCCCGAGCGATACGGAGACGATGCCGCGCACCGAGGAGTCGCCGCGTCCCAGCTCCTCCGTGACCAGGCAGTACGCGAAGTGGTCGCCGCCCGAGCCGCCGTACTCCTCGGGGATGGTCAGCCCGAGGAAGCCGAGCGCGCCGAGCTTGCCGACGATCGCGCGGTCGACGCTCTCGCGCCGGTCCCATTCGGCGGCGTACGGGACGACCTCGCGGTCGACGAAGTCCCGTGCCAGCTCACGCGCCGCCGCGTGCTCCTCGCCCAGCTCCAGATTCACCGGCACACACCTCATCGCTTCGTTGATCGGACCGGGTCGGGCCGTCGGCCGACCTGTTGGCGCGTCGGCTCGCCGTCCCACCATTAACTACCACTGCTAGTTTCTGATCGGCACGCCTACTATGTGCGCCATGGCCAGACCGCGCAAGCCCCTGCTCAGCAGAGAACGCATCGTCGCGGCGGCGAGCGCCCTCGTGGACGCCGAGGGGCTCGGCGCGGTCTCCACCCGGCGGCTCGCGGCGGAGCTGGGAGTGAGCGGGCCGTCCCTCTACAACCACTTCCGCACCAAGGACGAGATCCTCGAAGCCGTCGCCGACGCGGTCAGCGCCCAGATCGATCTGTCGATGTTCGACGAGGCCGACGGCCGCGACTGGCGCACCGCGCTGCACGACTGGGCCGTCTCCTACCGCGCCGCCCTCACCGCCCATCCGAACGTCGTACCGGTCCTGGCCCATGGCCCCGGCCGCCGCCCGGCGGGACTGCGGGTCGCGGACACCGTCTTCGGCGCGATGGTCCGGGCCGGCTGGCCACCCGCCCAGGCCACCCATATCGGCGCGCTCATGCGGTACTTCATCACCGGCTCGGCGCTCGGCTCGTTCGCCCTGGGCTTCGTCGACGACGCGACGGCGTACGACCCCGCCGACTATCCGCACCTCGGCCAGGCCCATCTGCTCGCCGAACACAGTCGACGGGTCGACGAGGGCGCCTTCGCCACCGGGCTGCGAGCGCTGCTCGACGGTCTGGCGCTCCAGTACGAGCAGCGGCGGCCCCCCGCGCACACCCCCCGGCCCGCGCCGGACGGTTCCTGACCCGCCCGGCGATATCGCGGGGAGAACCGGACGTTGTCGGCGTACGTTCATGTCATGACGCAATCAACCAGCTCCCCGGCCTCCACGGCCTCCACGGCCTCCACAGAGCCCGCCGACCCCGCTGATCCCGCAGGCCCTACCGCCCCCGCGCGCCCCTCCGGCGCCCGCTGGCTGCCGATCGCCGCCGCCGGTGTCACGGTCCTGCTCTGGGCCTCGTCCTTCGTCTCGATCCGCAGCGCGGGCGCCACCTACTCGCCGGGGGCACTGGCCCTCGGCAGACTGCTGGCCGGTTCGCTCGTCCTCGGGCTGGTCTGTCTCGTACGGCGCGAGGGGATACCACCACGGGCGGCCTGGCCCGGGATCGCGGTGTCCGGACTGCTCTGGTTCGGCGTCTACACGGTGGTGCTCAACTGGGGCGAGCAGGAGGTCGACGCGGGCACGGCGGCCATGCTGGTCAATATCGGCCCGATCCTGATCGCCCTGCTCGGCGCGCGGCTGCTGGGCGAGAGGCTGCCGCCCCGACTGCTGGCCGGGATGGCCGTGTCGTTCGCGGGCGCGGTGGCCGTGGGGCTGTCGATGTCGGGCGAGGGGCACGCGTCGGTGCTCGGGGTCGCGCTGTGCGTACTGGCGGCGTTCGGTTACGCGGGCGGAGCGGTCGCGCAGAAGCCCGCGCTCGCGCACGCCGGGGCGCTCCAGGTGACGGCGTACGGCTGTCTGACCGGGACGGTCCTCTGTCTGCCGTTCGCCGGGCAGCTGATCCACGAGGCCGGGAGCGCCCCGCTGTCCGCCACCCTGAACATGGTCTATCTGGGGGTCTTCCCGACCGCGCTGGCGTACACGACCTGGGCGTACGCCCTGTCGCGTACGACGGCGGCACGGATGGGCGCGACGACCTACGCCGTCCCGGCCCTGGTGGTCCTGCTGGCCTGGCTGGCGCTCGACGAGATCCCGGGGGCGCTCACGCTCGCGGGCGGGGCACTGTGTCTGGCGGGGGTCGCCGTGGCACGGTCGCGTCCCCGCTCCCGCACCACGGCGGTGTGATCGTCAGCCCGGGGTGCCGAAGACGACCAGCGCGCGGCCGCCCCGGCCCGCGAGCATGTTCTCGAAGGCGGCCGGGATGCCGTCGAGGCCGATCCGCTCCGTGACCATCGACTCCAGGTCGAACCGGCCCGCCCTGATGTGTTCCGCCAGCACCGGCAGATCCTTCGCCGGGTCGCTGTTCCCGTAGACGCAGCCGGAGAGCGTACGCGCCTGGTGGAAGATCTCCAGGGCGTGGAAGGTGACCTTCTGCTCCGTGCCGCCGATGCCCACGACCGTCGTACGGCCGCCGCGCCGGGTGGCGTCCCAGGCCGTACGGATGGTGTCGGCGCGGCCCACGCACTCGATGGCGACATCGACGCCCCGGCCGCCGGTGAGCCCACGGATCTCCTTGGCGGTGGAGTCGGAGGCGATGACGTACTCGGTGGCCCCGGCCGCCCGCGCCAGCGCCTCCTTCTCCGGGGAGACATCGACGGCGACGACGGCCGAGGCCCCGGCGATCCTGGCCGACTGGAGGGCGGCGAGCCCGACCCCGCCCACGCCGAACACCGCCACGGACTCGCCCGCGCGGACCCGCGCGCTGTGGTGGACGGCGCCGTACCCGGTGAGCACCGCGCAGCCGAGGAGCGCGCCCGTGGCGAGCGGGACGCCCCCGGGGAGCGGCAGGACGCAGTTGACGGGGACGACGGTCTCCTCGGCGAACGCGCCGACGTTCAGGCCGGGATGGAGCGGCGTACCGTCGGCCGTACGGGCGTGGACGCCGGCCGCGCCCGCGAGCGCGCTGTCGCAGAGCCAGACCTCCCCGCCCGTACACGCCGGGCATCTGCCGCAGGACGGCGCCCAGTTGAGGACGACCTCGTCACCGGGTGCCACCTGTGTGACGCCCTCGCCCACCGAGACGACCGTCCCCGCGCCCTCGTGACCGAGGACGGCCGGGACGGGGATCCGCATCGTGCCGGTGGACAGGGACAGATCGGAGTGGCAGACCCCGGCGGCGGCGAGCCGGACCCGCACCTGCCCGGGGCCCGGCTCGGGCAGCTCGATGCCGGTGATCTCCAGCGGAGCTCCGACGGCGGGCAGTACGGCGGCGCGGATCACGGGTTCTTCTCCCTGCTCGAAACGGGTGGTGAAGGATGACAAAAAAGCCGGAAAAATATGGAGTGCTGGATATGGAGCCGTCAATAGCGCGCGTGAAGGTCAGAACTGGAGCGACTTGGTCTGGAGGTACTCCGCCAGCCCGTGCGCGCCCATCTCCCGTCCCACCCCGGACTGCTTGTAACCGCCGAAGGGCGCGAGCGGGTTGAAGCGTCCGCCGTTGATGTCGACCTGTCCGGTGTCCATCCGGCGGGCGAAGGCCGTGGCCTCGTCCGCGTCCCCGGCCCAGACCGCGCCCCCCAGTCCGTAGATGGTGCCGTTGGCGATCCGCAGGGCGTCCTCCTCGTCCTCGTACCGCAGGATCGAGACGACGGGCCCGAAGATCTCCTCCTGCGCGATGGTCATCCCGGGGGTGACCTCGGCGAAGACGGTGGGCGCCACGTAGTAGCCGGTGGGGTGCGGGGCGTCGGGGCCGCCCGCGACGAGCTTCGCGCCCTCGGCGATGCCCTGCTCGATGTAGCCGCGCACCCGCGCCCGCTGCCGCTCGCTGACGACCGGGCCGAGGCGGCTTCCCGTGTCGTACGGATCGCCCGCGACGTATTTGGCGGCGGCGGTACGCGCCAGCTCGACCGCCTCGTCGTACTGGTCGGTGTGGACCAGCATACGGGTCCAGGCGCTGCACGTCTGGCCCGAGTTGGGCATGACGTTGGCGATGCCGACCGCGACCGCCTTCGCCAGATCGGCGCTCGGCAGGATCACATTGGCGGACTTGCCGCCCAGCTCCAGCGCGACCCGCTTGATGCCACCACCCGCCGCCGCGCCGATCAGCCGGCCGACGGCGGTGGACCCGGTGAAGGAGACCATGTCGACGTCCTCGTGGGCCGCGAGCGCCTGTCCCGCGACCGGGCCGAGACCGGTGATCAGGTTGAAGACCCCCGGGGGCAGTCCGGCCTCGTGGGCCAGCTCGGCGAAGAGCCGCGCGGTGAGCGGGGTCTCCTCGGCGGCCTTGACGACGATGGTGCACCCGGCGGCGAGGGCGGGGGCGACCTTGGCCACGACCTGGTGCAGCGGATAGTTCCACGGCGTGATCGCGCCCACCACCCCCACCGGCTCCATCAGGACGACGGAGTTGGCGACCTTCTCCTCGAAGGAGTACGAGGCGGCGAGATCCGCGTACGTACCGACGACCCCGATCGGCCCGCCCGCGTGGACCAGCCGCGAGAAGCCGATCGGCGTGCCCAGCTCGGCCGTGACGGTCCGGGCCAGCTCCTCCTTGCGGTCCGCCAGGAGGTCGCGCAGCGCGGTGAGACAAGCCGCCCGGCGGTGGGGCGGGGTGGCGGCCCAGCCGGGGAAGGCGGCGCGGGCCGCGCGTACGGCGGCGTCGACGTCGGCCGCCGTACCGGCCGGGACGGTGGCGATGATCCGCTCGTCGGCCGGGTTCACGACGGGGATCGTGTCCGTCCCCTCGGCAGGCCGCCACTCGCCGCCGATGTACATCCCCTCGTGAACCGTCATCCCGTCGTATGCCGTCATCCCTGTTCCTCCTGGGCCACCGTGCGCTTCCGTACCGCTTCCGCGGCCAAACTAACGGCGTTGCCCGGGGGGCGCCAGGGTGCCCACACCCCCCTCACCCCCTAATCCGCGCGCCCCCGTACGCCCCCGTACACCGTTCAACACCCCCGCGCTCCATGGCGCGTGGCGCCGTTGACGCGCACCCCCGTCAATCCTACGGTTGACCATAGGATTGAGACTCAGGGAGCGGCGATGAGCGGTATCGAGCAGGCGCGCGGGATGGCCGAAGGTCTGGCCCACTCCCCCGGTTTCGGCAATGAGCACAGCTCGGAGGCGGTGCCCGGCGCGCTGCCGCACGGCCGTAACGCACCGCAGCGCGCGCCGCTCGGGCTCTACGCGGAGCAGCTCAGCGGCAGCGCGTTCACCGAGCCCCGGGCGCACAACCGGCGCTCGTGGCTCTACCGCATCCGCCCGTCCGCCGCGCATCCGCCGTTCGCCAGGACCGACAACGGCGCGATCAGGAGCGGGCCGTTCACCGAAACCGTCCCCGATCCCAACCGGCTGCGCTGGGATCCGCTGCCCGAACCCGCCCCCGGCACCGACTTCCTGGCGGGCCTGTGGACGCTCGGCGGGAACGGCGACCCCGCGCAGCGCACGGGCATGGCGGTGCACCTCTACCACGCCAACGCCCCCATGACCGAACGGGTGTTCAGCGACGCGGACGGCGAGCTGCTGATCGTCCCGGAGCGCGGCGGGCTGCTGCTCCGCACCGAGCTGGGCCTGCTCGCCGTCCGCCCCGGGCTGGTGGCGCTGATCCCGCGCGGGCTGCGCTTCCGGGTCGAGCCGCTGGACGGGACGGTGCGCGGCTACGTCTGCGAGAACTACGGCAGGCCCTTCGCCCTCCCCGAGCTGGGGCCGATCGGCGCCAACGGCCTGGCGAACACGCGCGACTTCCTGGCCCCGGTGGCCGCGTACGAGGACATCGAGCGGCCCACCGAGGTGGTCAACAAGTACTGCGGGAACCTCTGGACCGCCACTTACGACCACTCGCCGCTCGATGTCGTCGCCTGGCACGGCAACCATGTGCCGTACGTCTACGACCTGCGCCGCTTCAATGTCATCGGGTCCATCAGCTACGACCACCCCGACCCGTCGATCTTCACGGTGCTGACCTCGCCGTCCGACACCCCGGGGCTCGCCGGTGTCGACTTCGTCGTCTTCGCGCCGCGCTGGCTGGTGGGCGAGGACACCTTCCGGCCGCCGTACTTCCACCGCAATGTGATGTCCGAGTACATGGGCCTGATCGAGGGGGCGTACGACGCCAAGTCGGCCGGGCGGGGCGGCTTCGTCCCCGGCGGCGGCTCCCTGCACACCATGATGTCGGCGCACGGCCCGGACCGGGAGACCTTCGAGCGGGCCTCCGCCGCCGAGCTGAAGCCGCAGAAGATCGACGACGGCCTCGCCTTCATGTTCGAGACGCGCTGGCCGGTGAGGACCACCGCGCAGGCGGCCGGTGCCGCCCATCTCCAGCCGGGGTACGACACCGTGTGGCAGGGTCTTGAGCGCCACTTCAGGCCCTGATCCGGCCCAGGGCCCGACCCGGAGTACGGAGTGTCCGTGACCGCCTTCGCCCCCGACTCGCTGATCCTGAACCGCAAGCTGCCGCTCTGGTACCAGGTCTCGCAGTCACTGCGCGCCTCGATACTGGGCCGCCGTCCGCACGACCCACTGCGGCTGCCCACCGAGGAGCAGCTCGCCACGCACTACGGCGTCAGTGTGCTGACGATGCGCCAGGCCCTCAAGGAGCTGGAGGAGGAGGGCCTGATCAGCAGACACCGGCGGCGCGGCACCTTCATCGAGCCGGGCGCGCGGCGGGGCGCCCCGCGCCGGCTGCTCGGCTCGGTCGACACGATCGTGGCGCAGCAGTCCGGCGAGCCGACCACGGTCCTCGGCCATGGCCCGGCCCCGGTCCCCGGTGAACTCGCCGAGTACTTCCCGGGGCTGGACCAGGTCGTCACGTACCGCAGGCTGCGGTACGACAGCGAGAGCGGTGAGCCGGTCAACTGGGCGGAGAACACGGTGCGTCCGGAGGTCGCGGCGGGGCTCGACGCGGCGGATCTGGAGCGCTGGCCGATGACGAAGGTGCTGCGCGACCTGATGGGGATACGCATCAGCAGGATCACGGACACGGTCGAGGCGCGGCTCGCGGACCCGGCCACCGCCGAGCTGCTGCGGGTGCCGCTGCTCAGCCCGATCCTGCACTGCACGGGGGTGACGTACGACGAGGGCGGCCGGGTCGTGGACGTCGCCAGGATCCGCTACCGGGGCGACCGGTTCGCCTTCTCGGTGACGGTCGACACGGACCTCACGGGTACGGACCCGGCACGCTGACCCTCCGACACGCCGACTCGCCGGGGCGAACCCACGTCGCTAACAAGCACTTTATGCAACCGATCGAATACCCTCCCACCGTGTCGGTCAGCGCGGGTCTTCACCTGTCCCGGGCCGTATCGTGGCGGTTGGTGCTGGCCACGGTGCTGGCCGGGCTGTTGCATCTGCTCGGCTGCGCCCACGGACCGCAGTTCTCGGGGCTGCCCCGGGCCGACACCCTGGTCGCCGTCGCGGACCTCACCCCCGTACCGACGGGCCATTCGGTACGTACCACCCGGACGGTGGAGCTCTCGGAGCGCGGCGGGGCTGCGGCGTGCACCGGCGTCGACGAGCCCGCGGCGGCCGGCCCACGGGCCCCGCTGCCCGCGCCTCCCACCACCGGCGCCGGAGTCGTGCCTGCCGGGGGCGCCCGGTGCGAACCCCCGCGGAGCCGGGAACCCGACAGCGCCGGCGACGACAGAGACCACGCCGAGCACAGCCGTACGCGCGCGGTGCTCGGGGTGTGGCGGACCTGAGCGGACCCCATCGCCCACCGCGCCCGTGCGCGCGTCCGGCGGTGTCGTCGTTCCCCTGTGGTTCCGTCCTCGAACACCCCGGCCCGCCCCTGCCCGTGCACACGTGGCGCGGCGGCCGGCAGGAGATCTGTGCGATGAATTCCTCTCTCATGCCCTCTTCCATGCCCTCTTCCGTCCTGGCGCCCGCCCAGTTGCTCAGCGGCGCCGCCCGGCAGGCCCACACCCCGGCCGCCCTGGTGGGTGACACCCCGGTGCTGTGGGTCGGTGAGCCCTTCAGCGCGGCCGGGCGCGGTTTCTGGGCCAAGCTCGAAGGCCACAACCCCGGCGGCATCAAGGACCGCACCGCGCTGTTCATGGTGGAACGCGCCCGGGAGCGCGGTGATCTGCTGCCCGGGGCACGGATCGTGGAGTCCACCTCCGGCACACTGGGGCTGGGACTCGCGCTGGCCGGGATCGTCTACGGCCACCCGGTCACCGTGGTCACCGACCCCGGCATGGAGCCGCTGGTGTCGGGGCTGCTGACCGCGTACGGCGCCGAGGTGCAGGTCGTCACCCGGCCGCATCCGGTGGGGGGCTGGCAGCAGGCCCGCCGCGAGCGGGTCGGCGACCTCCTGGCCGTGTATCCGGACGCCTGGTGCCCCGACCAGTACCACAACCCCGACAATGTGACCGCCTACACGGGCCTGGCCGGTGAACTGGTCGCCCAGCTCGGGCGGATCGACGCCCTGGTGGTCAGCGTGGGCACCGGCGGGCACTCGGCCGGCGTCGCCTCGGTCCTGCGCGGCTTCTTCCCCGGCCTGCGGGTCGTGGGCGTGGACACGACCGGTTCCACGATCTTCGGCCAGCAGGCGGCGCCCCGGCTGATGCGCGGCCTGGGCAGCAGCATCTACCCCCGCAACGTCGACTACACCCTCTTCGACGAAGTGCACTGGGTCGCCGCCGCCGAGGCCGTGTGGTCGGCCCGCGCCCTGGCCCGCGCCCGGTACGCGACCGGCGGGTGGAGCGTGGGCGCGGTCGCCCTCGTCGCCCGCCATCTGGCCGCGACCCTCGCGCCCGAGACACGGATCGCCGCCGTCTTCCCCGACGGCCCGCACCGCTACGTGGGCACCGTCTTCGACGACGCCTGGTGCCGCCGGAACCACCTCCTGGGGCACGAACCCGCCCAGGCCCCCGACCTGATCGCCCACCCGGGCGAACGCACCGTCACCCGGTGGACGAAGTGCGAGACCGTACTCGACCCGGCCCCCGCCGGACCGTACGGCGGCGCGGGCGCGGCCGGCCGGGCGGGAGCGGCCCGGTGAAGACGCTGTGGACCTCCACCCTGAGCTTCCCGCCCGCCGTGCGGCTGCTGATGGCCAACCAGTTCGCCATCAACCTCGCCTTCTACATGCTCATGCCGTACCTCGCCGCCCATCTCGCCGGTGAACTCGGCCTGGCCGCCTGGGCGGTCGGCCTGGTCCTGGGCGTACGCAACTTCTCCCAGCAGGGCATGTTCCTCATCGGCGGAACGATCGCCGACCGCTTCGGCTACAAGGCCCCGATCATGGCCGGCTGTCTGCTGCGCACCGCCGGGTTCGCCCTGCTGGGCCGGGTCGACAGTCTGCCCGTCCTGATCATCGCCTCGGCGGCCACCGGCTTCGCCGGAGCCCTGTTCAACCCCGCCGTACGCGCCTATCTCGCCGCCGAGACCGGAGAGCGGCGCGTGGAGGGGTTCGCGACGTTCAACGTCTACTACCAGGCCGGCATGCTGCTCGGGCCGCTGGTCGGACTGGCCCTGCTGGCCGCCGACTTCCGTCTGGTGTGCACGGTGGCCGCGGGCATCTTCGCCGCGCTGACCCTGTTGCAGTGGCGCGCCCTGCCCTCGCGCGGCGGCTCCTCCGATACGGCACGGAGTGCGGGCGGGGTCCTGTCCCAGTGGCGGACGGTGGCCGCCAACCGCCCGTTCCTGCTGTTCTCGTGCGCGATGATCGGCTCCTACGTGCTGACCTTCCAGGTCTATCTGGCGCTGCCGATGGCCGCCGACTCGGCTCTGGGCGGCGACGGTACGAAGGTCACCAGCGGGCTGTTCGTCCTGTCCGCCGCCGTCGCGGTGGCCGGGCAGCTGCGGCTGACCGCCTGGGCCACCGCCCGGTGGAGCCGTCCGCAGGCCATGGTGCGCGGGCTCACGGCGATGGGGCTGGCCTTCGTCCCCCTCGCGCTCGCCCCGGCCGCGGTGGGCGGGTGGCGGACCGCCGTGCAGCTCGCGGCCCTGGCCGGGGCCGTCGTCCTGCTGGCGGTGGGCAGCGCGGTGGTCTACCCGCTGGAGATGGACACCGTCGTCGCGCTGTCCGGCAACCGGCTCGTGGCCACCCACTACGGCCTGTACAACACCGTCTCCGGCCTGGGCATCACGGTGGGGAACCTGGCCACCGGGGTGCTGTGGGACTACGCCGCCGCCCACCAGATGAGGTGGCTGACCTGGGCCGCCCTGAGCGTCACCGGGCTGGGCTGCGCCGGCGCGGTGTACGCGCTCGCCCGCACCGGCCGGATCAGCGCCCCGGCGCCCCGGCCGGCGACCGTCTGACGGAGGCGGCGCCCTGCCGCATCTGCGGTACGCCCGCGTCTTCCGGACACCCGCGTCTGTACGATCAGAGTCTTTTCGACCGTTTCCAAGAGCGGCGCGCCCGGTGGGGAGACCGGGCGTGCCGCGGTTCCCGAGGGGGGATTCATGCGCGTACGCGCCACCACCGCCACCTCTGTCGTGGCCGCCACCGTGGCGGGGGCTCTGGCCTTCTCCGTCTTCGCCGCGCCGGCCGCACAGGCGGCGAAGGACAATCTGTCGATCACCGATGTCGTCGCCAACGGCGGACGCGCCATCGTCGTCGGCACCACCGCGAAGAAGTCCTTCACGATCACGTCGGCCGTCACCGAGGACTCCGGCATCAAGGAGGCCGATCTGGGCATCGTGCACGAGGAGCCCTCCATCAACCACTACTGGAAGCCCGCCACCTGCACGTCCGTGGGCAAACCGAGGTACGTCTGCAAGGCCACCCTCACCATCGACCCACGCGCCGAGTGGTTCCGGAACGCGCAGGCGGGGCCGTGGAAGGTCCACGCCCAGGCGTTCGGCAAGGACGGCGACCTCTACGGGGACTACTACGCCACCGTCCCGGTGAAGCGCGCCGCCCGGCTGACCGTCGACGCCGCCCCGGAGCCGGTGAAGAAGGGCGAGACCCTGACCATCACCGGCAAGCTCACCCGCGCCGACTGGAACACCAACAAGTACGTGAACTATGCCTCCCAGTCCGTACGGCTGGAGTTCCGCGAGAAGGGCGACAACGGCTACGCCACGGTCAAGACCGTGAAGTCCAACGGGTCCGGCGCCCTCAAAACCACCGTCAAGGCCGCTTCGGACGGTTACTGGCGCTGGAGCTTCACCGGTACGTCCACCACCGCGGCCATCACCGCCACGGGCGACTACGTCGACGTGCGCTGAACCCTCGCGGGGCCCCGCGCGGAGAAGCCCGTCGCGCGGGGTCCCGCATCCCGCGGCCCCGCGGCGCGGGATCACGACCGGAACGTTCCAGGCATCGCGGGACGTACAACGCGGGGGCATGGACCGTTTCTTGACAATGCCGACGAGCGGGAACCCGGTGCCTCTCGGCCAGACCACGGCCGATCCGCTCACCACCGCCCGCGCGCCGGTGCCGCTGTTGCGCGTGGGGCCGATGGTGGGCCAGTGGCGGGCACAGGTCGAGAACACGGCGCCCGGCCCGCGCCCGGCGCCCCGGGGGGCACCGCCGCCGCTCCGGTCCGCGACCTCTGCGGCCCTGCCGCGCCGGCCGGGGACGCGGCCCCGGCCCGTGGCATATCAGGTGGCCGGATCTGTGCTCTGGCCGCCGGCACTGCTCGTACTCTTCGTAACGGAAAGAGGACCGCCCGAGCGGCACACCCGACACACTGCCGCGAGCCGTGGGGAGACGGACGTGCGGGGAGTGGCACCGCGTCGGGGCGGCACGGACGGTCCACGGCCTGGGGCCACGCGGTCAGCGGACCCACGTCGCCCAAGCGTCCGTCACCGGGCGGGTGGTGACGGACGGGTCAGCGGCGGCCGCCGAAGAGCGAGCGGCGCAGCCTGCGCAGCGGTGCGAAGAGCGAGACCCGCGCCCCCTTGCTCCGCTGTGTCTCCGAGCGGTCGCGCGAGGTCAGTTCACGCATCAGCAGGGTCGCCTCGGCCGTCTCGCGCTGGGGCACGGCGGGACCGCCGAGCACCGAGAGATGGCGGTCGAGGCGCGAACTGGACGCGCTGCTCCCGCAGGTGATCGCAGGGACTCGCGCCCTGCTGTGTACCGTTATCTGTTTCATTCCACTCCCCACCCGTACAAGGGCACCCGGCTCGGGCAGGTTAACCCTATCGCCCCGCCAGGACACGCGTGTATCCCGCCTTCCGGATTAACCACACTCGTACGGGGACGGATCGGCCGGTTCGATCCATCTTATTTCAGGGCGAGTTGGACAGTTCCTCGCGCCCGGTTCGTCCGGCGCCGCGGGCCTCCCGTCAGGCCGCCGAGGTGAGAACCGGCAGGTAGCCGCGCGACTGGCCGGTGGCGTTGGGATGGTAGGACTCGCCGACGTCGAGCACGTTCAGACTGTTCAGCCAGGCCGATCCCGAGCAGAGTTCATGGCCGGTAAAGGCGCCGGCGACCTCCGCGAAGGTGAAGCCGTGATCGGCGACCCGTTTGGCGATCGCCGCGTTGAGGTAGTCGGAGGCGCCGTTGATCGCGGCGCGCTTCGCCTCGCTCAGCCCCCCGACGCAGGCGCCCCGGAGCTGGTAGAAGCGCGGATAGCCGAGGACGACGACCCGGGCCGAGGGCGCTCTCGTTCTGATCGCGGTGTACACCGCGTCGAGCCGCCCCGGCAGGGTCGAGTCGACGAAGGAGCGGGCGGTGGCGATCCGGTTGAGGCAGCTGGTCTCCGACTGGAGGACACAGGTGGTCATGACATCGGCGAAGCCCGCGTCATTGCCTCCCACGGTGATGCTGACGAGATCCGTGGAGGCGCCGAGCGACCCCAGCTGACCGGCGGTCACATCACCCGTACGAGCGCCCGCGCACGCGGTGAACGCGAACGTCGCGGGTGAGTGGGCGGCCGCCCAGAGCGCCGGGTAGGCCCTGGCGGTGCGTTTGCAGTTGCCGCTGGCGCTGGTGTAGCCGCCGGATCCGACGCCCGAGGAGTACGAGTCGCCGAGCGCCGCGTAGTCGAAGGGGGCGGCCTGTTCGGCGGCCCCGGCCGAGGTCGCTCCGGTGAGAGCGAGGACGGCACCGAGGAGGAGGGATGAGGAGAATGCCGCGATTCGGGACGGTTTCATGAACCTCTCCTTAGCAGGATCTCTGCCTCAACTTTCGTAGCAGTCAATCCTGTCCCCCGGAAGCACCCGGAAGGGTATGAAAGTGTCCATGCCAGAAACAGCGCGAGAACCCTGATCCTTCGTCACACATTGAACGGATCCGATCAGGGAATTCACAGATGCGACCGTCGAAGTATGGCCAAAGAAGCGAAAAAGCCCGCCCGCGCTCCAGCCCTTGCCATACAGTCCCCCTCATCAATACCGTCATACATCCACCCGCATCGGTATCCATCACTCAAGCGACTCAGGGGGAGGGCTCAGGCGTCGCGATGGCTCCCGGGACGGGGCGCGGCAGGGGGGTGCCGCGATAGGCCGACCGCTCGTACGGCCGAGTCGCGTGCCGCGCGGCATGTATTACCGCTCACCCATCCAGTAAGGGAGTTCCAGCACGGAGCTCCCTTTCGTCGTGGCCGGGGTGAGAACCCCCCTTTCGAACCGGAAACACAGCCGGACCGCCCGGGGGCGGGCGGTCCACCGGACGAGAGGGAAAGACTCGTGAGCGCTTTTCTGCGCCCAGCGACATCGGGCGATGATCCGCCCATCGTTCCATCCAATGGTCAGCAGCAGCACACGTATCAACACACTCATCCGCACCACGGGCAGCGCCACACGCACCACCACACGCACCAGCTCACTCAGCCGTACTACCGGCCCATCTCCTCGCATCTCGCGATCACCCCGCCCGTCAGCGTGGTGATCCCCGCGATGAACGAGGCGGAGAACCTCCCGTACGTCTTCAAGTCCCTGCCCGACTGGATCCATGAAGTCGTCCTGGTGGACGGCGATTCGACCGACGACACGATCCGGGTCGCCCGTGAGCTGTGGCCGGACGTCAAGGTCGTCAAGCAGCTCGGCAAGGGCAAGGGCGACGCGCTGATCAGCGGATTCGCCGCGTGCACCGGCGACATCATCGTGATGGTCGACGCGGACGGCTCGGCGGACGGCCAGGAGATCGTCTCCTATGTGTCGGCCCTGGTCTCCGGAGCCGACTTCGCCAAGGGCTCGCGGTTCGCCAACGGCGGTGGTACGGACGACATGACGGCGATCCGCAAGCTCGGCAACCGGGTGCTGTGCGCCGTCGTCAACGCCAAGTTCGGCGCCAGGTACACCGACCTCTGCTACGGCTACAACGCGTTCTGGCGCCACTGCCTGGACGAGATCACCCTCGACTGCACCGGCTTCGAGGTCGAGACCCTGATGAACATCCGGGTCGTCAAGGCCGGACTGAAGGTGCAGGAGATACCGAGCCATGAGTACGACCGGATCCACGGGGTCAGCAATCTGAGAGCAGTCCGCGACGGTCTCAGGGTCCTCAGGGTCATTCTCAGGGAGCGCGGTGTCCCGCGGGCGACCCGGCGCAGGCCGGTCGCGCTCCGGGTCCCGGTCCCCCCGGGCGAGGTCTCGTGAACCACCGAAACCACCGGGACGACCCGTCCTTCTCCGTGGTGATCTGCGCGTACACCGAGGACCGCTGGGAGGACATCCTCGCGGCGGTCGACTCGGTACGGCTCCAGTCGCTGCCCGCGCTGGAGACCCTGCTCGTGGTCGACCACAACCCGGCCCTGCTGGCGCGGCTCGGCCGGGAGTACCGGCGGAGCGCGGGCCCCGGGGAGGTCCGGGTACTCGCCAACGCGGGCCCCCGCGGCCTCTCCGCGGGCCGCAACACCGGAATCGCCGCCTCCCGGGGCGAGTTCGTGGCGTTCCTCGACGACGACGCCGTGGCCGAGCGGGACTGGCTGCGCTTCTTCGGCGAGGCGTACGGCGACCGGCGCGTCCTGGCGGTCGGCGGCCGGACGCTGCCCGCGTGGGCGTCGGGCTCCCGGCCCGGCTGGTTCCCCGAGGAGTTCGACTGGGTCGTCGGCTGTACGTACCGGGGGCTGCCCGAGGGGCTGGTCCGGGTCCGCAACGTCCTCGGCGGGAACGCCTCGTTCCGGCGGACCGCGTTCGACACCGCCGGGGGCTTCGCGACGGGCATCGGGCGGGACGGCGACAGACGGCCGCTCGGCTGCGAGGAGACGGAGCTGTGCATCCGGCTCACCGACGCCGTACCGGACGCGGTGCTCCTGATCGACGACCGGGCCGTCATCCACCACAAGGTCCCGGCGGCCCGCCGGCGGTTCGGCTACTTCCGCACCCGCACCTACGCGGAGGGACTCTCCAAGGCGCTGGTCGCCAGAAGCGTGGGGGCGGCCAAGGGGCTCGCGTCCGAGCGCCGTTACGCGACCCGCGTACTCCCGGCGGGCGTCGCGCGTGGTCTGTACGACGCGGTACGGGGACACCCCGGCGGCCTGGGACGCGCCGGGGCGATCGTGGCGGGCGTGACCATCACGGCGGCCGGTTATCTGGTGGGCCGCTTCCGTACCAGGGGCGGGGCCGCCGCCTTCGCGTCCGGTCCGGTCGAACGGCCGGGAGCCTCACCGCAGCCCGGAGCGGCCCAGGCACCGCAGGCAGGCGCGACACCGCAGACGGGAGCGGCCGTATGACGACGCCTCCGACGGGCCCGGCGGGCGGACCGCCGGGCCCGTCCGGGTGCCCGCCCGCCGTACCGATCCTCATGTACCACGCGGTCGGGGACCGTCCCGCGCCCTCGTGCCGCGCGCTGTCCGTGACACCGGACGCCTTCGCCCGGCAGATGGAGCTGCTGGCCGCGCGCGGCTTCACCCCCGTCACCACGGCGCGGCTCGCTGCTGCCTGGCGGACCGGCGGCCCGCTGCCCGACCGGCCCGTGCTGATCACCTTCGACGACGGGTACGAAGGGGTGCACCGGCACGCCCTGCCCGTACTCGCCTCGCACTCCTTCGCCGCCACCCTGTTCGTCTCGACGGGCTGGCTGCGCGGTCCGTACGACGAGGGCGGTGCCCCGGACACCATGCTCGACTGGGACCAGGTACGCGCGCTGTCCGCCGCGGGCACCGAGATCGGCGGTCACAGCCACACCCATCCGCAGCTGGACCAACTGGACGGCGGGCGGCTCGGGTTCGAGATCCGGCGCTGCCGGGAGATCATCGCCGCCGAACTGGGCACGGTGCCCGGCTCCTTCGCCTACCCGTTCGGCTACTCCAGCCGACGGGTCCGGCGCACCGTCCGCGCGGCCGGCTTCGCCCAGTCGCTGGCGGTGGGCAACGCGCTGGCCTGCAAGGGGCAGGGCCCGTACGCCCTGGAGCGGCTGACCGTGCGGCGGTCCACCGGGATCGAGGAGTTCGGCCGGCTGGTGGAGGCCCGGGCGATCGGCCTCGGTTTCGCCGGGGACCGGGCACTGACCAAGGGATACGCCCTGGTGCGCCGGGTCCGCAGGGCGCGCGCGATCGTGGCGGGGGGCGCGTGAGGGGGCGGCCGGGGCGCGGGGCGGACGACGGCGCGTGTCTCGCGCCACCGTACAAAACACCGTGCGTCGGCCGCCCCTGTGCCGGATCATGTGCGACATGTCTGCCAAGCCTCAGGACGCACTGCCGATCCGGCTCCATGTCGACGACAGCGACTCCCCCTCGGATGTGGTCGACGCGCTGTTCCTCGGCCGCTTCGCGACGGGCGAGCAGCCGTACTCCCACAGCTCCACCATCGACCGGGTCAAGCCAGGCACCGATCTGCTCCCGCCCGGCGCGGGCGTGCTGCGCCGCGCCCGCGACGACGACCGCAGCGCGACCCTCGCCGAGGGCGACGGCTGGACGATCCTGGTCTCCCGCTGGAACCGCGGCGCCGATGTCACGGTGACGGCCGTCAGCTCCGAGCTCGCCGAGAGGATCCACCGGCAGGCCACGGACGGCGCCCAGGACGAGCCCGAACCCCAGCCCGAGAACGTGACCATGGGCTTCTGGTACGTATCGCCCCGGCGCGGCCCGCACCGCACCACCCGGCAGATCGCCGCCGGGAGCTGGGACGAGGTCAGGCCCAACTACACCGCGCCGGTGGCCGACGCGATGGACCGGCTGATGAAGGTCACCCCGGACGACATCTCGGGACGGCTGCTCCTGCTGCACGGCCCGCCGGGCACCGGCAAGACCTCCGCGCTGCGCACCCTGGCCCGTTCGTGGCGCGACTGGTGCCAGGTCGACTGCGTACTCGACCCGGAGCGGCTCTTCAACGACGTCGGTTATCTGATGGACATCGCGATCGGCGAGGACGACGGCACGGCCAAGGGCCGCTGGCGGCTGCTCCTCCTGGAGGACTGCGACGAACTGATCAGGGGCGAGGCCAAGCACACGGCGGGCCAGGCCCTCTCCCGGCTGCTCAACCTCACCGACGGCCTGCTGGGCCAGGGCAGGAACGTCCTGGTCGGGGTGACCACCAACGAGGATCTGGAGCGCCTGCACCCGGCGGTGGTACGGCCGGGGCGCTGTCTGGCCAGGATCGAGGTGGGATCGCTGACCCGGGGGGAAGCGGTGTCCTGGCTGAGCCGGGAGGACGGCGACTGGGAGGCGGCGGTCGGCCGCGAGGGCGCGACCCTGGCCGAGCTGTACGCGCTACGGCGCGGCGGCGGCCCGGCCTCGGTCCCGGCCCAGTCCACGACGGAGGCGGGGCTGTACCTCTGAGGGCGGGTGCTTTCCAGGGGTGGTCGGGGGCTGTTCAGGCACTGTTCGGGGTGTCCGCTGCCCCTCCCCCGGGCTCACTTCGCGTAGACGGCCCGTACCGCTTCCTCGGCCGTCGTCAGCGCCGCCGCCCGCCCGAGGCCCAGCCGTCGCGCGCGCTCCGCGTAGACCCGCGCGGCGGTCGCGGCCTCCCGGTCGGCGGCCTCTCCCGCGGCGGCGACGAAGGTGCCGTTGCGCCCCCGGGTCTCGATCACCCCGTCCGTCTCCAGCGCCCGGTAGGCCTTGGCGACGGTGTTCGCGGCCAGCCCCAGCTCCCCGGCCAGCCCCCGGACGGTCGGGAGTTTGTACCCCACCGGCAGCGCGCCCGAACGGGCCTTCGCGGAGATCTGTGTGCGCAACTGCTCGTACGGCGCGGTCGCCGCTGCCGGGTCGATCACGATCTTCAAGGTCACCCCCGGATTCTCCCCCACGAGCGGCCCCCGCCGGGCACCGTGCGGCACAGCTGGCCGGAACACGCCGCGGAAATCCGGATGCGGGCCGACTCGGGGCGCACGTATCCGTCCCGCCCCGGGACGGTGATCGTCCGTGCACCGGCCTCCTCACCTCCGGGTGCTCGCGGGCAGGATGACCGCCCGTCCCGGCGCGCCCGGGGTGTGGGCGATCGGATCGCCGTCCTCGTGCCAGTGGACGACGAACCGTTCGCCCGCGCGGTACGCGTCGAGGCCCGCGCGGCAGTAGGCGACCAGGTCGTCGGGGAGCGCGGCCAGCGGGTGCCAGGACAGACCGGAACACTTGTGGGGCTCGCGGTTGACGGGCTCGCCGCCCGCTCCGTACTCCGCTTCGAAGAACCAGCCGACGCGGGGCGCCCCGGCCGGGCCCCGGTGCTGCATGACCAGGGCGACACGCAGATCGGCGGGGGTCAGGGCGAGGCCGATCTCCTCGGCCGCCTCCCTGATCATGGCCGTACGGACGTCCTCACCGGATTCCACATGGCCGGAGGGGCCGTTGAGCAGGCCGTCGCCGTATCCGGTACCGGAGCGGCGGGCGAGGAGCACCTCGTCGCCCCGGCGCAGGATCAGATGGACGTCGATCACTTCGGTGTGGCGCCGGGCGGGCGCGGCGCGGGCGACCAGCGCGTACCGCTCGTCGTCGACAACGCGGCCCCAGAGCGCGGGATCCCCGGAGAGCCGCTCGTGATGGACGCGTTCGGTGAGCGGTGCCAGCGCCGCGATCAGCCGTCGCGCGGGCAGTCCCGTACTCCCTTCCGGGCCGGGCCGGACCCCTTCGACCAGCACCAGTCTGCCGCCCGGCGCCAGCAGCGATGCCCAGTGCCGCAGGGCCGCTTCGGGGTCCGGCAGCGCCCACACCACATGGCGCGCCAGCACCACGTCGAACAGCCGGTCGCCCACGGGCGGCCGCGCCGCGTCCCCGACCAGCACCTCGGCGCCGGTCCCCGCCAGCTTGTCCCGCGCCAGCGCGGCCATCCCGGGCGAGAGGTCGACCGCCGTCACCCGGTGTCCGCGCTCGGCGGCGAGCAGCGCCAGGCTGCCCGTACCGCACCCGAGGTCGAGCACGCGGGCGGGCCCGGCCGGGAGCCAGTCCCCCATCCGCGCGTCCCAGGCCGCGCGGACGGCCGGGTCCAGCAGTCCGTGGTCCGGCTCCTGGTCGAAGGAGTCCGCGAGGGTGTCCCAGTCGGTCGTGGTCATGGCTCCGATGGTGCCAGCCGCCACTGACAACGGGCCATCGGCTAGCAGCCGTCGGCCGGGCGGGTCGCGATGACCACGGTGGCGTACAGCTCCTCGGAGGAGGCCACCCGGGGGGTCAGTCCGGCGCGTACGACGGTCTCGACGGCCAGGGGCGCCTGGCGCTCGCTCGTCTCGAACAGCAGATGACCGCCCGGGGCCAGCCACCGGTACGCCCCGGCGGTGACCCTGCGCAGCACGTCGAGGCCGTCCGCGCCGCCGTCGAGGGCGACCCTGGCCTCGTGGATCCGGGCCTCCGGTGGGAGCAGGCCCAGCTCCTCGGTGGGTACGTAGGGGACGTTGGCCAGCAGGACGTCCACCCGGCCCCGCAGCGCGGCGGGCAGCGGGGCGTACAGATCGCCCTCGTGCACCTGCCCGCCGACCGGGCCGATGTTGCGGCGCGCGCAGCGCACGGCGGCGGGGTCGATATCGGCCGCGTGCAGTTCGACCCGGCCCGTGTGCCCCACCGCCAGCGCCGTGCCCAGCGCGCCCGATCCGCAGCACAGATCGACGGCGACCAGGTCCGGCGGGGCGAGGCCGATCGCCTGCCGGACCAGGAATTCGGTGCGGCGGCGGGGGACGAAGACCCCGGGGTCCACCGCGATCCGCCGGCCGCAGAACTCGGCCCAGCCGAGGACGTGTTCGAGGGGAAGTCCATCGGCGCGACAGCCGACCATCGTGTCGAGGGCGGCCGGGGTCGGGGCCGCCGAGACGAGCAGCCGCGCCTCGTCCTCGGCGAAGACACAACCGGCGGTACGGAGTCTGGTGACGACGGCCCGGAAGGAGGGCGAGCCGGAAAGAGGTGCCATGGGTGAACCTTTCGGAATGCCGATGGGCACTCCCGGCGGTCACCTATGCCTGATGGACCGCACGGCCGTGAGAGGGGAGCACCCGGCCCGATACAGCGGTAATGGGTCTCGCCTCCTTCGGTGGGTACGTACACAGCGCGGGGTCACAGTACCCGAACCGGACCCCGGCCGTGCGGCTCCGCGTCAGCCGATCGCGGACGCGCAGGTCGTGCGGGTGGCGCGCGCGGGATCCAGCGCGTTGGCCACCTCGTGGAAGGCGATCCGGTCGATCAGCCCGATCGCCACGTGCTCGGACACCGCGAGCGGGCAGAGGTCCTGGAGCAGCACATTGCGTACCTCGGGGCCGGTCAGGAACTGTGTCCGGTACGGGGTGACCACTTCGTCGTACCGGGTCGCGATCACCGTGTACTTCACGCCCGGGACCGTGTCCCCGCCCTCGTTGAGCCTGGTCAGGAAGGGGGATCCGACCACCTGGTCGGTGAGTGCGGGGGTCTTCTGCCTCATCAGCTCCGCCGCCTCGGGGAAGTACGTCAGCAGCTTGGTCAGCCCGAGCAGGTCGGTGCCGTGGTTGTCGGGGGCGATCCCGATCAGGGCGTTCACCTTGGCGGCGCCGCCGAGGAACTTGAGGTAGTGCCGGGGCATCATGCCGCCCTGCGAGTGGCCGACGAGATCCGCCTTCGGCGCGCCGGTCGCGGCGAGCACCCGGTCGACGTATACGGCCAGTTGGCCCGCGGAGGCGTCGAGGGGGCCGAGACCGTGGAGGAACGGTACGCCGGGGAGCCGGCCGTAGTCGAGGGAGAAGACGCAGTAGCCGCGGTTCACCAGATAGGGGGCGAGGCCGAGCCAGTTGTCGACGGAGTTGGCGAAGGTGCCGTGGACGAGGACGACCGGGCGGGGATGGGCGGCGGAGGGCTTGCAGGAGAAGTCGTTCCAGCCTCTGCTGACGGCGGCGGAGGCGCTGGTGGGAGCGGCGGTGGGGACGGGGGCGGCGACCGCGGGGGTGGTCGCGGCGGTGGCGGACAGCAGCAGCGCGACCAGTGGTCCGACCACGCGTTTCCAGGGCAGCATCAGACGGTCTCCTTGCGGCTCAAAAGGGAGAGACGAAGCTGTCAGCCCTGTGGTCCGGACCACATGGTGACTGTGCTCATGTCAAGTTACCCATGGGGGGAGCGACGAAGGGAAGTTACGCGCCGGTAAAAAAATATGGCCGCCGCCACGGGAAAATGTCGACAGAGGATGTCCGGCATCCCCGTGACGATGAAGCCATGACCAACCCATTGAAGGACAGGGTCGCCCTGGTCGCGGGGGCGACACGGGGCGCGGGCCGGGGCATCGCCGTCGAGCTGGGCGCGGCGGGGGCCACCGTGTACGTGACGGGCCGCACCACTCGCGTACAGCGCTCGGAGATGGACCGGCCGGAGACCATCGAGGAGACCGCCGAGCTGGTGACCGCCGCCGGGGGCCGCGGCATCGCCGTACAGGTCGATCATCTGGAACACGACCGGGTGGAGGCGCTCGTCCGGCGGATCGACCGGGAGCAGGGGCGGCTCGACCTGCTCGTCAACGACATCTGGGGCGGCGAGGCACTGTTCGGCTGGCACGACAAAGTCTGGGAACACTCGCTGGACAAGGGCCTGCGCGTCCTGCGGCTCGCGATCGACACCCATATCGTCACCAGCCACTACGCCCTGCCGCTGATGATCCGTGAACCGGGCGGCCTGGTCGTGGAGATCAGCGACGGCACCACGGAGTACAACGCGGCGAACTACCGCACCTCGCTCTTCTACGACCTGGCCAAGACCTCGGTGAACCGGCTGGCGTTCGCCCAGAGCGAGGAGCTGGCGCCGTACGGAGCGACCGCCGTGGCCCTGACACCGGGCTGGCTGCGGTCGGAGATCATGCTGGAGGCGTTCGGTGTCACCGAGCCGACCTGGCGCGACGCGCTGGACAAGCAACCGCACTTCGCCATCTCGGAGACCCCCGCCTACACCGGACGCGCGGTCGCGGCGCTGGCGGCCGACCCGCACGTGGCGCGGTGGAACGGACAGTCGCTGTCGAGCGGACAGCTCGCCAGGGCCTACGGCTTCACCGATACGGACGGCAGCCAACCCGACGCGTGGCGGTATCTCGTCGAGGTCCAGGACGTGGGCAGACCGGCCGACACGACGGGCTACCGCTGACGGTCACGGGCCGGGAACCGGAAGAGTCCGGCCCACCGGGGAGGGTGGACCGGACTCTTCCGACAGCGCGCGTATCGGCGTGTCAATACGTCGGCGCGTACTGGTACGTCAGTGCGTACCCGGCGCGTCGGCGCGTACCAGCGCGTCAGTGCGACTGGTTGTCGTTCTTGCCGTTGCCGTTGTCGCCATAGCCGTTGCCGTTGCCGTTCTCATTACCGGCCTGGCCACCGTCCACGTTCTCGGCGCCCTCACCGGCACCGGCAGCGGCAGCGCCCTCGTCACCGACGCCGGCAGCGGCGGCACCCTCTTCGCCACCCGCGCCCGCGGCGGCGGCAGCGTCGTCGCCACCGGCGCCCGCGGCAGCGGCAGCGCCCTCGTCACCGACGCCGGCGGCGGCACCCTCTTCGCCACCCGCACCCGCGGCAGCGGCGTCGCCACCCGCACCAGCGGCGGCAGCACCCTCTTCACCGCCCGCACCCGCGGCAGCGGCGTCGCCACCCGCACCAGCGGCGGCGGCACCCTCTTCGCCACCGGCGCCCGCGCCTCCGACGCCCAGCTCGGCGCCGACCGCGGCCAGCGCCGTCGTCACCGGCTGGAAGAACGTCTCGCCGCCCACGGTGCAGTTACCGCTGCCGCCCGAGGTCAGGCCGAGCGCGATGTCGTCCGCGAAGAGCGAGCCACCGCTGTCGCCCGGCTCGGCGCAGACCGAGGTCTGGATGAGCCCGTTGACGATGTCGCCGTTGCCGTAGTTCACGGTGGCGTCGAGCGCGGTGACCTCACCGTCGCTCACCTGGGTGGTGGAGCCGCTGCGGACCACCTGCTGTCCGACGGCCGCCTCGCCCACCTGGGAGATCGCCTGGACGTTGCCGTTGAAGAGGTTCACATCGCTCGGGGCGACCGTGGCCGGGTCGTCGTACTTGACCAGGCCGAAGTCGCCGACCGGGAAGGTCGAGGCGACGGTCGTGCCGATCTGGACGCCGTCCTCGTCGGCCCACTGCTGGATCGCCTCGGTGCAGTGCCCGGCGGTCAGGAAGTGCGGCTCGCCGTCCTTGACGACGTTGAAGCCGAGCGAGCAGCGCGCGCCGTCACCCAGGATGGCGTCACCGCCGGAGACGAAGGTCTTGAACTCCCCCGCCGTCTTCTTGAGTTCGGCCTTGCCCGCGAGCGTCTGCACCACACCGGTGAGGGTGTCCCAGGCGTCGCCCGTGACCGTACGGTCCGCCGTCACGACGACCTTGTTGGCGACCGGGTCGACGGCCCAGGAGGTGCCCGGGATGGTCGCCTTGGTGGTGAGGGTCTGCCGGGCGACCGCCAGCTCGGGGAGGGAGTTCTCCACGATTCTGGCCTTGGCTCCCGCCTGGCGGACGGTCTCGGCGGCCTGCTCGTTGACGACGTTCATCACGAGCGCCTTCGACTCGGCCTCGTAGAACCAGCCGGCCGAGTTGTCGCCGAGGTTGCCCTTGAGGCTCGCCGCGAGCGTGCCTGCCGCGGGGGCCGTCAGCGTCTTCAGCTGGACCTGGGGCTTGTCCTCACTGGCGTTCGCGTTCTGGAGCGTGACACCGGCGATGGCCAGCGCCACCACGGCGCCGCCCGCCATCGTCACACGCTTCTTGGATATACGCCGATGACTCAACGTCAACAACCTCCTGTGGGGTCCGCTCCGAGCAAGTGGGGGGCTCGTCACGGTGGGTGAGGCCGCCCACTATGGCGAGATCAATCAGTCGCACGCAAGGTCGGTTTCAAGACATCCGTCCGACACGGGTTTGAACCACCGAGCCCCGTAGAACTCGTCTCCGTACAGGGGAAATCGACGCGCATGGCACAACCTGTAGCAGAAGACTCCACAGCCCGTGAGGACTAGTCCTGTCCTGAAGTAGTTCCACGTATCAACCGCGGGTTTTGTTCAGAATGCTCGACGTGACCTTACGCATCGGCCCCCGATCCGGGACAATCATCGTGAACCGGGCCCCCGTATAAGCGATTCCGGCCAACTGGAGTCGTGTACAGGGAAATTACGGTACGTACACGACGAAAGGGGCGGGGGTTGCGACGTCGGGTGCGCGCGGCGGACGGGCGGCATCTGATGGTCGAGCGTCTGGGGGATCCACGCGGCAGACCGGTGTTCCTGCTGCACGGCACCCCCGGCAGCAGGCTCGGTCCCGCCCCGCGCGGCATGGTGCTCTACCAGCGGGGGATGCAGCTGATCGCCTACGACCGGCCGGGGTACGGAGGCTCCGACCGGCTCGAAGGGCGCAGCGTCGCCGATGTGGCCCAGGACGTGACCACGATCGCCGACGCCCTCGGTCTGGAGCGGTTCGCGGTCGCGGGCCGTTCGGGCGGCGCCCCGCACGCGCTGGCCTGTGCCGCGCTGCTGCCCGAGCGGGTGACACGTACGGCCGCGCTGGTCACGCTCGCGCCGTGGGACGCGGCGGGGCTCGACTGGTTCGAGGGCATGGCGGCCTCGAATGTCCGGGAGTACACCACCGCGTCCAAGGACCCGGCGGGGGTGGCGGCCCGGCTCATTCCGCGCGCCGACGCGATCCGGAAGGACCCGGTGCGGCTCCTCGACGAGCTGCGCCGGGAGTTGACCGATTCCGACCGCATGGTGGTCGCCGATGCCGGGGTGAGGGCGATGCTGCTGCGCAACTACCAGGAGGCGCTGCGGGGTTCGGCCTGGGGTTGGATCGACGACGCGCTCGCCTTCAGCAGCCCGTGGGGGTTCGATCCCGCGTCCATCCGGACCCCGGTGCTGCTGTGGCACGGCGAGAAGGACGTGTTCTCGCCGGTCGGCCACTCCCGCTGGCTGGCCCAGCGGATCCCGGGCGCGACCGCCGTACTGGAACCGGCCGCCGCGCACTTCGACGCGCTGCACGCGCTGCCGCGCGTTCTGACCTGGCTGCTGAACGACTGAGCCGTCCGGCACGTATGGGTGGGGGTACGGTACGGAGCCCCCCGGGAGCAGGGGCCCCGTACGCCCTCACACCGCCAGCGGCTCCAGGTCCCGGTAGACGCGCCGGTCGTCGCGGGCGAAGCGGGTCAGCGCGTGCTCCTCGCCGAGCAGACGCACCAGCTCCGCCACGGTCTCCGCGCGCAGCCGCGCCGCCTCGCCCTTGCGGCCCAGCGCCCCCAGCGTCACGCACATGTTGGAGGCGATGGCGAGCGTCTCGGGGTGGTGCGTCCCCAGCGACACGCGCAGTCCGGCGACCGCGCCCCGCTCGGTGACCAGGGCCTCGTCCAGCTCGCCGAGGTCGGCCTTGGCGCCGGCGAGGGCGACCGTACAGAACAGGGTGTGCGGATGGTCGTCCCCCAGCACCTCCCGCATCGTCTTCAGCGCTCCCCGGAGCAGCCGCTCCGCCCGCTCGGGCGCTCCGCAGCCCCAGTGGTAGATCCCGAGGTTGTTGATGGCGGCGAGGGTGTACGGATGCCGCTCGCCCGGCACCCGCAGATACTGGTCGGCCACCTCCTGCGCCAGATCCCGTGCCGCCACCGGCTCCCCGGCGGCGAAGAAGTCGGCCGCCAGATTCAGATCGCAGGCGAGTGAGTCGGGATTGGGCTGCGATCCGTACTTACTGCGGTAACGGTTGCGCGTGGCGGTGGTCAGCCGGCGCGCGTCCTCCAACTGTCCCGCCCTGCGCAGCGACACGGCCAGACTCTTGGCCGCGGCCAGGGTGCCGGGGAAGAGGGGTCCCAACTGCTCCTTGTACGTGGCGTAGGTCCGGCTGAGCAGGGTGACCGAGTCCTCGTACCGGCCGATGTCCCGCAGATCGCGCGCCAGACTGGCGGCGGAGGAGAGGGTGTACGGATGTTCCGGACCCAGCACCTCGGTGCGGCGGTCGAAGACGTCCTGGTCCATCTCGCGCGCCTCGGCGTAGCGGCCGACCATGCGCAGGTTGAGCGCGCGGTTGTTGGCGGCGGCGAGCGTCCTCGGGTGGGATTCGTGGAAGATCCCGCTGAACCCCTCGTGCGCCTCCCTGGCCAGCTCCATCGCCTTGGCGTACTCGCCGAGCGTGCCGAGGTCCATCGCCAGTCCGCTGGTGGTCATGTACGTGTGCGGGTGGGTCGGGCCGAGGACGCGGCGCTGGCGGGCCAGGGTCTCCTCGTCCAGCTCCTTGGCCTCCACGTAACGGCCTTGCGAGCGAAGGATGTTGGAGAGGTGGAAGCGCAGGTACAGATATTGCGGGTCGTCGTTGCCGAGCAGCTCGCGCCATTCGTCGCGCAGCTCCCCGGCGAGTGCGAGGGCGGCGGGCCAGTCGCCGCGCTTCCACAGGTAGCGCACCCGGTCGATCATCAGCCTGCGGGTCTCGGGGCGTCGGCAGTAGCCCGCCTCCGAGGTGATGAGGTGGGGCCAGATGGTGTTGAACCGGGGCCAGGTGCCGGGGTTGTCGATCGGCTCGTCGCCGTCGGGCCTGGCTCCGGCGAGGATCCGGTGGACGGCGTGCCGGGCGTCCCGCCGCTCCTCCTCGGTGAGCTGGGCCCTGATGATCGCCTGGACGAGCCGGTGCACCTGGATGCTGTTGCCGACCTGGTCGACCTTGGCGAGCGCGAAGCGGCCGATCTCCCGGATGACCCGGCCGAGCACCAGCGTCTCCTGGAGCGAGATGTCGTAGGGCTTGAGGGCCTCGATCATCTCCTTGCTGTAGAGGAGGTTCGCGGAGATCGGCTCGGGGGCGAAGAACGCGCAGAGCTGGAGCAGCCGTACGGCGGCGGGCGAGCGTTCCTTGAGCCGCTCGATGGAGATGTTCCAGGTCGCGGCGACCGGCTCCGGATAGCCCGCGGGCTGGTTGAGCGCGAGCACCCCGGCGGTCTGCCGGTCGAGCTGGTCCAGGTATTCGGTGACGGGCGTGGCGGTCTCCGCTATCCAGGCCCCGGCCTGTTCGACGGCGAGCGGCAGATCGCCGACGGCGGTCGCGACCTTGTCGGCGTCGGCGGCGGAGAGTCCGGGGGCGCGACGCCGGAGGTGTTCGACGGACTCCGCGCGCAGGAAGACATCGACGGGCAGGGCGTCGCCGTACTGCGACCAGCTCTGGTTGCGGGAGGTGACCAGGATGTGTCCGGGGCCGCCGGGCGGGAAGAAGCGCTGGATCAGTTCGGGGTCGTCCGCGTTGTCGAAGACCAGCAGCCAGCGGGCGGACGGCACCCCGCGCCGCAGCAGGTCGACGGCTTCCGCCGAGGCGGCGGCCATGTCGTCGCCGCCCTGTGCCCCGAGCCGTACGGCCAGTTCGGCGAGGCCCGCGACCACCCCGGCGGTCTGTTCGGCGGAGACCCACCAGACCAGGTCGTAGTCGGCCATGAAGCGGTGTACGTACTCCAGCGCCACCTGGGTCTTGCCGATGCCGCCGAGTCCGTACAGCGTCTGCGGCTGGGGCAGGACCACGGCCATACCGCCGCCGAGGCGGTCGCGCATCCGTTCCAGGACGAGCGAGCGGCCGGTGAAGCCGGGGTTGCGGGACGGCGCGTTCCAGATCTTGGGGACGGTGCCGGGGAAGCGCGGCCCCGGCGAGAGCTGGTCGGCCCGTTGCGCGGGCCGGTCCAGCGCGCGCAGCAGCGCGGTGGTGGCGTGCGCCTCGTCGAGCCGGAAGAGGTCCACCGGGTTGCGGTCGATGTACGGGGCGGTCAGCCGTACGTCACCGACGCGTATCGGTACGAGATGGCGCCGGGCGCCGCCCGGGTCCTCGGAGGCGGCGCGCGACCACACCTCGACGGCGCGCGCGGACTTGAGGTAGGCGGCGGAGAGCAGGACGACGGTGCGGGCCGTGCTCTCCACGGAGGAGACACCGGGGCCCGATCCGCCGGGGCCGACGGGCGGTTCGGCGGAGACGTCGCGCGGGACGACCCGGAAGCCGGCCCGGGTGAGCACCGATTCGATCCAGTCGGCCCACATCCGGTTCTCGGCGACGTAGCTGAGGAAGAGGTCGGCGGGGAGCGCGGGCCTGCGGCGGGTGAAGACGTCCCGGATCCGCAGCCGGGACTCGTCGCCGACCGGCGGCATCGAGGTGACGGCGCCCTCGGTGACATAGCCGGTCAGCCGCTCGAAGGCGGAGAGCAGGGAGTTGCTCAGCCCGGCCTCGTCGCCGAAGGTCGCGAGGGTCTCCTCGTACGCGTAGTACGGGCGGTACGGGATCTCCACCGCGCCCCAGTAGGCGGTGAGCCGCTCGCCGGTGAGCCCACCGGGGAAGCGGTCGAACTTCAGCCGGGCCAGCGCGCGTCCGGCGTCGGCCTTCTCCTTCTCCCCCTCGTCGATCCGCATCGGCACGGGAAAGATCTTGATGCCGCGGCCGCTGTAGCGCTCGTCGATCTGGCGGGCGACGGCCGCCGCGCCATCGATGGACTGGTCGCTGAGGGTGAAGCAGTCGACGAGGACATCGGGCAGGTGGACGGTGCAGATGTCGGCGATGTCGCTCAGTCCGGTGCGGCTGTCGATGAGGACGTAGTCGTAGTGGGCCTTCATGTCGTCGCGCAGCGCGTCGAAGAAGTGGCCGCCGCCGAGCCGGTCGTAGAAGTTGTCCCAGTCGAAGGTGGAGACGGTCGCGGAGTACTCGCGGTTCTGCCGGCCGGCGGAGACGAAGTCCAGGGTGCCGCCCGCCGGGAACTCCCAGCCCAGGTTCTCCGGGGTGAGGGAGACGGCGTGCTGCTGGATGCGGGCGTAGTCGCGGTGCCAGTCGTCGGGACGGTCCACGGGGCTGGTCGCGGCCCAGGCGTACTCGGTGATCAGATCGATGACGCCGGTGGTGGCACCGAGGGTGGCGGGGTCGAGGAAGGGGTGGAAGAACCGGTGCAGTCCGGGGGCCTCCAGATCCCAGTCGACGGCCAGGACCCGTTTGCCGTTGGCGGCGAGGATCCAGGCGGTGTTGGCCAGGGCCATGGTGCGGCCCGTGCCTCCTTTGTACGAGTAGAAGGTGACGATGCGTCCGTCACGACGTGCTGTCATCCGCGTCCTCCGCATCGGGCGCCAGGTCGTGCGTCTCGGGTACGTAGTGCGTCATGGCGTACTCGGCGGCCATCGGGCCGCGCAGCCTGGGCCGTTCGGTGTGACTGCCGCCGGCCGGCGGATAGACCGCCGCGTGTCTCAGATACTGCTGGGCCGCCGTCTCGACGATCTGCGGCAGGATCTGGCCGAACGCCTCCATGCTGGGGACGCCTCTGGCGGCGGCCCGGCAGGCGGCGCGGCCCTGTCCCATCTTCTTGGGCATGGTCCGCTCCAGCCGCTCGCTCAGCTCGGCCTCGGCGCCCCTGCTCTGCTGGTCCTCGCGGTTCCACGGGACGACGACACTGACCCAGGGCCGGTGTTCGGCGTCGAACGCGGCGAGCCGCCGGCGCTGTTCCTCGTCGTGCAGAACCCACCGGTCGACCAGCAGTATCTCCGGCCGGGTGGGCGTCTGTTTGCCCTCGTGCGGTACGGACACCTCGTCGAACGAGACGATGTCGGCCTGATAGTTGAGCGAGCGCGCCAGGTCCCGGGCGATATACGCCAACGGCCGCGCGGAATCCGGGTGGTAGGGGTTCCAGTCCTGGGCCATGGAGCCGTAGTAGTGGCCGGCCCTGCCCCCGGGGAGGTCGTGCCGGGTGGGCGCGGCGACGGTGACCTGGAGGGGCCGGGGCCCGCCGTTGGTGCCGAAGGCGCTGGGCGCCTGGCGGTAGTCGACGGGGCGGCCCGGTCCTATCGCGGAGGTGTCGGCGACGCCGACGATGCGCTTGGCGAGTTCGTAGACCGCCCGTTCGTACTCCTCGGCGAATATCCGCAGCTTGATGAGCCCGTAGAGCCCGTCGGTGACGTAGCGGTCCCCGAAGTCCCGGTGGTTGAACTGCAACCGCTCGGCGGGGCCCGGCAGTTGATGCGGCGGGACCGGCACCCAGAGCGCGGGGACGATCGCCTCTGCCGTGCTGTTGTTCCTGGCCTGTTCGTAGATGACCCGCTGGGCGAAGGCGTACCACTCCTTGCCGCACATCTCGCTGGCGAAGTAGCGCGGCGAGAACAGTGGTACGAACACCCGGCAGGTCGCCAGCACTTCGGCGAGCCGCTCCGACCAGCCCTCGCCCGAGCGCATCTCCCGGTCGATGAATCCGGCCCGGGCGCCGGCGGGCAGATCCGTCATGGCCATCACATGGCCGCACAGATCCCTGAAGAGCCGCTCGACCCACATGTCCGGATCGGGTCCCCCCGCGCTGTCCCTCGGTGTGTGCGCGTAGCTCAAGAAGAAGTACGGCCGATGGTCAGCCGCTCGCGCTTGCGGTGACGCGTGCACAAGACCCCCGTCCTGTGTGGGCACCCACGTCCACTGCCCACGTGGCGTTGGGCACATGAGTCGTTCCGGAGCCGGACGCGCTTCCTCCCCCTGCCGTTCGGTCGGTCAGCGCCGGTTCCTGGACATCCATTCCTCGGCGTGGCCGACCGCGTCCTTGATCGGGAACAGTCTCGCGACCGCTCCTCCCAGTGGTCCGCTCTGCTCCAGTCCCCAGGGAAATGATGCCCCGATCGCCTCGAAATCCCTGTCGTCCAGCCGGACATCCTCATATTCCACCCATCGGGGCGTTCCGTCCGGCGCTTTCACCACACAGCGATAGGAACGCAACGGAGCGGATTCCCCGTATTCGGCGAGATGGAACGCGGTACAGACGGCGTATCCGACATTGATCATCAGCACCCGCGCCCCGGCGCGTTCCAGTGCGCCGAGTGGTGAGTCGGGGCCGAGATGGCTGTGGAGCGGGTGGCGGTCCAGCAGTTCGGCGGCCTGTGGGCCGAGCGCCGCGAAGGAGGACTGCGGGTGCTCGCTGCGTACGGCGCCTTCGGCCGTACGTACGGACTCGGCGAACCGGCCCATCGCCGGGCAGGGCGTGGTTGCCGGGTCGAAGGCGGGCATCGCGGCCCGGAAGGCCGCCGCCTCGCGCCTGCTCCGGCCCCGGAGCTGTTCCCGGTGGGCGGCGGAGGAGTCGGAGTTCTCCTCGGTGAAGGCGGGGACGACCAGGGTGCCGTCCTCGCCGAGCACGGTCAGCAGGGCGGTGCGCAGGGTGTCGGCGTCCAGTCCGGTGGCGCGCAGGGCGGCGTGGACGAGGAGGATCTCCCCGGGGACGACCCCCAACTCCGCCAGCTCGCGGGCGAGGGCGTGCCGCGAAAGCGGCGCCGTCCGCCCGCGGGGCGGGCCCGGCGGTGTCTGGTGCGTGCGTCGCAAGGCGGTGGGGGTACCCCCGGACGGAGTCCGGGGGAGACCGTCCTCGTACCGGACGTAATCGGACGACTCCGACAACGCGGCGTGGGGCACCTCCGGGGGTACTCCCGGGCGGAGTCCGGGGGAGGTGGCCGGAGGAGTGCGTGCCAGGCGCCGCCGGGCCGGGGACGCCTCCCGGCCGAAGGCTGGGGGAGGGACTTTCGCGACACGCCCTGGTTCCCGGGGGTCAGCCACGGTCGGCCTCCTCGTGCAGCGCGGCCAGCAGACGCTTGCCGTCGACGGTCAGTTCGGGCGCGTCCCGCAGGGCGTCCAGCGCCCGGCGGGCGGGGTCCCGGTGCGTGGGGTCGTACGCGGCGAGCCCCACGCGTTCGTACGCCCCGGCCAGCAGCTCGGGGAGCGGGACCCCCGCCCGGCCGTCGGGGGCGGTGTCCGGCCCGGCGCCGTCCAGCGCGTAGAGGTCGGTGACCTCGGTCAGCGCCCGCAGCTTGGCCCGGCGGAACCCGCGCAGCAGGGCGGGCGCCAGCTCCCGCGCGCCGCCCCGCAGCGGGATGCCGAGCGCGCCGTACGCGTGGCGCCCGACGGCGGAGCCGGCGGAGCCGACCAGCGGGGTCAGGGTGGAGAGCGACCCGGCGGCCTCGGCAGCCTGGTCCGGCACCCGCTCCCCGAGCAGCCGCCAGGCCGCCGCCAGCCGCCCGCTCCAGTCGGCGGCCTCGTCCGCACCGAGCGCCGGATGGGCGGGCGCGTCGAAGCAGTCGCGGTACGGGTCGAGGTCGTCCAGTGCCAGATCGGGCGCCCCGTCCCGGCCGGGGGCCTCTCGTTCGGATCCTGCCGGGCTCGCCTGCCCCGGCACCGCGCCTCGCGGTGTTGTCGTCGGTCGCCGACGCTCCGTGTCGCCTCCCTCCTCCGCCTCGCGATCCACGGCACCAGACCCCGCTCCCTGATCCGGCCCGATCCGCGCGAAGGACCCGAGCCGCCGTACGGGGCGCCAGTGCGGGGTGGTCTCCTCGGCCCGTACCACGCGGCGCTCGGCCGTGTCCGTACGGACCACGAAGCCCTTCTCGGCGGGGCGCACCTCGGCCTCGCCGCTCTCCCCGGGGGCGCCGAGACGCAGCGCGCCGAGCGTGGGCAGCAGCAGTTCGCCGTCCCGGAACACGGTCCGCACGGGCAGGTCGAGCCCGCCCCGGACCATCGCGGCGGCCAGCGTGTCGAGCAGTCCGTCCGTGGCGGTGCGGAAGGCGCCGGGCCGCTCCTCGCGGACGGCGGCGACGGCGGCGAGCAGCCGGGCGCGGGTGTAGGGGTGGGCGAGGATCTCGTCGAGCCCGTCCGAGTGGCGCTCGACGGTGGCGGCCAGCTCCCACGCCTCCTGCCACCGCTCGCCGCCCCGGCCGTCGAGTGCGGCGTTCAGCTCGGCGAGCAGCGCGCGGGTCAGATCCCGCTGGGCGGCGATCAGTTCGCCGGGGTCGGTGACGGCGGGCGCCACCGACGTCTCGGCGGTACGGGCCTCGATGCCCCGGATCAGCGCTTCGAGGTCGGCGCAGTAGACGGAGGGGTGGTCGAAGCTTCCGGTGCCGTCCACGGAGCGGTAGCGGTGGGTGTGGAGACCGCCGCCGCAGGAGCGGACGACCGGGCAGCGCCGGCAGGTCCCGCTCACCCCGGCGAGCCCCAGCTGCCGGGTCCGTACCCCCGGATGGGCCGCGACCTCGTCGAGGGTGTGCGCGAAGACGTCGAACCCGGTGGCGGCCGCGCCGTCGTAGGCGCTCTTGAGCGAGTCGACCTGTTCCAGGCTGCCGTCGGTCTCCACGACGACCAGATCGGTGGGCGCGAGGCCGAGCGACTCGGTGAGGCTGGGACCGCCGCCCAGGGTGGAGAGCACCGACTCGAAGAGCCGCACGGGCACCTGACGGCCCGCCGTGTCCCAGCGGTCGAAGACGGCGAGCAGCCAGTCGGCGTACGCGGTGGGCGCGGCGTCCGGGCGCGGCGGCGGGGTGTCCCAGGTGGCGTGCGGCAGCAGGAAGTCGACGCGCGGCGGGTCGAGGGCGGTCAGCGCGTCGTACACGGCGACCGGGTCGTTGGCCACGTCGATGGTGCAGAGCAACCCGAGGTCGAGCGGGCGGTAGCGCTCCTGGTGGAGCAGGTCGACGGCCTTGAGGACCAGCGGGTGGCTGCTGCGGCCGTCCGCGAAGCGGCGGTGCCGGTCGTTGGCCGTGCGGTCGCCGTCCAGGGAGATGCCCACCCGGACGCCGAACTCCTCGAAGAGGTCGAGGTAGCGGGGGCCGAGCTGGAGCCCGTTGGTGTGGATCCGCAGATCGAGTGCGGCGACACCGTCGAGGGCGCGGGTCAGTTCCTCGCAGACGCGGCGCAGCCGCGCGGGGCCCGCGAGCAGCGGCTCCCCTCCGTGCAGGATCACTGACACGGAGGGCAGTGCGTGGGCTGTGGCATGCTCGGCCAGTCGCAGAGCTGTCCAGGAAATCGCTTGGTCCGAGATCGTTTTGGGGCGGGTGCGCCAGCTCTGATCGGCGTGTTCATAGATGTAGCAGTGATCGCACGCGAGATCGCATCTGCTGTGGACCTTGAGGACAATCTCACGAAAAGGGACCAAGGGTCCTGTCATTCGGCCAGTCTAGAGCGCCGAGTTGAAGCTCGAAACACGCTCGACGCGCCCGCTGGGCATGGGGAGTACACGGCCGAGCTTCTTGGCGACGCCGGCGTCGCGCACATCGATCTCCGCGAGCGGGGTGCGGTGCTTCTTCGTGGGGGCGAAGGTGACAGAGGTCTGTGAGGTCACGGCGGCCGTCCTTGGTTCATATGGTCCGAACAGAAGACACCGCACCGTTGCAGTGTCAGCGGCTCGACTTTACTCTTCAGAACTCTCGCGGCAACTCGGCGCGGGGGCAGGGAACAGAAGCGTTGCGGGGAATTCACCCACCGGTCCGGAACACACTGTTCCGCCGACTGGGTGACAACACACCACAGGTGACAACAGAACACACAGACGGGGTGCGCATGGCCGACTCAAGCGGACCACTGCACAGCATGGTCTTCCGAAACGCTGATCTGCCCGTCCTCTTCCACCACGCCGACGCGGTCGCCGTCGCGCGGCAGCGCGAGGCGACCGGCGCGGTCCGCCGCCGGCTCCTGCTGCTGGTGCTGGGCGCGTTGCTGGCGTCACTGCCGTGGCGGTGGCGGGTGGGGGACTCCTTCCAGATCGTCGGCGCGCTCAGCGCGCTGGCGTACGCGGGCGTACTGCTGGTCACGATCCGTTCAGCGGGCCGACGGGCCAGGTCGCACTGGCAACTCAACCGCTCGGCAGCGGAGTTCATCAAGTCGATGTCCTGGCGCTACGCCGTGCACGGGGCGCCCTTCGACTCGGCCGCCGCCAATCCGGGGAGCCTGTTCACCACCCGACTGGAGTCGGGGCTGCGGGAGTTGAAGAAGGTCGGCTGGGAAGACCCCAGGGACAGCGGGGAGATCGGCCAGGGCGCGGCCGGTGAGCTGATCACCCCGCCGATGCGGATGCTGCGCGAGAAGCCGTTCGCCGCGCGCCGGGAGACCTATGTCAGGGACCGGCTGATCGAGCAGCGCAACTGGTACCACCACAGAACGGTCGTCTCCCGGCGCGCCACCTCCCTGTGGTCGGCGGCCATCACCCTGCTGACCCTGCTGGCGCTCCTCCTGGCCGCCCTGCGGACCTTCTCGCTCGCGGGATCCGCCGCCGTCCTCGGACTGTTGTCGGCGTCCGCCGCGGCGGCGCTGGCGTGGAGCGAGGTCCGACGCCACCAACCCCTCATCTCCGCGCACTCGTTGGTCGAGGAGGACCTCAAGACCATGCACACGGCGATGGAGACGATGGTCACCGAGGAGCAGTGGGCGAACGCGGTGTACGAGACCGAGCGCTATGTCTCGCCCCAGCACACCGACTGGCTGGTGCGCCACCAGAACTGACCCGTCCAGCAAGGGAGTTCATGGCCCCGCAAGGGGGTTCAGGACCGCTCCACGCCCTCGCACCAGATGACCGTCACCGGTTTCCCGCGCTCGCGCGCGTACCGCACGATGTCTCCCGTACCGCCGGGGCCACGGGCCGGGAGGCCGTCCCACACCGCCAGCAGCCGGTCGCAGTGGTCGGCGATGTAGGTGCCCGCCGCGTAGTACGCCTCGTCGGTGGAGTGCGGGAAGGCCAGAGCGACTTCCCGCGTCGCCCGGTCCTTGAGCCGCCGGTAGCCGTCGAGTTCGGCGGGGTCCGCGAAGTCGTCCTCGTAGTCCCCGCTGGGGATGACGACGGTCAGCCGCGCCCCGCGGTCCAGGGCGAGCGCCGCGAAGAGCTGGTCCGCGCCCACCGCCAGGCTGGAGAGCGCCTCCAGCGAGCCGGCGCGCTCGCGCAGGGCGGCCGTGATGGCGGCGCTGATGTACGCGTGCGCCTCGGCCGGGATGTTCCTGTGGCCGGTCACTCCGATGCGTTCCACTGCCCGCGGCCCCCGCTCCTGTGCGGCCCCGCCGTTGCGAACCGTTCCGACATCCTCCCAGATCCACGCGAACGGGTCCCCGTCCCCGGACGGACCGGGGCGGGGACCCGCCGGCGTGGATCGGGATCCCTGCCGGGATCAGCCGCCGATGACCACTCCGTACGCGCTGAGCGCCTCGGGTACCGGCTGGAAGTACGTGGTGCCTCCGCTGGTGCAGTTGCCGCTGCCGCCCGAGGTCAGGCCGATGGCGAGCGAGCCCGAGTAGAGCGGGCCGCCGCTGTCGCCGGGTTCGGCGCAGACGTTGGTTCGGATCAGCCCGGAGACGATGTCGCCGCCGCCGTAGTTCACCGTGTAGTTGAGCCCCGTCACCGTACCGCTGTGGGTGCCGGTGGTGGAGCCGCGACGGGTGACGGACATGCCGGTGGTGGCGTTGGCCGCGCCCGTGATGGTGACGCTGCCCACGGTGCTCGGGTGGGCCAGCGCGGTGTTGGCGTACCGCACGATGCCGTAGTCGTCGCCCGGGAAGCTGGTGCCCGCCGAGGGGCCGATGCTCGTGGTGCGCGCCGAGTTGGTGTACCAGGGCGGGAGGCCTTCGGTGCAGTGGCCCGCGGTCAGGAAGTAGTACGTGGTGCCGCTGCGGACGTTGAACCCGGCCGAGCAGCGCCAGCTGGTCGCGTAGATGGCGTCGCCGCCGGAGATCAGCGTGGAGATCCTGCCCTCGGTCCGTTCGACGCGCAGCGCGCCGGCGTTGGCCCCGGCGGCCCGCTTCAGACCGGCTATCTCGGCGTCGGTGACGGTGCTGTCCGCCGTGACGACCACGGCCTTGGTCTTCTCGTCGATGTGCCAGGCGGTACCCGCCACATCGGCGTCGAGCACGGCGTCGCTCGCCGCGGTGAGCTGGGTGGCGCTGAACGTACCGGCGGAGTCGGCGTTCGCCGTGCTCGCCGCGGGTATCGCGAGCGCCGCCGCGGCGGCGAAACCAGTGGTGAGGGCGAGCAGCCGGGTGCGTCTGCTGGTGCCATTGCGGGGGTTGGTGCGCTTGATCCTCACTTTTCGTTCCTCCCGAGGGGAATCGGGGGCCCGCCGTGGGGGGCCGGCCCGTGAGGCGCAGCCGGACGCCCCCTCCGGGTCGCGGAGGGGGCGCCGTCGGCCGGCGCTTCCCGGGAGTATTGGGTGAGTCAACTCCCCACGCAAGAGCGCCTGTTGACTGTCCGCGTTACCGGTGGGGCGGACGATGTGCAGGCTCCTCCTGTGGCGTTACGAAAAGCCGATTGTCAGCCATGTCAGCCCGTGATGACGGTGCGCTCCCCCACCGGAACAGCGATCGGAAGCGTGTTGCCCGGCGGCGGAAACGGGCAGATGAAGTGGTCCGCGAAGGCGCACGGCGGCAGCAGCGCGCGGTTGAGATCGACCGTCACGTTTCCGTCCGTGTCCGGCGCGCCGGGCCGCAGAAAGCGGAACCGGAAACTGCTGTCCCCGCTCGTGGTGTCGGCGAAGACCGCCCACAGCGAGCCGTCCGGCTCGACCGCGACCTGGAGCGTGTGCTCCCGGCCGCCGACGGCGAAGGCGATCTCGCCGTCCAGCCCGAGCCCCCGCTCCCGCCCGTCCGCGTTCTCCACCCGGACGACCCGGTCCGTACCGTACGGCCGGAAGCGGCCCGGCAGCGTCCAGTTCTCGTCGTACGCGGTGGCCTCGATCCCCCGGAACGCGTGGCGCGCGGCGGAGGCCGGGTCGAAGTCCCGTACGGCCCAGAGCCCTTCGCGGCGCAGCAGGACCAGCCTGCGCGCGCCCGCCGCGACCCGCGAGTCGTCGGCCGCGCCCGTGTCGGCGGTCAGCCGGACCTCGCCGGCGAGCGGGCGGCCGTCGACGGTCAGCCCGTCGCGGGCCGCGCCGGTCAGCACCACCGTGTCGCCGTCGGCGCGCCAGAGCCCGTTGATCCCCGGCAGCCGTCCCTCCGGATGGCCGGAGAGCCAGTGGGTGCCGGTGAGCGAGAGCACTCCGTACGGCGCGGCGACCGCGATGGTGCGATGTGCGTGCCAGCTCTTCCACTCCACGGCGGGGGCGGCGGAGTCGTACGTGGTCATGCGGTTCGGCCTTTCCGAAGGGGGTCGGGGAGCCCCAGGTGCGAGCGCAGGGTGGCGCCCCGGTATTCCGTGCGGAACGAGCCGCGCTCCTGGAGGAGCGGAACGACCCGGTCGACGAAGTCGTCGAGACCGCCCGGGGTGAGATGGGGGACGAGGATGAAGCCGTCCGCCGCGTCGGTCTGTACAAAGGTGTCGATCGTCTCGGCGACGGTCTCGGCGGAGCCCACGAAGGACTGGCGCGCGGTGGTCTCGATGGCGGTCTGCCGCAAGGAGAGCCCCTTGGCCGCGGCGAGCGCCCGCCAGCGGGCCGCCTCCGCCGCCGGATCGGCGACCCGCACCCGGCCCTGGGCCAGCCGGGTGTCCGGATCGGGGTCGAAGTCCGGCAGGGGCCCGTCCGGATCGTACGCGGAGAGGTCGCGCCCCCAGATCTGCTCCGCGGTCAGCAGCGCGGTCCGCCCGGAGACCTGCTGTTCACGGATCTCGGCGGCGCGCTCCCGGGCGTCGGAGTCGCTGTCGCCGACGACGACGGTGGCCCCCGGCATGATCTTGAGGTCGGCCGGCCGTCTGCCGTACTTCGCCAGCCTGCCCTTGACGTCGGCGTAGAAGGTGCGGCCCGCCTCCAGCGTGCTGTGCCTGCTGAAGACCACATCGGCGGTGGCGGCGGCGAACTCCCGGCCCTCGCCGGAGTCGCCCGCCTGGATGATCACGGGATGGCCCTGCGGCGAGCGCGGGACGGTGAACTCGCCCTCGATCTCGAACTGCGGGCCCGTGTGCGCGAAGGGCCGGGGCGTACCGTACGGGGCCCCCGGCCCGGCGGGCGTCCAGGAGTCCCACAACTCGCGGGCGGTCGCCACGAACTCGGCGGCCCGGGTGTAGCGGTCGGCGCGGTCGAGATAGCCGCCGCGCCGGAAGTTCTCGCCGGTGAAGGCGTCGGAGGAGGTCACCACGTTCCAGGCGGCCCGGCCCCCGCTGAGATGGTCGAGGGTGGCGAGCCTGCGGGCCAGTTCGTACGGCTCGTTGAAGGTGGCGTTGACGGTCGCGGCGAGCCCGAGCCGGTCGGTGACGGCGGCCAGCGCGTTCAGCACGGTGATCGACTCGGGCCTGCCGACCACGTCCAGATCGTGGATGCGGCCCTTCTGTTCGCGCAGCCGCAGCCCCTCGGCGAGGAAGAGGAAGTCGAACCCGGCGCGCTCGGCGGTACGGGCCAGCGCCTCGAAGGAGGCGAAGTCGATCTGGGACTTCGAGCGGGGGTCGGTCCAGACGGTGGTGCTGTTGACCCCGGGGAAGTGCGCGGCGAGATGGATCTGCTTGGTCATGAGGTTCCCCCGGCGGCGTACTGGTTGACGGGACGGGCCAGGCCCAGGTGCTCGCGGAGCGTGCCGCCCGGGTGGAAGGTACGGAAGAGACTGCGGTGCTGGAGCAGCGCCACCGTGCCGTTGACCAGCCGTTCGAGATCGCGGCGCGGTTCGGCGGGGGTGAGGTGGAAACCGTCGACGGCCCCGGCCGCGTGCCAGGCGGTGATCAGCTCCGCGAGATCGACGGGCCCGCCCCGGTAGTGCGGCCCCGCCGCCCCCGGGGTGGTGCGCGGCGCGGTGTCGAGGTCCGGGTCCAGCCGGTGTTCGCCGTCGCCGAGGTCGACGGTGAGCGCGGCCAGCACCCGCAGCGCGCCCGGGTCGCGGCCGAGGGCGGCGGCCCGGGAGCGGAGCGCCGCCCCGAGCGCGGCGGCCTCCTCGGGGGCGCCCGCCCTGATCAGCGCGACATCGGCGTGGCGCGCGGCGGTCGCCAGGCTGTGCTCCCCCGCCCCGCTCGCGTCGACCACCGTGACCGGGTGGCCCTGCGGCGGCCTCGGCACGATGGACGGGCCGCGCACGCGGAAGCCGGCGCCCTCGAAGTCGACATAGTGCAGCTTGTCGCGGTCGATGAAGCGCCCTGTCGCTCTATCGCGGATCTCGGCGTCGTCCTCCCAGCTGTCCCAGAGCCTGGCGGCCACCTCGGCGACCTCCCCCGCCTCCTGCCACAGCTCCGGCGCGGGCGCCGCCTTCCGGCGCCCGAAGAGCCGGGCCTCCGCCGGAGTGGTCGACACATCGACAAGCCACCCCGCCCGGCCCCGGCTCACCCAGTCCAGGGTGGCCAGCGCGGTGGAGACGTGGAACGGCTCGGTGTGGGTGGTCGTGACGGTCGGTACGAGCCCCACCCGCTCGGTGAGGGGCGCGACCCGCGCCAGTACGGCGAGCGCGTCGGGCCCCGGCCGCCCGAAGGAGTCCCGGAGGGTGACGAAGTCGAGGGCACCGCGTTCGGCGAGCCGGGCGAGTTCGACGTACCGCGTGGCGTCGAAGCTCGGCGGCCCGCCGATCTCGGCGGCGAGGTGCAGCGGGCGGGCGGGGGCGGCGGACATGGCGGGTTCTACCTTTCGGCTGAGGCGGAGGCCGGGGCGGGTGTCGGCGCGGACGCCAGGACGGAGGCGGACGCCGGGACGGAGGCGGGTGCCGGGACGGGTGCCGGGACGGAGGCGGGTGCCGGGGCGGGTGCCGGCGCGGAAGCCGGGACGGAGGCAGACACCGGGACGGGTGCCGGGGCGGACGCCGGGACGGAGGCAGACACCGGGACGGGTGCCGGCGCGGAAGCCGGGACGGAGGCAGACACCGGGACGGGTGCCGGCGCGGAAGCCGGGACGGAGGCAGACACCGGGACGGGTGCCGGCGCGGAAGCCGGGACGGAGG
>NZ_JBIVMF010000021.1:33455-43900 GCF_044752945.1 Streptomyces sp. NPDC088554 | reverse complement strand
GGACGGAGGCGGGTGCCGGGACGGGTGCCGGGACGGAGGCGGGTGCCGGGACGGGTGTCGGGGCGGGTGCCGGGGCGGACGCCGGGACGGGAGACCCTTCGGGGGTACGGGCGGACAGCCCGCCCAGCAGCGTCAGCGCGGCCCGCGCGGTCGCGTCGTTCTGCCGGAACGCGGGCCCGCCCGTACGCGGCCGGGTGAAGGCGCCGCTCGACCGGGCGGTGGTGTACGGGCCGAGCGCGAACCGGCGCGGATGCGGGCGGCCGCCCTGCTCCAGCAGCCGCCCGTCGCCGGGGTCTACCCTGACCAGCCCGGCCGCCGAGGTCGTCGCGGCGCCCTCCTCGTACAGGGCGCGCAGCAGCGGACTGCGGGTGCGGGCGGGCGACGGGTCGGGGAGCCGGGCCTCGACCAGGGTGCGGGCTTCCACGTACTCCCCCGGTACGGCCGGGGATCCGGCCCGGAAGACCCCGGCCCGGTCGTCGGCCTCGACGGTCAGCTCCGGGCCGAGGAAGCGCACGACCCCGGCCCGGGACAGCGCGAGGAGCTGGCGGAGCCGGGGCCCCGGCGGGCCCGAGGCGAGGTAGCTGAAGAAGCCGTGCCACCGCCCGTCCGGATCGCCCGCGTCGCCGAGCCGCATCAGCTGGCCGTACACCGAGAGCAGCCCGAGGAAGACAGCGAGGTCGGTGCTGTGCTCCGGGTCGTGGCGGCGGTCGAGATCCGCGCCGACATAGCCGCGCAGCCCGTCCTGGAGCGCCGGGGCCGAGGGGAAGCGCGCGCCCTTCAACGGCCGGTCGAGCGCGGCGAGATCGAGCCGGTCGGCGGGGTCCGGTATGGCGGCGGCGACCAGCGCGGCCAGCTCCGGGCTGCCGGGGGCGGCGGCCGCGTACGCCTCCTCGAAGGCGGTCCGGTCGGCGCGGGTGCGCTCGGGGTGGGCGGTGAAGAGCCGGTGGTAGTGGGCGAAGCCCAGCTCCTTGTCGATCAGCGGCCGGACATCGCGCGCGTGGTCGGGCGCCTCGGCCCCGGCGAGCAGCGCGTCGACCTGCGCGGGCCCGAGAAAGCGGGGCAGCGGCGGGCGCTCACCGGTCAGCGCGTAACCGATCTTGGAGTGGTACGGAACGCCGCGCCGCGACCCGACGTGCAGGACCGGTTCACGTCCGGAGGGGTGGTAGACCAGCTCACCGTCCCCGGTGTCCGCCTCCGTGTACCGGCCGCCGCGCCCCTCGGTGAGCAGGACCATCAGATCGACGAAGGCGAGTCCGAAACCGCGGACGATGACGGGTTCCCCGGCGGGCACCGTGGACAGATCGCTGTCCGCGGTGAAGTCGGGCGGCAGGTGGAGCAGCCCGTGCCGGTGCGCGAAGGCGGTCAACCCGGCCTGTTCCGCGTCCGGTTCGCCGTCGAGGTGGCCGAGGGCCAGGACGACGGCGTCGGCGAGCAGCGGTTCGGCGCGGTCGGCCAGCCAGACGCGCTGGCGCCCGCCGCGCGGACCGCTGACGCGCAGAGCGCTGGTGGGGTGGAGGTGGACGGCGACGCCCGGCGGCAGGGCGGCCACGGTCTGTTCGTACACCCAGCTCAGATAGGCGCTCTGGACTCGGCGGGCGGGGAACGCCGCCGGGGTCAGCGCGGCGATCTCCGCGCGGAGGGCGGCGTCGTCCCCGGACGCGGCGGCGAGCCGGGTGCGGCCCTCCCCGACATCCCGGGCCCATTCGTGCAGCGCGGGCCCCTGGCGTACGGGCCCGGCCAGCTCCACCGAGTCGTCGGTGAACATCGTGACGTCCTCGGCCGTGGAGTTCATCCAGAGCAGCGGCGACTGGTCGCGGCGCCAGATCCGGCCGCCGCCCGGCGGATACGGGTCCACCAGATGGATGTCGAGGCGCCGGCCGTCGTACAGGGAGGGCGCGTTGGCGACGATCCGCTCCAGGAGGCCGGTACCGCGCGGGCCCGCGCCGACCACGACGAGCGAAGGGGTCAGCGGTCGGGGGCGGACGGTGTCCTGGGATGGAGACGGGGGCAAGGGCATGCGAAGGCTCCGTGGATACAGCGATCGAACACGGGAAGTGCCTTCACAGAAAACGCGGGCGGACCGAGCCCCTCAGCAGGATCCGCTTGTGACCTGAGGTTAAGCGGTGAATACGGCCCGCTGTCAAGCCTGTCCGCATGGTGGGCCGCTCGTCTCATACATGGTTGACGCGAAAACGGATGACTGTTCCACTGGGGCCATGCATTCACAGCAGTGGCTGGTCACGCGCTCCCACATCGACTTCGGTCGCGTGTGGTCCTCTTCCTGTTGAGCCGACGCCCTGCACGGCACCCCCCGACGTCAGTCCCGGCGCTCGCGCGCCGTTTCCGCGTGCCTTCACACTCCCCTCGGCGCTCGCCTCAGCAATCGCAGCCACAACCGCAATCTCCGCAGTCGCAACAGTCACAGCGATCGCACCGGTCCGACCCGTCGCACCGGTGACAACGGCCTTCCCGCTTCCCGTCCGACCCGACCCTCGTACGTACCGAAGGCCCGGCCCACCGAGGTCCGCAGCTCGTACGCCGGCAGCACACGGGCGAGCCGGTCGTCGGCGAACTCCGCTCGCCCAGCGCGGTCCGCATGCCGCGCAGCGGACAGGGGCCCGCGATACGGCGCCGCCCGGCGGCGCGGCCGGTCTGAGCCTCCGTCAGAACCGGGGCGATCAGGCCGTCGTAGTCGGTGACGGTCCGGGCGAACCACCCATGGTCGGAGCGGGGCGCTCCGAACACGACAGTTCCCCGGGAGCCGTTCGCCGACGCCGCGACGCATCGTATCCAGCGATCCGTTCACCCGAACGACCCCGGCATCACCCATCTGGAAGAAAGATACTATTTTGGGCTGATTTAAGGCCCGTACCCTGGAAGAACCTTGACGAATCGCCACATCTTCTGCACCAGTAGCGTCACGAATCGCCTGCGCGCCGACTATCCCCTTGGCGCGCGATCCGCATGATGGTCGACCATAGGGATAGGGAACTTCATGTGACCGCGGTGAAAGGAGGCGTCGATGGGATCGGTGCGCAAGGCGAGTGCCTGGCTGGGCCTCGTAGAGGACAACGACGAGCGTTACTACGACGACGAGTACGCCGAAGGGACCGAAAGTAGCGAGACCTGGCGGAGCGAGCCGCGTATGCGGGTCGCTCCCGAAGCCCCCCAGGAGCAGAGCCGGAGGATCGCCACCGTCTCCCCGGAGAGCTTCCGGGACGCGCGGGCGATCGGCGAGCTCTTCCGGGCCGGCACCCCGGTCATCATGAATCTCACCGCCATGGAGCCCGCCGACGCCAAGCGCGTGGTGGACTTCGCCGCCGGGCTGATCTTCGGGCTGCGCGGGTCGATCGACCGCGTCGCCGCCCGGGTCTTCCTGCTGACTCCCGCCGACACCGAGATCGTCAACGGTGAGGCCAAGAGTCGTGAGGACGGCTTCTTCAACCAGAGCTGAGCAGGGCGCTCACCGGTTCCCACGGCCTCACCGGAAGGCGTCGAGGCCGGTGAGCGCCTTGCCCAGGACGAGCTGGTGCATCTCGACGGTGCCCTCGTAGGTGAGCACCGACTCCAGATTCGTCGCATGGCGCATCACGGGATATTCGAGCGAGATCCCGTTGGCACCGAGGATCGTCCGCGAGGTCCGGCAGATCTCGATCGCCTCCCGCACGTTGTTGAGCTTGCCGAAGCTGATCTGTTCGGCGCGGAGCCGGCCCGCGTCCATACGCCGCCCCAGATGGTGGGCGAGCAGGATGCCCTTGTGCAGTTCGAGGGCCATATCGGCCAGCTTGGCCTGGGTCAGCTGAAAGCCACCGATCGGCCGCCCGAACTGCTCACGCGTCCTCGCGTACTGGAGCGCCGACTCGAAACTCGCGCGCGCCGCCCCCATCGAACCCCAGACGATCCCGTACCGGGCGTGGCTCAGACAGCTGAGCGGTCCGCGCAGCCCGATGGCCTCGGGGAGTACGGCGTCGGCGGGCAGCCGCACCCCGTCGAGGACCAGTTCGCTGGTGACCGAGGCGCGCAGCGACCACTTGTGGGTGATCTCCGGCGCCGAGAATCCGGGGGTGCCCGCCGGTACGAGAAACCCCCGGATGCCGCCGTCCGTTTGCGCCCAGACGACGGCGACACCCGCCACCGAGCCATTGGTGATCCACATCTTGCGGCCGGTCAGCACCCAGTCGGTGCCGTCGCGCTTGGCGTGGGTCCGCATCCCCGCCGGGTCGGAGCCGTGGTCGGGCTCGGTGAGACCGAAACAGCCGATGATCTCCCCCGCCGCCATCCCGGGCAGCCAGCGCCGCTTCTGCTCCTCGGACCCGAAGCGGTGGATCGCGTACATGGCGAGCGACCCCTGCACGGAGACCAGGGAGCGGATCCCGGAGTCGGCCGCCTCCAGCTCCAGACAGGCCAGCCCGTACGGGACGGCGCCGGCGCCCGCGCAGCCGTACCCCGTCAGGGACATGCCGAGCGCGCCGAGACCGCCCAGCTCACGGGCGAGTTCCCGGATGCCGGGCAGCTCGCCGCGCTCGTACCACTCGGCGATGTACGGCAGGACCCGGTCACCGGCCCAGGCACGCACGGTGTCCCGGATCGCCAGCTCCTCCGGGTCGAACAGTTCGTCGATCCCGAGCGGATCGGCCGGGTCGAAGGGCGGCGGCTTCGCGGCGGACGGTGCGGACATGACGGTGAGCCTCCGGCGTCGATCGGCAAACTAGCGCTGCTAGTCACAGGGCCGCCCCGACGTTACGGCTCAGCGCGGAGCGCGTCCAGACCCGGCGCGCTCGGCGGGTCCGCGTACCGTCAGCTCCACCGCGACCTCGGCGGGCTCCCGGGTCCGGGGCAGGCCGTACGACCGGGGCGGCTTGGCGAGCCGGGGCTCCCGGCGCGGTTCCGGCAGCTCCACGGCCTCGTCCCGTACGCCCTCCGGCCCGGCCCCGGCCACCACCGGCCGGCAGTCCATGGCCTTCGGAAGCCGCCGCGCGGCCAGCGCGCCGAGCAGCAGCAGACCCGCGCTGACGAGCAGCGTCACATGCAGTCCTTGCACGAACGAGTGACGTGCGGCGGCCCTCAGGGCCTCCCCCACGGGCCCGCCGAGCCGGTCCGCCACCGCGTACGCCTCGCCCAGCGAATCGGACGCCGCCGCTCCGGCCGACGCCGGAACGCCCCGTACCGACGCCGGTCCGGGCGCGTACACCGCGTTCATCACACTGCCGAGCAGCGCTATCCCGAGGCCCGCGCCCAGCTGGTACGACGTCTCGCCGATGGCCGCCGCACCGCCCGCCTGTTCGGCCGGGGCGTCGCTGAGCATCGACTCGTACGCGCCGAACAGCGTGGCCTGGAGCCCGAAGCCGAGCAGGACGAACCCCGCCGTCAGCAGCGCGGGCCGGTCGTGCTCGCCCATCACCGTCAGCAGCAGCACGGCGACGGCGGTCAGGACGAAGCCGCAGGAGACCATCCGGCGCGGACCGAACCGGCGCAGCATGGCCGAGCCCGCGATGCCCGCCGCCATCGCCGCGAAGGTCAGCGGCAGCAGCCGCAGCCCGGCCCGGAGCGGGCTGAGCCCCAGCACCAGCTGGAGGTACTGGACGGCGATCAGCTGGAGCCCGACCAGCGCCAGCATGGCGAGGACGATGCAGCCGACCGAGGTGGAGAAGGTGGGCCTGGCGAACATCCGCGTATCGATCAGCGGGTGCGCGCGGCGGCGCTGTCGTCGTACGAAGAGAACGAGGAGCGCGGCCCCCAGGCACAGGGCGACGAGCGTGGCGGGGCCGAACGGGGCCTCCCCGGCGCCGAGCCGTTTCACGCCGAAGACCACGCCGAGGATCCCGGCGGCGGCCATCAGCGCGCCGAGCACGTCCCAGGGTCCGTCGGTGGAGCCCTTCGACTCGGGCAGCAGGATCCGGCCGAGCGGCAGCAGGACCGCCAGCAGCGGGATGTTGATCAGGAAGACCGAGCCCCACCAGAAGTGCTCCACCAGGAAGCCGCCGAGGACCGGGCCGATGGCGGCGCCGATCGCGGCGACCGCGGTCCAGACCCCGATGGCCATGGCCCGTTCGCGGCGGTCGGGGAAGACCGCGCGGAGGACGGAGAGCGTCGCCGGCATGATCATCGCGCCGCCGATGCCCAGCAGGGCGCGGGCGGCGATCAGCATCGCGGGCGTGTCCGCCAGGGCGGCGACCGCCGAGGCGACGCCGAAGAGCGTGTATCCCAGCAGCAGGATCCGGCGCCGGCCGACCCGGTCGCCGAGCGTGCCGAAGAGGATCAGCAGCGAGGCGCAGACCAGCGGGTAGGCGTCCACGATCCACAGCAGCGCGACGCCGCTGGGGTTGAGGTCCGCGGTGACGGCGGGGACGGCGACATGCAGCACCGTCGCGTCGACCGCGACCAGCAGCAGACTGACGCAGAGGACGAGGAGAACGACCCACCGGTTGGCACCGCCGTCGGCGGTCCCCCGCCGCGGTCCGGTCCTGGTGGTCCCGGACTGGTGCGTCCCGGGCATCTGAGTACCTCCCAATGCGTCCCTCGCGCTCGGCGGTCCGAACGGGCCCCTGGCCCCGTGCGGCCCGTCCATCGACGGGCGAAGTGAGCCGTCAGCGTACGCGAGTGATCGCGTACGTCACATGGCGCAGGTCTCACCACTCCGGCCAGGGCATGTGGTGTGCGCCACTTCCGGCGTCCCATGATCACCGATCTCCGGCCCGCACGAGCGCCGGGGAAATTCCACGCGTCAACGCGGTGAACCGAATCCGTGTCACAGAAAGACAGTTCCCGGAACAGCACATCCGTGAATAGAGCCCAAGGCCCCTTGAATTCCCGGAACCACCCCGGATAAGTCCCGGATAAAAAGCGAGCCGATACCCACTCCACATCACATCGTCATCACAAAGAGACCTGATCGCCTGGTTCGGTCACTCACTCGCTGTAACGTCCATTGGGTGCGTACCGACATCTTTGCCCGCCTGGACCGGGAGCCGGAACCGCCGAAGATAGAGATCCCGCGGATGAGCCGCACCCGCACGGCTCTCTTCGGCGGGACCTTGGCGTTCTATATCGCCATCGTCCTCGCCGTGCTCGTCTCGTCGTCGTTGGTGATCCTCGACTGGAAGGTGATGCTCTTCCGGCCATATCAGCAATGGCCGGAACTGCACGCCTTCCTCGACTACTTCGTGGTTCTCGGCCAGCGCGGCCCGACCGCCGTGATGATCGCGGCCTGGCTGGGCTGGCGCTCCTGGCGGCAGCACACCCTGCGGCCGCTGCTGGTCCTCGGCGCGGCGCTGCTGCTGCTCAATGTGAGCGTCGGCGCGGTCAAGCTCGGCCTCGGGCGGCTCGGTCCGCACTACGCGACGCGGATCGGCTCCGCCGAACTGTTCGCGGGCGGCGATATATTTCCCTCCGGACATACCGCCAATGCCGTCGTGACCTGGGGAATCCTCGCCTATCTGGCCACCACGCCACGCGCCAGGCGCTATCTGTCGGTCATGTCGGCCATGGTGGCGCTGGGCGTGGGCGCCACCACCGTGTATCTGGGTACGCACTGGCTGAGCGATGTCCTGCTCGGCTGGGCCGCCGGCCTGCTGATCCTGCTGGCGCTGCCCTGGGTCGAGCCGATGATCGGCCGCGCGGAACGCGCGATCCTCGGGGTGCGCGAGCAGTGGCGGGCGCGCCGCAGCCCTGCCCCCGCCCCCTCGGCGAAGGTCGGCGGCCCGCGCCACGCACCGGTCCCGCAGCCCCTGGGCGAGGAGTCGCCCTGCGAGCACATCGGCGCGGGTCACAGCGGTCGCACCGCGGGCGCCCGGGTCACCGGTCAGCTCACCGCCCAGCCCCGGCAGCACGCGGCGGTACGTTCGGAACGCACCCCGGTCACCCCGGCGGGCAGCCGCCGCCCCCCGCACTCCCGCCCGGTCACGGGCGGCTGAAGGCCCCTGGAACCCAAGACCCAAGAAGGACGGCCGGGGCCTTTTCGTACGTATGGAAAGGCGGACGCTCAGCCGTGCCAGCAGCGGATGACCTTGCCTCCGTCCACCTCGAAGTTGAGCCGGCCCGCGACGAATTCCATCGTGATGATCACACCCGGGGGCAGCGCTCTGACATGGGTCCAGCCGCGCGCCCTGGCGCGCCGTTCCGCGCTCCCGGCGTCGAGGCCGACATAGGACCCGGGATCGTCCGAAGGCTGTCGGGGTGGTGTCGGTATCGGTGCCATAGCACTCACCGTAGGCGCCGGGACGCCGGGAAGGAAGTCGGGCCGGGATACCCGGGGCACCGCTCTTCGGGATCCCCGCGTGGTCACGCTTGTGTCACAGCGTCCCCGCATCCGCCGGAGGCGAACAGCGTCTCTCCCGACACATGTTCAGCGCTCTTCCCCAAGTAATTCGATGACCCGGAAGATCACATAAATTTACCCTCGCAGAATTAACCTCACAGGGTGATCCGGAGATCTTCCGAGGTAATTCGACGGCCCGGAGAATTCACGATTCCCCCGCACAATCCGTCGTCGGACGACACCTCCGACGACAGACCGACGACCCGTCCGCGGGCGCGGTCCCGGACGGCCCGTCGGCCGAGCGCCCTGCGCAGCCGGTCGCGTACCGCCCTGATGCGGTCGGTCGGCTCCGGCGGTTCGGCGACCTCGAAATCGAGGCCCAGGGGCACCGGATGGACTCGGTGCCCTGGCCCGCCACCGTGCGCGGCCCGACGGCGACGGCGACCGCCTCCTCGTCGTCCGGCAGCGGCGGCTCGGCCCCCGCGCCGAGCCGGTAGCCGCCGCCCGTACCGGGGTCGGCGTGCACCGGGTAGCCCAGCTCGCGCAGCCGGTCGGCATCGCGCCGTACCGTACGCGCGGTGACGCCCGGCCGGGCGCGAGGCGGCTCCGGACCACGCGGTGGGCCTGCGGCGGGGAGAGCGGACGCAGCAGTCGCGCCGAGGTGTCCGGCACGCGCACGAGTCCGGCAGCGGTCGCGGCAGCGCCGGTTCCGCGACGAGTTCGATTACGTACGCCTCCACGCGTGACCCCGGCCACGGCTCACCCGTTGTCTTCGGTACGAGCCGGGAACAGCCCGGCCCACGCACCGAGTTCGAGGGAGCCACCCGTGCCGCGCATGCTCGATGTCAGCGAGGACGTCCGCGCCGAGATCGGCGACGAAGAAGCCGACCGGCTGCTCGCCGGCGAGAACTCCCCGGGGAACTACGACTGCACGTCCTGCCGGACCCCCGGCGACTCCGAACAGGAGCGGACCAGCACCGTCCTGTTCGTCGGCGAGGAGACCGCCGTTCTCGCCTTCGCCCACGCCACCTGCATCCCCTCCCAGGTCGTCCAGGTCGCCGAGGACCAGCTCCAGGGCGCGGTCAGGTCCATCACCGGCGGTGAGCCGGAGGCGCCCCAGCCCCCCGCCGGCGCCCCCGGCCAGGCCGTTCTCGGGGTCACCAGCGGTCTGGTGCTGATCGAGGAGGAGCTGTATCCCGCCCTGGTCGTCGAGCCGACGGCCCCGATCGCCCGGCCCGGTTCCGAGGGCACCACCGACGAGTTCCTCCAGCTCCTGATCGAGCAGGGCTTCGCCCCGGTCAACGACCTGAGCGGGGTGCCCGGCGTCAACCCCGGCTGGTCGGTGCTGCTCGCCATGGGCCAGCTGCACGCCGTACTCCAGCCCGGCACCGGCGGCTCCACCTCCTCGGTCGCCTGGTGGCAGGCGCACCAGCCGCTCCAGGTCACCGATGGCTGGCGCAACGCGGCCAACAAGTCGCAGCGGGTGCTGGTCTACGCGGCGCCGGTCGGCTCCATCGGCCAGCAGCCCCGGGAGGACCTGCTGCGGGAGGCGCTGGAGAAGGCCGCGGCCAACGGCCGGCTGGTCGCCGCCATGATGCCGCTGGCCGGCACGTGACAGAGGCCACGATGCCGCTCCGCCGGTTGCGCTCCGTACAACTTTCGACGAATTCCGGTCACAGCCCGCATCCGACCGCCGACGGGGTCGTTGGCCCGTACGTGCACTCATACGACCCCTCCCGGCAGCAGTATCAGAGCCAGATCCCTTCCATGCGCCCCGCGCAGGACGTAGCGGACGGGTTCTCCACCACTCCGATCTACGACGCGCTGTACTCCGAGTTCCGCCGGTCCTTCAGGGCTCTGCCCGGCGATCGGAGCAACGAGGAGAATCTCGGCTTCACGGCCTTCGGCACCGGCATGCACGCCTCTCACGGCGGATATGGCGGGTACGGCGGATACGGGGGCTACAGCGGTCTCGGCCATACGCCCCAGATGGGCTCCTGGCAGCGGGATCCCCGGCAGTACATGGGCCGCCCCCAGGCGGCGCTGCCACCGGGACCACGTCGCGGCGCCTGACGGGGCCGCGACGGACAACACGAAGCGGTGGGGGGGGGGGGGGGGGGGGGGGGGGGGGGGGCGCGCCCCCCCCCCCCCCGCCCCCCCCCCCCCCCCCCCGCCCCGGGGGAGGGCG